>DATCVL010000192.1:0-3846 GCA_036566865.1 Microlunatus sp.
TGATGATCATGCCCGGGCCGCGTGCCTTGCCCCGGGAGACGGTCAGACCCGAGGTGTCACTGTTCAGGTGGATGGCGGTGAGGCGGCGGCCGACCACCAGAGCCGCCACCGCATGGGCGCCTTCGTGGGTGATGGTCACCAGCAGCCGGGTCACCGGCCAGGTCCGCCGAAACAACACCAGAACCAGGCCGATCACGGCGATCACGCCGACCACCTGGGGACGGGGCGGTGGCTGCACCGCGGTCGCGCGCTGCCAGATCTCGGTCACAACCTCCACCCGGCAACCCTGCCTGATCCGGTCAAGTCCTCCCGCACCCCCACCCCACCGATGTGTCAGCTTTGGCGCGCTGTCCCGCATCGTGTCGGGGTGCCGTCTGCCAGTGGGGCCGATTGAGGTGGCGGTGCGCCGGTCAGTAATGTGCCAATCGGCCGATGTTGCCCTTCACCAGTGGCGGCGGAGGGTGAGCGGAAACTGCCGGGCAATCCCCGGGCAGTCGGTTCCTGCTCGGCCTGGGAGAACACTCACCTTCGACAAGGCGGTAGCCATGACATCTCCGGTCGACCCCACCGGCACCGACGCCTGGGCCAAGCTCACCGAACTGCACAAGAACTTCGAGCCCGACCTGCGGGGCCGGTTCGCCGCCGATCCCGACCGGGCGACCACGTACAGCTTCACCGCCGGAGACCTGTTCGCCGACCTGTCGAAGAACTTCATCGATCCCGAGATCAAGAGCGCGCTGATCGAGCTGGCCCAGCAGGTCGGTCTGAGCGAACGGATCGAGCAGATGTTCTCCGGTCAGCACATCAACGTCACCGAAGACCGGGCGGTGCTGCACACCGCGCTGCGGGCTCCGTCCGGGGCCACGCTCGAGGTCGACGGGCAGGATGTGAACGGCGAGGTGCACGAGGTACTGCGTCGGGTGTACGAGTTCGCCGACAAGGTCCGCAGCGGCGCGTGGACCGGCGTCACCGGCAAGCCGATCAAGACCGTGGTCAACATCGGCATCGGTGGTTCTGATCTTGGTCCGGTGATGGCGTACGAGGCCCTGCTGCCGTACAAGCAGGACGGGCTGACGGCTCGGTTCATCTCCAACATCGACCCGACCGACGCGTACACCAAGACTCATGATCTTGATCCGGAGACCACGCTCTTCATCGTCAGCTCCAAGACGTTCGGGACCTTGGAGACGTTGACCAACGCGCGGCTGACCCGATCCTGGTTGCTCGACGCACTGACGGCCTCGGGAGCGATCTCTGGCGACGAAGCGTCCCGGTCCGAAGCGGTCGCCAAGCACTTCGTCGCGGTCTCCACCGCGCTGGACAAGGTGGCAGCGTTCGGCATCGACCCGGCGAACGCCTTCGGCTTCTGGGATTGGGTCGGCGGCCGCTATTCGGTGGACTCGGCGATCGGGACCTCGTTGGCGGTGGCCATCGGCCCGGACAATTTCGCCGACTTCCTGGCCGGCTTCAACGCGATCGACGAGCACTTCCGCAGCACGCCGCTGGAGCAGAACGTGCCGGCGCTGCTGGGTCTGCTGAATGTCTGGTACAGCAACTTCTTCGGTGCCGAGACTCATGCCGTACTGCCGTACGCGCAATACCTGCATCGGTTCCCTGCCTATCTGCAGCAGTTGACGATGGAGTCCAACGGCAAGGGTGTCCGCTACGACGGCAGCCCGGTCACTACGTCCACCGGCGAGGTCTTCTGGGGCGAGCCCGGCACCAACGGACAGCATGCCTTCTACCAGTTGATCCACCAGGGCACCCGGCTGATCCCGTGCGACTTCATCACCGTCGCGAATCCCTCGCATCCCTTGCAGGACGGGGATGTCGACGTGCACGAGCTGTTCCTGGCGAACTTTTTCGCCCAGACCCGTGCGCTGGCGTTCGGCAAGACGGCTGATCAGGTCCGCGCCGAGGGAACACCGGAAGCAATCGTCCCGGCACGGGTGTTCACCGGCAACCGGCCGACGAGTTCGATCATGGCCCCGGCCCTGACACCGTCGGTGCTGGGTCAATTGATCGCGCTGTACGAGCACATCACCTTCGTCGAGGGCACCGTCTGGGGTATCGACAGCTTCGACCAGTGGGGTGTGGAGCTGGGCAAACAGCTTGCCCTCGAGGTCGCTCCGGCGGTGGCCGGCGACAGCGAAGCCCTGTCCCAGCAGGACTCCTCGACCCAGTCCTTGATCAACTACTACCGGTCCGAGCGGTCACGCTGAGGATCGTCGATCGGCCTGCCGGCTGAGGGTACCTAGGCTGAGGCAGCCCGCATGATCTCGGTCGGGCCGCTACCCGTGCACCGGCCGAGATCGTCTGGCGGGATCGCTCGCACCGGGCAGACGCTGACTGCGTACTGTCCCTTCCGTGACGACCGAACTGACAGTTGCGCGTCCGGCGCTACCGGACGATCTGGACTCGCTGGTCGAGTTGAGGGCCAGCATGTTCGAAGCCATGGGGCTGTCCTCGACCGCTGATCAGTGGCGGGTAGCGGCGCGCGACTGGTTCGCTCGTCGGCTCGACGATCCGAGCTACGGGATCTTCGTCGTCGAGCACGGCAATCGAGTTGTGTCCTGTGCGATGGGAGCTGTTCGAGACGCTGCTCCTTCGCCCAGCGCGCCCGACGGTCGCGACGTCTTGATCAGCAACATCTGTACCAGTCCGGAGGCGCGGGGTCGCGGCCATGGCCGCCGCGCCTTCGAGGCCGTGTTGGAGTGGGCACGCGCGACCGGGGTCGCACGGGCGGAGCTGATGGCGACCGAAGCCGGTCGGCGGATGTACGAGCGCGCCGGCTTCGCCCCGACCCGCTTCCCCGCGATGCGCGCGGCGCTGTAGTGAGCGCGCCGGCGTCTCCGGAAACGTGCCTTGCCAGCAGATCCACACCGTTCGCCGGCTTGGTGCGCGCGACCGCCTAGTTCGGACGAGAGTCCTGGAACGGAACCAGCGCCTGATGACGCAAGCAGCCGGCCGCCGCGTAGGTATACGCGACGGCCGGCTGCGGATCTGGATCACGCTCAGCAGCGAATCACGCGAAGCAGTAGATCATGACTGCGGTCGGCGTGATCTGATCTTGGTCAGTCCTGCTCCGAGTCCTCCTCGGACTCTTCCGTGTCGTTACCGACCTGGGGACCCTCGGCTCGGAGCTTGTCGACCTCGGCCATCGCGGACCGAAGGTCGGTCAGCCAAGAATCGGTGTGTTCACCGACCAGCTTGACCGCCCAGGACAGCGCCTCGGAACGAGACCGGGCCACCCCGGCATCGACCAAAGTGTCAAGAACCTGACGTTCCGGCTGCTTGAGCCGGGTCATCACCGGTACCGAGATGTGGGTGAACAACTCGTCCACATCGCCGGCCCGAGCACCCCAGGAGACCTTGCGGCGATAGCGTTCCTGCGCTTCGTCCGCGATCTCCATCCGGGTGTCCCGGCTGTCCGAACGGAATCGGCTGATCCGTCCTTCGGCCTCGGCGCCGGTCAGTTCATCGGTGTCGGCCAGGGTGCCGATGACGATGATCTCCTCACGATCCACGGTCACCTCGACCGCGGAGAACCAGTCGCCGGGCAGGCGACCGTTGAACCAGGACTCGGCATCGTCGACCGACGGCAGGTCGCTCTGCTGCCAGCCGCCCGGCCGGCCGAAGCCCCGCGGTCCGCGACGGCCGCGTCCGCGACCCCGCCCCCACGGAATGTTCGCCGGATCCGAGAGCCACTCCCGCAATGCTTCCGGGCTCGGCTCGAAGCCGCCGTGATGATGACCGTGACCGGTTGGTCCGTCGGCGCGACCACCGCGGCCGCGCCCCCCGCCCCGACCTTCGCCGGGATTGCCATCCTCGGAGTCACGGCGTCGG
>DATCVL010000193.1:0-11135 GCA_036566865.1 Microlunatus sp.
CCCAGATCGAGCCGTCGGCCTTGGTGAAGGTGAACCGGAGGCCCTGCACCTGGTCGGCGGTGACGCCGTCGGGCAGCGTCAGCGAGCCGCCCGGCGTACCTTCTACCCACTGGCCGCCGGTCCGGGTCACCTCGGCACCGGCGGCGGTGAAGGTGCCGCCGGTATAGGCATCGACCTGGACCTGGTTGATCGGGCTGGTGAAGGAGAAGTCACCGAAGCCGGTGAAGTCGTAGGCATTGAAGAACGACTGATCGTCGTCGGTCAACTGCATCCGATTCGTACGTGATGGGCCCGACGGCTGTCCGGTCAGGGTGACCGTCACGGGGGAGTCATCAGGCTCGGTCTGCGATGCCGGGCTGATGTCCTTGGTCACGTCCAGCCCGATGCCGCGGGGCTGCAACAGAATCTCGGCCGCAGCTTGGTCGGTGTCAGTGCGCGGCTCGACGCCGGTGTAGTTGTCCAGATCGCTGACCGTGGTTGACGCGACGTCGTCGACCGGGCTGTCGGCCTCCGCTGTGACGGGAGCGCCGCCATCGCGGTGCGTCGGCCGGAGCCGAGTGTCGAAGACGACGTTGGCGGTGCCCTCGGACACGATCCGGCCGGTGTACTTCACCGTGAAGCCGACCACTTCGGTGAGGTCGGACTCGGCGGCGTTCAGCGCCTCGTCCCGGGTCATCGTCTGGGTGCCACCACCGGCCAGTTGCAGCGTGATCGTCACATCGGTGGCGCCGATGTCACCTGGTGCCGTGATCTCGTCGAAACCCTGCAGGTTGAACTCGTCGAACGGGATGGTTTGAGGGTTCCCGCCCGGCTCGTTGATGGTGATGCTGTCGACCTTGCGCGGGGTGGTGTTCTCCGCCGCGAGGCTGACCCGTCCGGTCGGATACTCGTCCGGGAAGTCCGCCGTGCCCGGTTCGGGCACGCCGAGCGGACCGCCGCTCCAATCCTTGGTGATGTTGGCAGTCGGATTGACTTCAGTGATGGTGATGATGTCGTCGGCGTCCTGATGGACGATCTCGTCGCCGTCGATCACCACGGTGGCTCGGGCGGTGTTGTCGACCTGACCGGTCTCACCGTCGACGTTGTAGGTGTCCTCGGCCAGCACCGGATCGTCCGGGTTGGACCGCAACTCGTCGCGGATCTGAAAGACCGGGTGGACGATGCGATCGTTGCCGTCCGAGCGGGCTACGCCGCTGCCGACGCGGGGTGCCTCCGGATTGCCACCGATCCGATCGGCTCGGGTCGGGCTTTCCTGGAACACCAGCCGGAAGGCAATGGTGTCGGCCTGGCTGTCGGCGTTGAGGGTGTAGCCGGGGAACGTGCCGTCGCAGGCGCTCGGGCACGGGTCGTTCGGCGCCTCGATCCACTGGTCCTGGCTGAGGCTGTACAACTCGACCCTGGCGACCTGGTCATAGGTCAGGTGCGGATCGTCGCCGGCGGTGATCGGATCGATCCGCTTCAGATCGAAACTGTCGAACACCGAACTGGTGAGACCATCCGCACTCGGATCCGCGACGTCGGCGACCTCCATCTGGTCGATGTTGGAGGCGCCGCTGGTGGACCAGTTGATGGTCAGGCCGCGCTCCTCCTGGGTCCGCTCGCCGACGGCGTCCTGATCCCACGCCTTGTCGATGATGTCACCGTTGCCGGGGGTCAGCGGGCGCAGATGAATGCTGTCGCAGGCCGGTTCCGAGGTCGCGTCACCAACGGTGGCCTGCAACGAGTGGACGGTGGAGTTCGCACAGTCATCGACATCGATCTCCTGGCCCTGGGCGGAGTCCTTCAGGCTGTAGTCGATGTTCGGATTGACCTCGGTGCCCGGCGGGAAGCCGTCGTCGGAGTGATAGACGAAGCGGATGCCCTGGGCGTTTTCCTGTACGTCGGCAGGGAGATCACCGGAGAAGGTGTCCGGACCCGGAAGGTCGGTCATCCCCGGCACGTCGACCCACTCGGTGCCGTCCCAGTACTGAACTGTCAGCGTGGCGTTGGCAGGGATCGGGGTCTCGACGATGCTGGTCGGAGTGAACGAGCCATACCACGAGTCATTGCTGAGGTCGGCCGGGTCCTGAACGATGATGTCGTTGGCGTCGGTGGTCGAGTCGGGGAAGTCGGTGACCCTGCCGGACAGTTCCACCAGCGCCGTCTGGCCCGGAATCGAGTAGATCTGCGACGGCGAGATCGTCTTGTCGGTGACGACATCGATCCGCTTGACGATCGTGGTCAAGGTGTCGTCGGCCGTCGCGTGCCCGTGATAGCCGTCCGGCGTGGTCGAGTCGGCGGTGATGGTGTTCGGGTGGTCGATCTCGTCCGGAGACTGCTCGTCGTCGGCGGTGACGGTGAACGGGATCGATGCCTCGGCACCCGGCTGGATCTCACCGGTGAACTCCACCGAGAAACCGGTGACCGTCTTGTCCGGATCCGGATCCGGCAGGGTGTCCTGAGCGTCAGCGTCGATGGTCTCGCTGGTGCCGTCGGCGTAGGTGTAGGTGACCGACGCTCCGGTCGCACCGGCCGGCCACTGGACGCCGTCGCCCCAGCCGCTGAAGGTGAGTCCGTCGGTGAAGATGTTGTCGTCGGAATCGGTGCCCGGCTCGGAGATGGTCAGCGTGTCCAGAGTCCGGTCGCTGGTGTTGGTGGCGCCGATGGTGACGGTGCTGTCGCTGCCGGCCGCGATGGTGTCGGGGTCGAAGGTCTTCGACGCATCCAACGCGATATCGGCCGAATTGATGGTGTAGTCCGCGTCCGCGGTGGCGGGATCGGATTCATTGCCGTCGTCGGTGACGGTGGTTGACACCTCGTTGCTGAGCGGGCCGGTGCCGGCCTCCTCGATGTTGTCGCGCTGTTCCAGGGCTACGTCGACAGTGCCGGAGGCATTCGGCGGGATGCCGTCGTCGTCGGTGCTGATGAAGTGGATCCTGATGCCCTCGACATCGGCCGGATCGACGCCGTCGGGGAGGACGGCCGGCGGCGGGCCGGGGGGACCGTTGATCCAGTTCCCGTCGACGTACACGTCGACCTGCACCTGCTCCGCGCCCTCCGGCAGGGTGACGTCCGGAGCGCCGGTCAACGCCAGGTAGGTGAAGGCGTCATTCGGTGGGTCGATCGGGTCGGTGATGGTGACCTCGTCCACCGGCACGTTGGAGGCGTTGCCGCCGGACAGGCTCATCGTGGTTTCGGTGCCTGGGTTGGCGATCGCGCTGTCCGGGTCGAAAGACTTGTCCGTGCTGGCCGCGTAGTTGATCGGGATGCTCGGCACGACAGTCGCGGTGTCCGAGGCCGGGACGGTGTTGGTGCCGTCCGCGGTCGCCGTGTTGACCAGATCGGTGCCGTCCAACTCCGGATCGATGTCTTCATCGACGACGACCGGAACCGTGATTGTCGCCGTGGAACCATCCGCCATACCCTCGCCGCCCGCGGGATCAGACAGCGGATCGGTGAAGTCAACGGTGAAGCCGTCATCGGTACCGTTCACGGTTCCGCTGGCACCCGTGACAGAGATCGCGCCTGGACCCGGGTTCAGCGAAATGCCCTCGGGCAGGGTGTCGGTGAGTTCGGCACTCGTACAGCCGCCGGAACCGATGTTGGTGCAGCTGACGACGATCGTGTACTCGAAGGTGTCGCCCGGTTCGACGTCAGTCACCGACGCCGACTTGTTGACCGTCAGCTCGCCCGGGTCTTCGGCGTACGCCGGTTGGGCGATGAGGAAACTCATCAGCAACGCGAAGGAGAGAGTTGCGGCAACCACGCGGCGACCGCCGCGAAGTCCGCGCCGCAACTGCCGGCCGAGTCTGGCGAATGGCAACAGGATTCGTCGGAGCCGACGGCGGCTCATATGCACTCCGTTCATCGGTACTGAGCTCTGATCCGCCACACCCCGTTGCCGCGGCAATTCAGCAGCTTTCCGTTCTTGGTCGGATCAGTCAAGAGGTCGCCGTTTCCTCGCCGGCGGAGGGGAAGATCGTTACCCAGTCGGACGCCATGCTGACGGTCGTCCAGCCCAGGCGGTTCGCGACATCGGTGATGGCTTCGGTGGATGCGAAAGTGGCGGCCTCACCCTGGTAGGCGAATTCGCGATCGGCGTCGTCATGATTGATCAGGATCGCCAGACCGGGATGACGGCCGGCTTGGGCCCATTCGAGCATTTGCTGGTCTCCGGCGGAATTCCCGATCGCAACGATCGGCGCGCGGCCGAGCTGGCTCTGGATGTGCCCGACCTTGGCGCCGCCCTCGTTGGCATCGCCCATCAAGGAGACCGTTCGGCGCAACACCGGCCGCCGGCTGTCGTCGCGTTCGAGCTGATAGCCGATCAGCGTGCCGACCACCCGCTCGGGCGGTACGCCGTACAGTCGCGGCGCCACCCGGCGGACGAACTCCGTCCCGCCGCCGGTGACGACGCCGACGGTGAAGTCGTGGGCCATCAACTCGTCGATCAGTTCGAGCATCGGCTGGTATACGACCGAATCCAGGTTCGAACCGAACGTCGGATGCCGATAGCGATCCAGGAAGTCGTCGACGTCGGCGGCGAATTCGGTCGGCGTCTGTCCGTCACACAGCTTGGCCAGTGCGATGGCGATCCGGCTCAGGCCGATCGCGCCGATCTTGGCGGCATCGTTGCTCAGCAGCGCAGCGAATTCCTCCTGTTCGGCCAGCGACGGGTCGGCCGCGACGTGCTTCTTGAGCACGTCCAGATAGAAATCCAGCTGGACGTAACGCGGCCGCTCGCACCACAACGTTCCGTCGTTGTCGATGTAGGCGACCCGGTCCTCGACCGGAATGTCGTCAATCCCGTCCAGGTATCCGAGGATCGCATCGCGGGTCGGTCCCGGCCGCCACGACGGAAGTCGTGTCTGCCGTGCACCATCGGTCGTCGTCATCGGGCCTCCGCACCTGAATCGGGTAGGTAGACATCGTTCCGATCGGGCCGAATTCACCACATCACCCAATCCGGGTGAGGCGGCTCGGAATCCTGACGGCGAAGCTCACAGCGACGATTCGCGGTCGCAAGTATCCGCGCGCGGGGCGTTCACAATTGACCAGGAATGCCAGATCGGAGTCTCAAGTTGACAGCGGAGGCGCAACACACCGATTCCGATCCACGGGCCCGGGCCGAGCCGCAGATTGCGATTCGCGAGGATCGGACCGAGCGACTGCGGGACGTGTTGGTCCTGCTGTTGCTGGCGGTGACCGCGGTGATCACCGCCTGGTGCGGATTCGAAGCCTCGAAGTGGGGCGGTGAAATGTCCATCGCCTTCAGTGAGGCATCCAGCAATCGCATTGCCGCGGCCCGTGCCCAGGACACCGCGAACAGCCGACGGCAGATCGACGTGAACCTGTGGGCGATCTACATACAGGCCAAGGCGGAGGGGAAGCCGCAGCTGGCGCGATATGTCCAGAGTCGTTTCCCCGACCGGCTGGAAGTGGCGTACGAGGCCTGGCTGGCCCAGGGCAAGTCGACGAACTCGCCGTTCGATCTGAAGGCCTATCAGCCGCCCGGTCAGGCCCAGGCCGCGGCCGCCGATCACCGGGCCGATCAGCGCTTCGCCGATGCACTGCAGAACAACGCCCGGGGCGACAGGTACACCTTGTTGACGGTGTTGTTCGCACTGGTGCTGTTCTTCGCCGCCGTGTCCGTCCGGCCGCCGAAGCCGGCGGCTCAGTGGATGTTGCTCGTGCTCGGGCTGGTCGGGTTCGTGGTCGGCCTGATCGCGATGCTGCAGCTACCGGTGATCGTTTGATCATGAACCACACGCCTTTGTCGGACGGAATTCCCGGTCCTGGTTCACCCATTACGGGCGACGCCGCCGACTTCGTAGGCGGACAAGCATCAGGTTTGGACGGCAGTGGATCGCCAGCAGGCAGCGGTGGTTCGCGCCGCCGGTCGTGCTCGAAATCAAGATCATCTGGAGGTAGATCGTGACCAAGGAGTTCAACGGCGTCATCAATCTCGACGTCCGTGATTCGGTTCCGGACTGGACGCCGTACGAGCTGCCGAAGGCGCCCGACGGTGCACCGAACGTGCTCATCGTCCTTTATGACGACACAGGCATGGCCTCCTGGTCGCCGTACGGAGGTCGGATCAACATGCCGACCCTGCAGCGGCTGGCCGACAACGGGCTGACGTACACCCAGTGGCACACCACCGCACTCTGCTCGCCGACGAGGTCCTGCTTCCTGACCGGCCGCAACCACACCCAGAACCGGGTCGCAGCGATCATGGAGGGCACCAACGGTTTCCCCGGCGCTGCCGGCCGGATCCCGGACGAGTGCGCAACCATCGGCCACGTCCTGCAGGACAACGGCTACAGCACCTTCTGGCTGGGCAAGGATCACAACGTCCCGGAGGAGGACAATTCCGCCGGTGGCAGTCGGTCCCAATGGCCGCTGCAGATGGGCTTCGATCGGTTCTACGGCTTCCTCGGTGGCGAGACCAACAACTGGTATCCAGATCTGTGCGAGGACAACCACTTCATCGAACAGCCCTACACCCCGGAAGAGGGCTACCACCTGTCCAAGGATCTGGCCGACCGCGCGGTCAAGATGCTGCGCGATCAGCAGGCCTCCAACCCGTCGAAGCCGTGGTACATGTGGTTCTGCCCCGGTGCCAATCACGCTCCGCACCATGCTCCGCAGGAATACATCGACAAGTACAAGGGCATGTTCGACGATGGGTACGACGCCTACCGCGAGTGGGTGCTGGCCCGGATGATCGAACGAGGCATCCTGCCCGAGGGCACCGAGCTGCCGCCGTTCAATCCGCTTCCCGACGATCAGGCCAATCCGGCTGACGTGGTCCGCCCCTGGGATTCCCTCAGCGATGATGAGAAGCGGCTGTTCGCCCGGATGGCGGAGGTCTTCGCCGGCTTCAGCGAGTACACCGACGCCCAGGTCGGTCGGGTGATCGACTACCTGGAGGAGACCGGGCAGCTGGACAACACCATCGTGTTCTACTGCGCTGACAACGGCGCCTCGGGTGAAGGTTCGGCGGACGGTTCGGTGAACGAGAACAAGTTCTTCAACAACTATCCCGATGACATCGCCGAGAACATGGCCCAGCTGGACAATCTCGGCGGGCCGGAGGCGTACAACCACTATCCGACCGGCTGGGCGGCCGCCTTCAGCACGCCGTTCCACATGTTCAAGCGGTACAGCCAGTACTCCGGAGGCACCTGCGACCCGATGGTCATCCACTGGCCGAAGGGGATCAAGGCCAAGGGCGAGATCCGGCATCAATACCACCACGCCGTCGACGTGGTGCCGACGATCCTGGAGGTGGCCGGGCTGGAGATGCCCGAGGTCTATCGCGGTGTCGAGCAGATCCCGTTGCCCGGAGTGTCGATGCGCTACAGCTTCGACAGCGGTGACAGCCCGACGGCGAAGAAGCGGCAGTACTACAACATGCTCGGCACTCGGGGCATCTGGCAGGACGGCTGGAAGGCTGCAGCCACCCATGCACCGATCAGCGGCAAGGGCCGCTTCGATCAGGACAAGTGGGAGTTGTATCACGTCGACGAGGACCGGGCCGAGGCGAAGAACCTGGCCGACCAGCACCCGGAGAAGCTGCAGGAGCTGATCGACGTCTGGTTCGAGGAGGCCAAGATCAACAACGGCCTGCCGCTGGACGACCGGACCGCGATGGAGCAACTGACCATCGACCGGCCGCAGGCCGAACCGCCTCGCAGCCGGTACATCTACTACCCCGGTAGCAGTGCAGTCCCCGAGGGCGTCGCGGTCAACGTCCGCGGTCGGTCGTACAAGATCATCGCGGATGTAGATATCAGCGACGGCGCCGAGGGCGTGATCTTCGCCCACGGTTCGCGGTTCGGTGGGCACGCGTTGTTCATCCAGGACGGGAAGTTGACCTATGTGTACAACTTCCTCGGCATTCCACCCGAGCAGACCTTCGTCTCGGAGAGGCTGACGCCCGGGCCGCATGCACTGGGAATGGAATTCACTCGGGAGCAGGCCGGTCCGCACAAGGAGTCGGTCGGCTCCACCAAGCTGTACGTCGATGATCAAGTCGTCGCCGAAGGTCCGATGCGCGCCCAGGTCGGCAAGTTCACCCTCTGCGGTGACGGCCTGTGTGTCGGCTTCGACAGTGCCGATGCGGTGAGCAGGAGCTACCGCGCACCGTTCGCCTTCACCGGCGGCAAGATCCTCGGCGTTGCCGTCGATGTCGGCGACGAGAGCTACCTCGACCTGGAGACCGAAGCAGCCGCGGCGTTGGCCCGCGACTGAGTCGAAGATCAAGAACCCGAAGCGGAAGGTGATCAACTGTGGTTGCGGAAGAGGCAATGCCGCATCGACGTGGCTGGTGGTGGAAGACGCTGATCGGCGGCGCCGCGCTGTGGTTGATCACCGCAGGCGTGACGTTGGCCACCGAGAACTCCAACCTGGTGCCGACGGTGATCATGCTCGGCAGCTTCCTGGTGCCCTTCTCGGTGGTGCTGTTCGCGGCCGAACGGGTTGAGGGCAACCTGGACACCGTCTGGCTGATGATGGCGTTCTTCGTCGGTGGTGTGTTCGGCGTGCTCGGGGCGTCCATCCTCGAGGTCCACATCGAGCCCTCCTGGCACATGTATCTGGCGGTCGGTGCGATCGAAGAATTCGTCAAGGCCGTGATCTTCGTCGTGGTCGGTTGGCGGGTGGCGCCGAAACTCGGGCGCCAGGGTGCGCTGCTCGGGGCGGTGGTCGGTGCGGGCTTCGCCGCCTTCGAATCCTCCGGCTATGCCTTCAACGCGGGGTTGACCCAGCGTGGTGTCGACGTGGTCTCGATGCTGGAGACCGAGGCCGTCCGGGCGGTGCTGACGCCGGTCGGGCATGTGCTGTGGACCGCGATCCTGGGGGCGGCGATCTTTGCCGCGGCCCGGGGCGGGGTCAAGTACCGCTTCGCCTGGTCCATCCCGCTGGTCTTCGTGATCGTCGCGGTGCTGCATTCGCTGTGGGACTCGATGGGCTTCATCTCCGCGATCATCGCCATCGCGATCACCGGCGGTGTACGCACCCAGCTGGCCTACGGGCAGTTGCTGCGGCCGACGGTGACCAAGATCAAGAACCTGTCCACGATCTTCTACGTGCTCGGGCTGGCCATCATCTCGGTCCTCGGCATCCTCGCGCTGCGCGTCTGGGCACGGCACAAGACTCCGCCGCGCCAGCAGGTCACCCAGTCCGGTGGCCCCGCGGCCCGGCGGTCGGCTGCTGGTTCGTGAGGCTGCTGGTTCGTGAGGCTGCCGGTTGGTGAGGGCTGCTCGGTCAGTGGCCGAGCAGCCCGATCTTGGTCGCCTGATCGACGGCGGCACTGCGGGAGGAGACGCCGAGCTTGCGGTAGATCGCAGCCACTTGGGTCCCGACGGTGTTCCGGCTGACGAACAGCCGCTGTCCGATCTCCGGCAGGGTGAGATGGGTTTGCAGGTACGGCAACAGCCTCAGTTCTGCCGGCGACAGCGGCGAACGACCGATGACGGCGACCTGCGCGCTGTAGGTCATCGCCCCGCGGAACGCCGACACCTGACCGACCAGGTTTCCCAGCGCCGGTCGATGCAGCAGCACATCATCGATCTCCCGCATCAGCTCACGGGCGAAGGCCGGTCGGCCTCGGGCCCACTGCATCTTCGCCAGCTGCAGCCGGGCACGTACAGCGAGATAGGGAATGGCAACGGTGCACTCCGGCCGGACCCGCATCGCCCGGATCAACTCCCGGTCGGCCTCCTCGGTGTCACCGCGGTGCATCGCCAGTCGCGCCGATACCGCGAAGGCGAGCATGCTGACGGCGTAGTCGTGCATTCGATGATCGGCGATGATCGCCAGCGCCCGACCCACGTGGGCCGCGGCATCGTCCCACCGCTCGTCATCCATCGCCATCAGGCCGAGCTCCGCCTCACTGTCCACGACCGCATCGCTGTTCCCCACAGCGGATCCCTGGTCCGACGTCTCGGCGAAGAGCGCCTGCGCCCGCTCGTCGTCGCCGGAGATCCGGCACGCCTCGGCAGCCAGACAGAGGGCGGTAGCGCGCCATGCGCTCCAGGGCCGCTCCTCATCCAGCGCGGCCTCGGCGTCGATCAGCATCTGTTCCGGCCCCGTTGCGCAGAGGAACGCGCGGAGCATCGCCCGGGCCGACTCGAACGACGCCGTGCCGTCCACCGGGGTGAGCTCGCAGGATGCGGCATCTGCCGCATCGACGACGGTCGCCCAGCGCTGAGCCTGGACGCTGTGTCCACTGAGCGCGGCGATCCACCCAGCCAGCACCGCAAGCGGGGGATGAGCTTCGATCGCCGGATCGCCGAGCTCGGCGAGCCAACGTTCGACGGTCAGGATCTGCCCGGCGTTGTACATCGGCAGGATCAACTGCATCGCGAGCTGGACGCAGCGATCACGTTCGGAGGTCATCAGCAGGTGTTCGAAGGCCATCGTGGGCAGTCCGTTGGCCTCGTACCAATCCGCCGCACGCAGACGCAGCTCCATGATCGAGCCCGGATCGACACGGCGCAGTTCGCCGAGCAGGAATTCGCGGTAGAGCGGGTGATAGCGATACCACTGCCGTCGACGATCGATCGGGATCAGGAAGACGGTCGAATCCTCCAGCTCGCGCAGCACCTGCTGCCCGTCGGACACCCCGGTCAGCGATTCGCAGAGCGGGGCGCACAGCTGGCCGAGCACAGAAGTCCGACGGAGGAACTGTTGCGTCGCCTCCGGCATCCCGGCCAACGACTCGCGGTAGAGATAGTCCGCCACGAACCGGTCCTCGCCGGAGATGGAGACCTCCGTGGAGTGGCTCTGTCGCGTGCTCATCGCCGCCAGGTAGAGGCCGACCGCCCAGCCCTCGGTCTGCGTGCTGATCTCTTCGGCAGCTTCGAGGGAGATCGTCACCTGTGCCTCGGCGAACACCTTCCGCGCACCGTCCGCGTCCAGGGCGAGATCTTCGGCCAGCGCCTCGACGGTGTCGCCCGAGGCACGCAGCTGCGACAACACCGGCGGCTCCCAACGACTGGCCATCACCAATTGAGAACCACTCGGGATCCCGGAGATGACCACGCTGAGGGCGTCCTGGCAGGCCGGCGAACGGAGCTCATGGACGTCGTCGAGGAGCAGCACGAAGGGCGTCTCGGTTGCCAGCAACACCGAGGCGAGGTGAGGGGCCG
>DATCVL010000194.1:0-4711 GCA_036566865.1 Microlunatus sp.
AGGGCCAGTTGCTGCACGAGGGCATCTCCGAGGTCGGCGCACTCGGCTCCTTCACCGCAGCCGGTTCGGCCTACTCCACCCACGGCGAACCGATGATCCCGGTCTACATCTTCTATTCGATGTTCGGGTTCCAGCGCACCGGCGACTTCATCTGGGCCGCTGCCGATCAGATGAGCCGCGGCTTCCTGATCGGTGCCACCGCCGGCCGGACCACGTTGACCGGCGAGGGCACCCAGCACGCCGACGGCCATTCGCCGTTGCTGGCTTCGACGAACCCGGCCGTGGTGCATTACGACCCGGCGTTCGGATTCGAGATCGCGCAGATCATGAAGGACGGTCTGCGGCGGATGTACGGCTACGAGTCCGAAGATCATCCGGGCGGCGAGGACCTGATCTACTACCTGACCGTCTACAACGAGCCGGTCGACCAACCCGGCCCGCCGGATGATCTTGATCCGACGTCGATCCTGAAGGGCATCTACCGCTTCAACCACGCCCCCGAGGTCAATCCCGAGGCACATGGCGGTGATCATCCGGTGGCACAGATCCTGGCCTCCGGGGTGGCGATGCCGTCGGCGTTGAAGGCGCAGCGGGTGCTGGCCGAGGAGTGGGGCGTGGCCGCCGACGTCTGGTCGGTGACCTCGTGGAACGAGTTGCGGCGGGAGGCCCTCGAGGTCGATCACCACAACTTCAACCATCCGGGCGAGGACCGCCGGACCGCGTACGTCACTCAGGCGCTGAGTGGGACGCAGGGTCCGGCCGTCGCGGTCAGTGACTACATGCACGCGGTTCAAGATCAGATCCAGCGGTGGGTGCCGAACAGCTGGATGTCGTTGGGGGCCGACGGCTTCGGTATCGCCGACACCCGAGCCGGTGCTCGTCGCTACTTCCAGGTGGACGCGCAGTCGATCGTGGTGGCCACCTTGGAGGCGCTGGCTCGGGACGGCAAGTACGACCCGAACGCGCCCGCGCAGGCGTACAAGAAGTACGAGCTGAACGACCCGACCGCAACCTCCGGCGTACAGCAAGAGGGCGCCGGCGCCTGATCGATCCTGAGTTGCCGATGCGCGGTGAGGCCTGCCGATGGAGCAGGATCACCGCGCATCGGCATGTTCGAACCACGGCACCTGGCAGGTGCGCTCAACGGCAGGTGTAACCACCGTCGATGGGCAGCGAGACACCGCTGATCATCGACGCGCCGTCGCTGAGCAGGAACACGATCGGGGCAGCGATCTCGGCCTCGGTCGCCCAGCGGCCGAGCGGCATCGCTTCCAGGAAAGGCCCCTCGATCTCCGGGCGCCCCCAGTACGACGCCGACATCGGGGTCATCACCACGGTGGGATTCACACTGTTGACCCGGATGTCGTACTGGCCCAGCTCGAGCGCCGAGACGCGAGTGATGTTGTCCAGCGCTGCCTTCGACGACCCGTAGGAGATGTGGCCGTTCAGCGCGACCAGCCCGGCCTGGGAGGACACGTTCACGATCGAACCGCCGTTGCCGATCCGGATCATCGACCGGGAGGTGTACTTGGTCACCAGCAGGGCGCCGCGCGCGTTGACCGCCATCACCTCGTCGAAGACGGAGATGTCGGTCTCCATCGGGGTCGCGATCTCGCCACCGGATCCGCCGCAGTTCACCACACCCCAGACATCAAGATCCTCCAGAGCGTCGCGGACGCTGTCCTCGGAGGTCAGGTCGAACTGCAGCGTTTGGCAGCCACACTCTTCGGCGAGTGCACCGAGAGCTTGTGACGATCGGCCGCTCGCGATCACGTCGGCGCCGGCCGCGACCAACTGGCGCACCGTCTCGCCGCCGATACCGCCGCTGGCCCCGGTCACCAGCACCGGCCGTCCGTTGAAGTCGATCATGAAAGTCTCCTCCCACCAGGACCGCTGGTCCCGGCACACGTCAGCAGAACAGCGCGATCAGCATCAGCAGAACAGGAGCGTCATCCGCGGCACCAGTCCGACAGACGGTCCGCGGTCCAGGTGTTGATGATCCGGTCCGGGTCGATGCCGGCCGACTCGGCTCGTTCGCAACCGTACTGCTGGAAGTCCAACTGCCCCGGGGCGTGCGCGTCGGTGTCGATGGAGAACAGGCAGCCCATCTCGTTGGCGAGCTCCAGCAACCGCATCGGTGGATCGCGGCGCTCCGGACGGGAGTTGATCTCCACCGCGGTGTTGAACTGGCGGCAGGCCTCGAACACGACCTCGGCATCGAAGACCGACTCCGGTCGGGTACCCCGCTCACCCTCGAGCAAGCGACCGGTGCAGTGACCGAGCACGTTGACTCGGGGATTGGCGATCGCCGCCACCATCCGATGAGTCATCGACTCCGAGTCCGAACGCAACTCGGAGTGCACACTCGCCACGACCACATCGAGTTCGGCCAGCAGCTCGGTGTCTTGATCAAGCGATCCGTCGGTGAGGATGTCAACCTCGATGCCCTGCAAGATCACGAACGGATCCAGCTGGCGACCAAGATCACCGACGACCTCGATCTGCTCCCGCAATCGCTCCGCGCTCAGCCCGCGGGCGACCCTGAGCCGTGGCGAATGATCGGTGATCGCACAGTACTCATGTCCAAGATCACGAGCAGTGATCATCATCTCGGCCAACGGACTGCCACCGTCCGACCAGTCGGAGTGCACATGCAGGTCGCCGCGGATGGCCTGCCGTAGTTGATCACCGCCGGTGGCCAGCGGCGCCGCCGCATCCCGCAGCTTCGCCAGCGATGCGGGTAGCTCCCCCTCCTCCGCCTCGAGGATCACCGCAGCCGTCTTCGGTCCGATGCCGGCGATCTCGGCCCAGCTCTTCCGCGCCCGATGATCATCGAACGCCTCGGGCGCCAGTGCTTCGACCGCGTCGGCCGCGCGACGATAGGCCCGGACCCGATGCGTGTCGGCCCGGGAGCGTTCCAACCAGAAGCCGATCTCGCGCAGCGCGGCCACCGCACCCGGATGATCTTCGGCGCCGATCTTTCCGGTGTCGGGTCGTGGCACGCCGATTCCTCCTTCGTCACCGCAGCGGGAGCTTCCCTGCACTGCCGAGCAGCATAGGGCGTGCGATCGACGGTCGAGCGGACGCTCAAGGCGCGACGGCGGCCCCGTACCGGGCTCCGGCGGAACCGGTCCCGTACCACCGAACCGTGCTGTCGCCGTCGACCGGCAGCGCGGAGATCACCGCGCCCCGGGCGTCGTCCTCACCCGGCACGCCGATGATCTTGGCCGCGAACGATGCACCCATCCGATCACCCGGCTCCGCCGTTCCCGGTACGCCGGCGGCATCTGGCTCCAGCCGCCGGAGCGCCGACGACCTGCACCCTGCCGGCGTCCTCGGCGTCACCGATGTCCTCACCTGGTACGCCGGCCAGCAGGGCAGGGAATACGCTGCGCATCATGGCGGCAACACCTCGTGGCATCAGCAAGTCGTTGTTGCCGTCGGCCAAGACCCGGGCAGCGATCGCGAAACGGATGGCCGAGGTGTCCGGTGAGATGACCACTGCCGCGGTCGCGGAGATGGAACGCCGGCATGCCTGGTTCTCCGCCCTCGACGCCAAGCATCGGTCCTGGATCACCCTGGTCGCTCAGGCCGGCATCGATGGTTTCGTGCACTGGTTCGCCGACCCGGAGCCCTCCCGTCCCTCCACCGCCGATGTCTTCGGCTCCGCGCCGCGCGAGCTCGCCCGGCGGATCTCGCTCTACCAGACCGTCGAGTTGGTCCGGACCACGATCGAGGTGGCCGAGAAGCAGATCGACGAGCTGATGCCGCGGGCCGACCGTCCGGTGCTGCAGGCGGCGATGATGCAGTACAGCCGCGAAGTCGCCTTCACTGCGGCCGAGATCTACGCCCGGGCAGCGGAGTTGCGCGGTGCGTGGGATGCCCGGCTGGAAGCGCTGGTCGCGGATGCGGTGATTCGCGGCGAGACCGATGAAACGGTGTTGTCCCGGGCATCGGCACTGGGCTGGCGGTCCTCCGCCGATGTCGTGGTCGTGGTCGGCGCCGAGCCGGAGGACGAGCCGAGCGTGGCGATCGAGAGCATCCGCCACGAGTCGGCCAAGGCCGGCATCGACATGCTCGGCGCGGTCCAGGGCGATCGGCTGCTGGTGGTGCTCGGTGGTGGCGACATCGCCGACCCGGAGTTCGCCAGTCGTACGGTGGAACGCTTCGCCGGAATCTTCGGGCCGGGTCCGATCGTGATCGGCCCGCCCGTTGATCATCTCGCCGATGCGCCCCAGAGCACCCGAGCGGCGCTGTCCGGCTATCGCGCCGCCGCCGGCTGGCCGGACGCACCGCGTCCGGTACGCGCCGACGAGTTGCTGCCCGAGCGCGCCCTTTCCGGGGACGGACATGCCCGACGCGCTCTGGCTCGGACGATCTATGCCCCGTTGGCCGACGCCGGCAGCGGGCTGCTTGAGACCTTGATCGTCTTCCTCGACAACGGCGCCAGCGTCGAGGCCACTGCCCGGTCGCTGTTCGTCCACGCCAACACCGTTCGCTATCGGTTGAAGCGAATCCAGGAAGTCTCCGGCTACAGCCCGACCGACCCGCGCGACGCCTACGTCCTGCGACTGGCCGTCACCCTCGGCCGACTGCTGCCCTCCGACGGCCGTACCGCAAGCTGATCAGCGCCTTGCCTGCTGCGTAGCTTTCCGCGGACGGGCACTCCCGGGTCGTTTTCCAACCAGAGACGACTTCGGCACCACGCCAA
>DATCVL010000195.1:0-10318 GCA_036566865.1 Microlunatus sp.
GGTGATGATCACCTCGGTCCACCAGTCCGGCGAGGATCCGAGCATCTACCGCGAGGGCACCAACCGACTGCGGATCGCCGATGGCGCGGTGATCGTCGGCTTCCACGAGCAGGACGAGGAACTGGAGGCGCTGGCCCGACAGCAGTTCCCGTTCGTCTTCATCGGGCGCCGGCGGCGGGCTGCAGAGCTGATGCCGTACGTGGTGCCCGATTACGTCGAGGGCGTCGCCGAGACCGTTCGGCTGATCGCCGAGCGCGGCCACCAGCGCGTCGCGTACCTCGCCGGGCGGGGGCAGATGATGCCTCGAGAGCAGCGATTCGCGGGATTCCGCAAGGGTCGCGCCGCGACCGGTGTGGAGTTGGTTCAGCACCTCCGGGTCGAGGCCGATGAGATCACCGCCGAGTTGATCACCTCTCTGCGACGGCGTTCGGTCTCCGCGGTGATCATCGACTCCTACCCTTTGACCGAGCAGTTCGGGACAATCTGTGACGCGATGGGTGTCGCCATCGGGAACGAGCTCGCCGTGGTCTGCCTTGATTCCTTGGGATACGGCGCGAGCCGGGCCTGGACGCACCTGCAGTCACCCCGACGTAACCTCGGCGCCCGCGCGGTCGACATCCTGCTCGGCCTGCTGAACGGTGATCATCCGCGGACCTACCACGAGCTGCTGCCGTGCCCGATCCGACCGGGCAGCACCTTGCTGCCCTTGGCCACGATGTCAGGTTCTTGACACAGTCGCCTTGGTGACCATTCGCCGACTCGCCGCGCGGTCGATGTCAGGGCACGAACCCGCACTGGGTCAGCCGGTGTCTTGGCGATCGGCGCGGGCATGATAGGCACATTGCGGGCCCGGCACGGTCGCAGGACCGGCAGCAGACATGGAGGAATCGTGAAGTTCACCGATGGCTACTGGCAAACGCTGCCGGGGGTGGAGATCCTCCGACCCCGCTGGGTCGATCAAGTGGATGCCGGGGACGACACCCTCACCGTCTTCGCGCCGACCAGTCCGCAGCGGCATCGCGGTGACTCGCTGAACCGCCCGGTGATCACGGTGGCCTTCGACACCCCGGCCCCGGACGTGATCGGTGTCCGGATCGAGCACTTCACCGGCGGCCGGAATCGTGGTCCCGAATTCGAGCTCGACCGGACACACACCGCACCGGCGATCAACATCACCGAGGGCGAGGTCAGCTTCAGCTCCGGGCGGCTGACCGCCAAGGTCGCCACCGACGGCGATTGGACCGTCGATTTCCTCGGAGATGATCAACTTCTCACCTCATCGACACCGAAAAGCATCGGCGTGATCACCGACGCCTCCGGCCGGCACTTCGTCCGGGAGCAGTTGGCGCTCGGTGTTGGTGAGCACGTCTTCGGTCTCGGTGAGCGTTTCGGTCCGTTGATCAAGAACGGTCAGTCGGTGGACATCTGGAACGCCGACGGCGGCACGGCCAGTGAACAGGCGTACAAGAACGTCCCCTTCTACCTGACCGACAACGGCTATGGCGTCTTCGTCGCCCATCCCGATCGGGTCAGCCTCGAGGTCGGCACCGAGGTGGTGTCCCGCAATCAGTTCTCGGTCGAAGGCCAGCAGCTGCAGTACTACCTGATCTACGGGCCGACGCCGAAGGAGATCCTGACCAAGTACACCGCACTGGTGGGTCGCCCGGCACAGGTGCCGGACTGGTCGTACGGACTGTGGCTGTCGACCTCGTTCACCACCAACTACGACGAGCCGACGGTGACCGGATTCATCGATGAGATGGCCCGCCGCGAGATCCCGCTGAGCGTCTTCCACTTCGACTGTTTCTGGATGCGGCAGTTCCACTGGTGTGACTTCATCTGGGACCCGGCGATGTTCCCGGATCCGCCGGGAATGCTGTCCAGGTTGCGATCCCGGGGCCTGAAGATCTGTGTCTGGATCAACCCGTACATCGCTCAGCGTTCGGTGTTGTTCGCCGAGGGCAGGGAGCTGGGCTACCTGGTCCGCACCACCGACGGCGACGTCTGGCAGTCGGATCTGTGGCAGGCCGGGATGGGGCTGGTGGACTTCACCAATCCCGACGCCCGCGACTGGTACGCAGCCAAGCTGAAGCTGTTGTTGGACGATGGCGTGGACTGCTTCAAGACCGACTTCGGTGAACGGATCCCGACCGATGCAGTGGTCTGGCACGACGGCTCCGACCCGGCAAGGATGCACAACTACTACGCGCAGCTTTACAACCAGACCGTTTTTGATCTTCTTCGCACCGAACGCGGCGACGGTGAGGCGGTCGTGTTTGCTCGGTCGGCCACTGCCGGTGGTCAGAAGTACCCGGTGCACTGGGGAGGCGACTGCGAGTCGACCTATCCGTCGATGGCCGAATCGTTGCGCGGTGGGATGTCGCTGGCCCTGTCCGGCTTCGGCTACTGGAGCCACGACATCGGCGGCTTCGAGGGAACTCCGGATCCAGGCGTCTTCAAACGCTGGGTCGCATTCGGGCTGTTGTCCTCGCACTCCCGGCTGCACGGTTCGAGCTCCTACCGGGTGCCGTGGGCATTCGACGAGGAGGCGGTCGACATCACCCGCCGGTTCGCCCGACTCAAGATGCGGCTGATGCCGTACCTGTCCAGGCTCGGCAAGATCGCGCACACCGAGGGCGTGCCGATCATGAGGCCGATGGTGCTGGAGTTCGCCGATGACCGCGGGGCTGCGAGGGTGGACACCCAATACCTACTGGGAGACCGGCTGTTGGTGGCACCGGTCTTCGACGCAGACGGCCGAGCCGACTTCTACCTGCCCGAAGGCACCTGGACGCATCTGCTCACCGGCGAGAAGCTGGCCGGCCCGCGCTGGCATCACGGGCAGTACGGATTCGACTCGCTACCGCTCTTCGTCCGCCCCGGCACCGTGCTGCCCTGGGGCAACCGCGATGATCGTCCGGATTACGATCATGCCGACCATGTCACCTTGCAGGCTTACGAATTCGCCGACGGCGACGCCTTCTCGCTGCAGGTCGGCGAAGCCGACTTCGTGGTCCGGCGCAGTGGCTCGATGATCACCGCGACGGCCGACGGCACCGACAAGCCGTGGCGGCTGCAGGCCGGTGATCGGGTTGTCGAGGCGGTAGCCAACCAGGCCGCGCTGGACTGCTGAATCGAGGCTTCTGCCGAGATAGTGTTCGCGTCAGCGGGCGAGCAGAAAGGGCACCATGGGCAAGGCACGCATGGTCGATGTCGCCAAGGAAGCCGGCGTGTCGTTGAAGACCGTTTCGAACTACTTGAACGGCTATCAGTTCATGTCGGAGCAGACGGTGGCCAAGGTGCGGGCCGCGGTGGAGTTGCTGCACTACGTCCCCAATCGATCCGCTCAAACCTTGCGCACCGGAAAGATCGGCATCATCGGTCTGGCCGTTCCCAATCTTCGCGCACCGTACTTCGCCGAGTTGGCCTCCATGATCACCGACGCCGCGCAGGAACACGGATACACGGTGCTGATCGACCAGACGGGCGCAGACCTCAAACGCGAGCAACTCGCCATCGCGGGGGTAGGACCGCAGGCACTTGACGGGTTGATCATCGCGCCGCTGCGGCTCAGCGCCAAGAATGTCTCGGACGCCACCAGCACCATGCCGATCGTGGTGCTCGGCGAGTGGGCGCGACCGCGAAGTGTGCCCTACGTAGGCGTGCGCAATGTCGAGGCAGCTCGTGCTGCAACCGAACATTTGCTGCAGCTGGGCCGCCGCAGAATCGCGGCCGTCGGACGAGTCAGCGGCTCCAGCGGCGGGACCTGGGACTATCGGATACGTGGGTACGGCCAGGCGCTGGATGCTGCCGGAATCCGACAACTCAAGCAGTATCAACCAATGATCAAGAACTTCCTGCGCGACCAGGGTGCGCGGGCCGCCGAACGACTCCTGGCGCTGTCACATCCGCCGGACGCACTGTTCTGCTTCTCCGACATGCTGGCGATCGGTGCGATGTCCGTGCTCCATCGCCAAGGCGTAGCCATCCCCGACGAGATCGCCGTGATGGGCTGGGACGACATCGACGAAGCCGCCTACTGCT
The DNA here is from genome assembly GCA_036566865.1 of Microlunatus sp. Lineage (GTDB taxonomy): Bacteria > Actinomycetota > Actinomycetes > Propionibacteriales > Propionibacteriaceae > Microlunatus. The sequence goes on from DATCVL010000195.1 coordinate 4,045, forward strand.
GGCCGCCACTGACGACGGTCCGGGCGCGTACGGATCTGGTTGCCAGAACAGCGGTGGAATACCTTCTGCTGCAGATCAAAGGCGAGACGATCGCGTCAAAAGCTGCGTTCGTCGACTACGACATCGTCGTGCGGCAAAGCACAATCGGTCGGACGTAGCTCCCGTCGGTAGCGCGACAGCAGAGGCCGAGATTCGTCGCGTCCGGGACCTATGCAACGTGCCGGCATTCCCCTACGATCACGATCTACAACGTTGTAGATCTTGATGGGAGAAATCGTGTCAGCAACCGTCACTGCTGACGCAGAGACCCGTGAGGGCGCCAGGCAGCGCGGCCGCCCGAAGTCCCGGCGGGTGCGGGTACGCCGCACCGAGTTCTGGGTCTACCTGTTCCTGGCACCGACGATCGTGCTCTACGGCTTGTTCACGGTCTATCCGATCATCGGCAGCTACTGGTACTCCTTCCTGGACTGGAACGGCTTCGACCAGGTGAAGACGTTCGTCGGCTTGGCGAACTACCGCGAGGCGATTCATGATCCTCTGTTCTGGAACGCCTTCAAGATCACCGTGCTCTTCACGGTAGTGGCAGTTCCGGTCAAGGTCGGTCTCGGCTTCCTGCTGGCGATGATCTTGAATTCGCCGAAGATGCCGTGGCGTGGGCTGTTGCGAACTGCGTACTTCCTGCCGGTGGTGACGACCACGGCGATCGTCGGCGTGGTGATGCAGTTCGTCTTCGACCCGGGTGGCGGTCCGGTCAACCTCGTGCTGATCAAGCTCGGTCTGATCGATCAGGGCATTGACTTCCTCGGCAACTCGAAGACGGCGCTGTGGACTGTGGTCGCGGTGTACGTGTGGAAGTGGCTCGGGCAGACCTTGATCTACTGGCTTGCCGCGCTCCAGACGATCCCGACCGAGCTGTACGAGGCCGCGGCGATCGACGGTGCGTCGACACCTCGACGAACTCGCTTCATCACCTTGCCGTTGCTGAAGCCATTCACCATCATCATCACGCTGTTGACCCTCGAATCGACACTGCATGTCTTCGACCTGATGCTGACCATGACTGGCGGCGGTCCGTTCTACTCGACCCAGGTCCTGGAGATCTTCATCTACGAGCAGGCCTTCGCATCGACCGTGCCGCGACTGGGTTACGCGTCCGCTGCCGCCGTGCTGTTCGGCCTGTTCGTCTTCGTTCTGGGGTTGTTGCAACTCATCGGTGTCCGCGCGGCACAGAGAGCGAGACGCACGTGACCCGCACGACGCAGGTGGTTCGTCGCCTGCCGTACTGGCTGACTGCACTCGTCCTGCTGGCGCTGGCGGCGATCTGGATCTATCCGTTCCTCTGGATGATCTCGGCGGCACTCAAGGACAAGATCGAGATCTTCCGCTCCGCACTCGATCTCGTCCCCGACACCTTCCACTGGGAGAACTTCGGTCGGGCCTGGTCCGAGGCACACTTCGGCAGATACATGATCAACACGGTCCTGGTCACCGTGTTCACGGTGCTCATCGTCGTGATCCGCACGGCGATGACCGGGTACGTGCTGGCGCGGTACTCCTTCTACGGCCGCAAGATCATTCTCGGGATCCTGGTGGCAACGCTGTTCGTCCCGGCCGGATACACGATCATTCCGGTTGTCGACCTGGCGGCACGAATGGGCCTGCTGAACTCGATCGCCGGGATGGTGATCGCCCTTGCCGGAGGCGCCCATGTGGCCTCGATCCTGCTCTATCTCGGCTACTTCCACCGGATGCCGCGAGAGATCGAGGAGGCGGCGATCGTCGACGGCGCCGGCTTCGTCCGAACCTTCATCTCGGTGATGCTGCCGATGGCGGGCCCGGTCACGGCAACGGTCACCTTGATGACCTTCATGTCCACCTGGAATGCCTTCTTCCTGCCGTTGGTGTTCACCTTCAGCCGCCCGGACCTGCGCACGCTCTCGGTCGGCATGCTCGCCTTCGTCGGAGAAGACTCCACCGACTGGTCCGGCATGGCTGCAGCGGCGACGATCTCGCTGCTTCCGGTTGTGTTGCTGTTCATCCTGCTGCAGCGCTACTTCGTCGAAGGCATAGCAGGAGCTGTCAAATCATGATCAAGAGGAGAGCATGAGTACTTCCGTCCCCGATACCCGTCCGAACGTTCTGTTGATCTGCACTGATCAACAACGGTTCGACACCCTGCAGAGCTACGGCAACGCCGAGATCGACACCCCGAATCTGGACCGGCTGGCCGGGGACGGCGCGCTGTTCGAGAACTGCTACGTGCAGGCACCGGTCTGCGCGCCGTCCCGAGCCTCCCTGATGAGCGGGCAATATCTGCACAACCATGGCTTGTATGCCAACGGCGTCCAGATACCCGAGCACACCCGACTGCTGCCCAGGGCGCTGGCCGACGCCGGTTACGACTGCGGCTTGGTCGGCAAGTGGCATCTGGATGCATGTTTTGCCGGTCGCACCGAGGAGAAACCCGACGGCTTCCGGGTTTGGCAATGGGCGCACGACCCCTACCGCGGCAGCTCGGAGAACGCCTACCACCGCTGGCTGGCAACGGCGCATCCCGAGGTGCACGAACTGGTGCTTGGCCAACGCCGGGACCGGAACCGGGGCCGCACGGCCGGGGTGGCCGGCAGTCCGATCGATGTGGTGCCGACCGAAGCGCACTACTCGCGGTGGGTCGCCAACGAGACGATCCGATATCTGACTGAGGCCAGACCAGCCGATCAGCCGTTCTTCTTCGTCGCGAACTTCTTCGACCCACATCACTCGTTCGGGGCGCCCAAGGAGTACATGGATCGCTACCGTCCAAGCGAGTTGTCCCGCCCGAACACCGTGTCGGGTGAGCTGGATGACAAGCCGCCGATCCTGGCCGAGGCCTCAGCCAAGTCCTACGGTGGCCACGCCCCCGGCTTCCAGGATTACAGTGCGGATGATCTCCAGGAGATCAAGGCCAGCTACTACGCGATGGTGAGCCTGATCGACGACGAGGTCGGCCGCATCCTCGATGCGCTCGAAGCCCAGGGCCTGTCCGACGAAACCGTCGTGATCTTCACCTCTGATCACGGCGAGATGCTCGGTGATCACCAACTGATGCTCAAGGGCCCGATGATGTACGACTGCGCGGTCAAGGTGCCGCTGCTGATCCGGTGGCCGGGTCGGATCCCGGCGGATACCCGGATCAGCGACCTCGTCGAGTGGATCGATCTGACGGCGACCGTGGTGACGTTGACCGGCGCCGAACTCCCCCGCTGCCAGGGTCTGTCAATGATCGGCCTGGCCGACGGCAGCGCGACCGAGCACCGTGGCTGGGCGTTGTGTGAGTACCGCAACAGTGGGCACCCGTACGACCAACCCGTGCACACGACCATGGTGCGGCGTGACGACATCAAGATCATCACCCATCACGGAGCTCCCAGCAGCACCCGCGACCGGACCGGGGAGTTGTACGACCTCGGCACGGATCCAGACGAGTTGATCAACCTCTGGAACGACCCCGCGCACCTCGAGCTACGCCAAGCCATGACCGAATTCACCCTCGACGTGATGGTCGCAACCGAGGACAGGTCGCAGCTGCGAAAGGCCCTCTGGTGAACGACACAACAGGCAGGAGAGGGACCATGATCAGTCCGATGTCGCGGCGCCGTCTGCTGGCGGGCGGCAGCGCGCTGGCCGCGGCGGCGCTGACCGGAGCAGTGAGCGCCTGCGAGCCGTCCGGAGCTCCAGGTACTGCGGCCACCAAGGCCAAGACCGGCAAGATCACATGGTGGGACCAGTTCCTGCCGAAGGCCGAACTGGAGAAGAGGTTCTTCGCCCGGTCCCACGCCGACGGCGGGCCGGAGGTGGAGTACACGCCCTACAACCCGAACGAACAGGGTAAGGCTCTGCAGTTGGCCAAGCAGAGCAACCAGCTTCCCGACGTGTTCACCCTGGCCGGCCTGGAGACAGCCGGAATCACTCTCCAGCAGAGCGGCTGGTTCCGGCCGCTGGACAACCCGGACAAGATCACTGCGAGCCTTCCGGACGGCACCTTGATCGAGGGCATGCATCTGTTCGACGGCAAGCTCTACTCATTTCCGCTCAGCTCGTTCCGCAGCTACGTGACCATGCCCTGGGGCAACAAGGCGATGCTGGCCAAAGCGGGCATCGAGGTCACGGACGGCCCGCAGAGCTTCGACGACTTCCGGGCCAAGGTGAAACAGGCGCAGGACAAGACCGGCGTTCCCGGCTTGGTCCTCAACATCGCCTTCCTGCCTCGGATGGCGAACTTCGTCCACGAGCTGGCCCAGCAATCAGGGTTCGCCGGCGCCGGCGGGATCGAGTACGCGACCGGTGCGTACAACTTCCATCACCAAGCCTATCTGGACGCCATCGACTTCCTGGCATCGTTCAAGAAGGACAAGCTGCTGCTCCCGGCGAGCACACAGCTGGACGCCCGGGAAGCCCGGGCCCGGTGGGCCGCAGAGGATGCCGTCTGGTTCATCGACGGCGCATTCAACGCGGGGGTCGTGAGCTCCGATCTGACGGAGTTCACCAAGAACCTTGCGGTGACCCAACTCCCGACCGCCGATGGCGCTGACCCGGTGGTCACCAGCGGTCCGGCCGGCGGTGACTTCTGGATCTCGGCCGAGACCCCGTACGGAAAGGAGTGCAGCGAACTGCTGCTCTCCTTTACCAGCAAGGAGTTTCGCGTCGGTCAGGCTGAGGCGATGGACAACGGGCCGATCGATCTGTCGGTCGTGCAGACATCGAAGGCGCATCCGACGTACAAGCAGTGTTGTGCCTGGTTCGAAAGCCACGGTCGTCTCGGCCCGTCGGCGATTGCCCGGAATCCGGAGGTGGCGAAGGTCGAAGCGAAGCTGAAGACAGTGAAGCCCGATCTCGGCGCGATCGTGCAGGGCGTGTTCTCCGGAGACGTGAGCGACGTGAAGACCACACTGAAGAGGCTCAGCGACGATTCCGAGAAGGCGCGCGAGGCAGCGATCACAGCAGCAGGGAGCAGGTTGACCGGTGACGCCTGGGCGTTCACCGATTGGACTCGGGGAGAGGACTACCAGGCATCGTGAACAGCGTCAGCTCGGCATCAACGCGATCTCGACGCCGGCCGAACGTCGTCTTGATCATGGCCGACGACATGGGCTACTCCGATCTCGGCTGCTACGGCTCGGAGATCAGGACGCCGCACCTGGATGGGCTCGCCGCCGACGGAGTCCGGATGTCGCAGTTCTACAACACGGCCCGGTGTTCGCCGGCTCGGGCGTCGCTGCTGACCGGACTGCATCCGCATCAGACCGGGATCGGGGTGCTCACTCACGACGACGGACCGGGCGGCTACCCGGGGACGATCAACGATCGCTGCGTGACGATCGCCGAGGTGCTCGGTGATCATGGTTATGCCACGGCCATGCGAGGCAAGTGGCATCTCACCGGGCGTGTCCATGAACCGTCGGATGCCTGGCCGACCCGACGCGGATTCGAGTCCTTCTACGGCATCGTCGCCGGCGCCGGCAGCTACTATCAGCCGGTCACGCTGACCCGTGGTGAGGAGCCCGCTGAACCGCCGGACGATGACTTCTACCTCACCTCCCGACTCGGCGACGAGGCCGCTGGGTTCATCCGTGATCATGATCTGGCCGATCCGGACAAGCCCTTCTTCCTCTACCTCCCGTTCACCGCGCCGCACTGGCCACTGCATGCGCCGGAGGAGATGATCAAGACCTACCGCGGCGTCTTCGACGACGGCTGGGACGAGCTCCGAGAGCGCCGCCATCAGCGATTGATCGACCTCGAACTGATCAACGACAAGTGGCCGTTGAGCGAGCGCGACAGCGAGGTCGTCGCCTGGGACGAGGTGGCCGACCGTGACTGGCAGGCGCGGCGAATGGAGACGTACGCGGCGCAGGTGGAGTTGATGGATGCCGCCATCGGCACCGTGCTGGACGAACTTCGGCGGACCGGTCGGTTCGACAACACGCTGATCATGTTCCTGTCCGACAACGGCGGCTGCGCCGAGGAGATCCCGCCCGGCTGGGTCGACGAGCTGCCCAATCCCCCGCTGCACACACGACCGCGTACGTCGACCGGTGAGCGCGTTCGGCGCGGTAACGACAGCACCGTGCGACCCGGCGGGCCGGCCACGTACGCGTCCTACGGCAAGCCCTGGGCCAATCTCTCCAACACGCCCTTCCGCGAGTACAAGCACTGGGTGCATGAGGGCGGCATCGCCACGCCGTTCATCGCGCACTGGCCGATCGGCGAGCTGCGATCCGGTGTTGATCATGAC
>DATCVL010000196.1:0-3838 GCA_036566865.1 Microlunatus sp.
GGCCCGCCGGGTGTTGATCGGCAGTGGTCACAACTGGCGGCCGGAGTTGATCAAGCCGAGGCAGCCGTCCCGCTATCTGCAGATGATCATGGCCGAGGCGGTACGACAGCAGCGGTTGCTGCATCAGGCGGCTGCCGCCGGCGAGGTGAATCCGCACGACTCGGAGGCGCCGCCGGTGCCCTGGCCGCGGCCGCTGGATCCGGAGGCGTTGGATCGGCGCCGTCATGCGGCGGAGATGGTTCGGGCGGCTCGCCGGCGCCATCTGGCCGACGGCAGCTATGCCTCGCCGCCCGGGGCCGAGGAGCCGCTGCTGCTGGACGACGAGGAGACGGTGGCGGCCTGGGACGCCGACATCGAACGCTTGTTGGCCGAGAGCATCGCGGCTCGGCGGGGTGCGGCCGACGTCGTACTGCCGGTGTCATTGTCGGCGACCGAGTTGATCAAGCTCAGAGCCGATGCGGGGGCGTACGCCGGAGACTTGGCGCGACCGATGCCGCGTCGGCCATCCCGGCGGCAGCGCTTCGGCACCCGCTTCCACCAGTGGATCGAGCGTCGGCTCGGCACCCGGATGCTCACCGAGAGCGCCTGGGGCCAGCCGCAACTGGTCGATCCGGACGAGCTGGCCGACCGTGCCGACCTCGATGTGGACGGTGAGGCCGAATTCCGGGAGCTGTGCGAACGGTTTGCCGCCGGGCAGTTCGGCGACTCGCATCCGTCGGCTCTCGAAGCGCCGTTCACCCTTGTCCTCGGCGACCGGGTGATTCGCGGCCGGATCGACGCGGTCTACCGGATCGACGACGGTCCGGTCCGCTACCGGATCGTGGACTGGAAGACCTCGCCCGGCCAGAGCCATGATCCGCTGCAGTTGGCGATCTACCGCACCGCCTGGGCGGAGTTGTCCGGGGTGACGCCGGATCAGGTGGATGCCGTCTTCTACTCGGTGCCGGAGGATCGGATCATCACACCGACACGGCTGGCCTCGCGGGAGGAGCTGGAACGCATCCTGACCGCGGTGCCCCAAGCGACGGCATTAGCCTGAGACCCGTGACTGAGACCGCTGACACGGCCCGACTGATCCCCGCCGACTGGACCGCACCGAGTCGACTCATCCGGGTCGAGGAGCATCAGACCTCCAACGACTGGGTGCCGAAGCTGTGGAATTCGCCGGACGCCCGGCTGTTGATCATCGACGGGTCGAGCCGGGTGCCGGTCGACGAGGCGGGCGAGCGGCTGCGATTCATCCCGCCGCCGGGCGAGTACGACAGTCAACGGCACTTCCTGCTCGGCACCATCGACGGGGTGCCGTACTTCGTCACCGATGGGGATCCGGATGAGCTGGCGCCGGGCCCGGCCGGCACCATACGGCAGTTGACGGTGAGCCTTGATGATCTTGATCGGGAGATCGCGATCACTGCGGTCGCGGTGATGACCTGGCACCGCAACGAGTCCTTCTGCGGACGCTGCGGCACGGCCAGCGAGGTCCGCAAGGCCGGCTTCATGCGGGTCTGCCCGAACTGTGGCAACGAGTACTTCCCCCGTACCGATCCGGCGGTGATCGTGGCGATCCTCGACGACGATGATCGACTGCTGCTCGGGAGTCAGGGCGACTGGGGCAATCGGGTGTCGATCTTCGCCGGGTTCGTCGAGGCCGGTGAGTCGGCGGAGCAGGCGGTGCATCGCGAGATCGCCGAGGAGGTCGGGCTCTCGCTGCGCGAGGTCCGCTACGCGGGCAGCCAACCGTGGCCGTTCCCGCGGTCGCTGATGCTCGGATTCGTCGCCCGCGCGGCCGGCACCGAGGTGGACATCGACGGCGCAGAGATCAGCTACGCCGACTGGTTCACCCGAGAGCGGTTGGCCCGGGACATGGAGGACGGCACCATCGCCAGGCCGTCGTCGAACTCGATCGCCTATCGGCTGATCACCGCCTGGCGGGAGGGCCGGCTCTGACCGGAACGATCCCGCCCGCGGTACGGGAGCTGTGTGATCAATTCCTGCAACAGCTGCCGGACGACCTGGTCACCGGGCTGTATCTGCGCGGCGGGACCGGCTTCGGTGACTGGGTCGAGGGTGTCTCCGACGTCGACTTCGTCGCGACCCTGGCGCACCGGCCGTCGGCGGGGGAAGTTGATCAACTCCGTGGCACCCATCGGGCGATCCACGGCTACTCGTCGACCGACTTCTCCGGCATCCACGTGCTGGCAGATGATCTTGCCCGGGACCCGCGCGAGTGTCCCGAGGTGCCGACCGTGCTGGAAGGGGATTTCCGGATCGGGCCGCCGCTGGACGCGCTGATCTGCTGGCATGAACTGGCCCGGCACGGCCTGACCGTGACCGGCACTCCGTACACCGAGCTGGAGATCTGGGCCTCCCAGCCGACCTTGATCGATTACACCCGGGCCAACCTGGACGGCTACTGGCGGAACTGGGCCGAACGGCTGGCCGTGGTCGAGCCGGACAAGATCACCGACTGGGTCTGCTCCTGGTGCGTCCTCGGCGTCGCCCGGCTGCATCACCTGTTGATCACCGGCGAGATGACCAGCAAGTCGGGCGCCGGCCGATGGGCACCGACGTACTACGACGACCGCTGGCAGCGGATCTTGGCCGAGGGACTGCGCTGCCGCGAGGGCGGTGCCGATCAGTACGTTGGCGACCGGAATCAGCGGGCCGCCGACACTGCCTCGTTCGTCGCGATGGTGGTGGAGACGGGGACGGACGTGCCGGGCCCTTCCCAACAACTCGGATGAGAACTGCGCGCTGAGTAGCGCCGCCCAGGGCGTTGTTGATCTTGGCGTTGTTGATCTTGCTGGTGTCGACACGGTGCCTGATCATCGCTGTCGAGGGTCACTGCGGCCGAGAAGATCAAGTTCGTAGTGGTGAAGGGATCTTCGTTTCCGCTCGGGATCTGGTGGATCGCGCCGTGCTCGTGGCACCCATGCGCCGAGTATCGACGCGCCCGCGGGTGTACTCCGGCACATCACCCGAATGTCGACTGCCCCTGGGGCTGACGTCGGATGGCGATGTTTCGAAGCCCATCCGCTCGATCGACCACCGGACCAGCCGAAACCGGCTCGCGTCCGGCAGGGGCGTTCTGGAACGCTGCCCGCATGACGATTCACGGGTCGGCGACGGACCATCCCGACGAGATGCCGGTATCCCTTCGTGATCTTGTCGGGCAGCTGGCGGCACTGCCCGGAGTCGAGGCCGTCGCGTTGGGCGGTTCCCGCGCGCAGGGTACGGCCCGTCCGGACAGCGACTGGGACTTCGGCATCTACTACCGGACCGGCTTCGACCCCGCCGACGTCCGCGCCCTGGGGTACGACGGCACGGTGGTGGAGATCGGCGAGTGGGGTGGCGGCGTGTTCAACGGCGGCGCCTGGCTGCAGGTCGACGGACACCGGGTGGACCTGCTGTGGCGCGATCTCGGGGTGGTCGAGCACGAGATCGCCGATGCGCAGGAGGGCCGCTGGCGGTTGGAGCCGTTGATGTTTCACCTGGCGGGGATACCGACCTACATCCTGCTGGCGGAGTTGGCGCTGAATCGGGTGCTGGTCGGGGAGTTGCCGAGGCCGGACTATCCGGAAGCGTTGCGGGACTCGGCTGCCCAGGGCTGGTCGGCGCGGGCCGAGTTGACCCTGGACTTCGCCCGGACCGCGCATGCCCGGCAGGGCCGGGTGGCGACCTGCTTCGGTGCGCTGGCCATCGGCGCGGCCGAGTTCGCCCACGCGGTGGCAGCAACCTCCGGCCGGTGGGTGACCAACGACAAGACCCTGCTGTCGATCGGGCGGATGGACGGGGTGGACGACATCGTCCGCCGCGCCGGGCTCGACCCGACCCCGGC
>DATCVL010000197.1:0-2468 GCA_036566865.1 Microlunatus sp.
GCCGACGCCTGAGAGCGACGGTCAGACCCCGGGTATTGAACGCTTCTGGCGCCACTGTCGAACGCAGTTATCCGACGCCCATAACTGGATCCGCTAACGGACCGGCTTGCGGGCGTACCATCAACGGTTCGCGGTAGGCAATCGCAGCCCGATCGAACTGGCGATTCGACCCGGGCGGCCGAACCGATGGTTCCGGTTGCTGGCGGGATGTTGGCATGCCCTACGTTGGTGGCAGCTGGCCAGGACTGGTCGCGTCGATATTCGGAGGCCAAGTGAATGGCATTATCGTCTTGCCCATTTTGCTGGGCTACGCGGTTGGCTATCTGGTTCTCGTCATCGCCACGATCCGCGTGGTGGGAAAATCCATTGCTCGACGGCGGCGCATCGAAGTAGACGCCCCGCATGCGGCGAAACCTCGGTGGCTGGATGCTGCGTCGGTGACGTTGCTGGCTTGTTCCATCGCCGCAACGAGTGCCGTCGTCTTCGTGCTCGGATCTGCGTCATCTCCAGTCGACGAGGTACCAAACGAGGAGATGGTGGGCACTTGGGTAAGTGCGACATCCGATGCTCCAGGAGAGCTGCGCTTGGACGAGGCCGGGAAAGCGACGTCTCGCGACCTGACCGTCCCCGATCAGTCGGCGTACTGGGACACAGATTCCGTGCGAATGGCCGCGGAGGAACTCAACGCGAACGGAACCTGGCTCCTGCGTGCTGACAACCTGCACGTCACGATGAGGAATGGCGACCAAGAAATCCAGTGGACGCTGTTCGTCACGGAATCCACGTTCGGCGGGCTCAGACTCGAGGCCATCGTCGGGGACCCAGATGGCCCCGCTTTCACTCAAGTATTCGAGAAGGCGTCGAACTGAACAAGATCGGGTCGCTCATCCCGATCCGTTTACGCATCGATTTAACCCGGTGGTCGAGCCAACAGGAGAAATCGATCACAATTGGGCAGCATGAAGAGCGCCGTCCGCCTCAGTGATTTCAGTGAGCTCTTCGGCGACCTGGACGGCCATCTGCCTGACGGTCAGGTCCTTGGCTCCAACTGGTCCGACTGGCCTGAAGTCATTCGACTCATTTCTCGTTCAGGCTGGACGGGGACGTGGTTTTCTGACGGGGCACCGGTGGCGGTTGGTGACATTAACGAGCCGGACCGCCTTGATGCCTCGTTCACCGTGCACCCGATTCCTACCGTTCGGGTGGACTTCTTCCTCAGCGACGAGGTGCTGTTCGACATTGATCGTCGTGAGCTTGTGGATCAAGTCGCGCTCGACGCGATCTGCGAGGTTGTGGCGCGGCTGGGGGCATCGCTGGGCAAGCCGGTGACGATCTCATACGAGGGCAATTTCGACGATGTGGTTCTGCGATACGAGCCTCGTGTCGATGAGTTCACGATGAGGACCGCGCTGATGCATTGAGGATCCCCAATCGGACGGCCGCAAAAGGACCCTCCACCGGCCAGGAGCACAGCGAGCGACGACCACCACATAGCAGTCGTGCTTGCTCGCCTCGTCTTCCTTGCGGCCCGCTGGGTCTCGATCGGCTCGCGCCACCCGCGATTGTCGATGTCGAGGGCGTCCTCTCGTCGCTCTCGTGGGCGGCGAGGAGGGCAGTCGGCGATGATGTCGGGGTGGAATATGTGTCCAGGGTGCCCGGTCCACCGCTCGACGGGCTGATCGACGACCTCTACTACTTGGAGGGCGCCCCGCCGTACTCCCGGTTGATGCTGCCGGCGGCGCCCGCGCCGTTGCTGATCGTCAACCTGGGGGCGCCGTTTCTCATCCGTGCAGGCACCGACATCGAGACGACCGAGTACGCCAACGGCTGTGTGGTCACCACGCCCACCCGTGCGTGGGAGTTCGGCTACCCAACCCCGACCCGGTCCGTGGGCGTCCACTTCAAGCCGTGGGGCCTGGCACCGTTCCTTCCGATGCCCGCGGCCGAGTTGTGCGACCGACCGGCGAGGGTGGAGCAGATCTGGGGCCAGCCCGCTATCGCTGCGTTGCGACACCGACTGACCCTGGCGGACGCGCCGCACGAAATGCTGAGGTTGCTCGAGGAGGAACTGGTGCGACGGCTGCGCGCGATCGACGGCATGGACATCGTCCGCCACCTGAGCAGCGCCATCGCGGAGACCGGCGGAGCGGTGCCGATCAGCGACCTTGGCGTGGCAGCCCGCGCCAGCAGCACGTACTTGGCGAAGCGGTTCAAGGAGGTCATCGGCGTCACGCCGAAGCGGCTGGCGCGCAGCTACCGATTCACCGCCACCGTATTGGCGCTCGACGTGGTCGCACCTATCGACTGGGGCGACGTTGCCGCTGGCGCAGGCTACTTCGACCAGGCCCACTTCGTCCACGAGTTCCGGGAGTTCACCGGGCTCACGCCGACCCGGTATGTCGAAGTCCGGCAACGTTTCCTCCGCGAACATCCCGGCCACGCGCTGGAAGGCTGGCCGCTGCCAGCGG
>DATCVL010000198.1:0-16421 GCA_036566865.1 Microlunatus sp.
CCACCGCTCCGGTGGCCGCTGCGGCCGCCAGCGGGCGGCGTCGCGGTCCGGGAGCGGCTGCGCGTCTTCCCAAAAGTCCCACGATCTCTCCTCTCGTTGCCATCACGCTAACCGCGGCGACCTGGTGACTCCTTCGTCCGAACAGGGTGAGATCGGCGCCGAGTGGTTAACTGTTGCGCGATGTTGCTCACTGCACATGAGGTCGAGGTGTTCGAACGGTCGCGCGGGCGAATGGAGGCGATCGCCTACCGTCTGCTGGGCTCGGCCGGCGATGCCGAGGATGCGGTCCAGGACACCTTCCTGCGTTGGCAATCCGCCGATCGGGAGCAGATCAGGACAGCCGAGGCCTGGCTGACCAAGGCGCTGACCAATGTGTGCCTGAACCGGCTCGGGTCGGCGCGGGCCCGGCGCGAGGCGTACGTCGGACCCTGGCTGCCGGAACCGGTGCTCGACGGTGATCGGATGCTGGGTCCGGCCGAGACCGTGGAGCAACGTCAGACCGTGTCGCTGGCGCTGTTGGCGCTGATGGAGCGGCTGTCGCCGGCCGAGCGGAGCGTCTATGTGCTGCGCGAGGCGTTCGGATACTCCCATCGGGAGATCGCCGAGCTGCTCGACCTCACCGAGGCCAACAGCCAGCAGCTCTACCGGCGGGCCAGGCTCCGGGTCGGCGACGGCAGGGCCCGAACCGAGGTCGACCCGGCGGTCGCCCAGCGGGTCGCCGAGGAATTCCTCGCCGCGGCGATCGGCGGCGACATCGAGCCGTTGATCAAGTTGCTGGCCGAGGATGCGGTCAGCCTGGCGGACAACGGCGGCGGACCGATCCCGGCACGTCGTTCCCCCGTCGTCGGCTCGGTCGCGATCGCGCAGTATCTGACCCGGGGATTGAAACCGACCGCCGGCAAGCGCGCCCTCGCCGAATCGGTGGCCGGCGGTGACGTCGCCCTGGTCACCGCCGCTGTCAATCAGAGCCCGGCAGTGCTGGCGATCGCCGAGAACCGGGTGATCGCCGTGATCGCGTTGGAACTGGCGGAGGACCGGGTCAGCAGCCTGCAGGTGCAGGTCAACCCCGACAAGCTGGCGCACATCACCCGCCAATGGCGTACCACCGAGCATCCGGAGCAGCCCGGCATCACGTGGTGACGGAGGTTACAGACGACTGCTGTCAGGAATCGCGTCGCTGTCCGGTTCAGGTAGCGAGCACGTACAGCAGACAGGAGCTGATCATGAAGCACCGCATCGTCGTCCTCGGGGCCGGGTACGCCGGCGCCACCACCGCCGGACGGCTCGCCCGCAGGCTGCATCCGGACGACGCCGAGATCACCGTCATCAATCAGGACGCTGATTTCGTCGAACGGATCCGGATGCACCAGCTCGCCACCGGGCAGCCGTTGAAGCACCGCCCGCTGGATGGCGTCTTCGCCGGCACCTCAGTCACCGTACGGGCAGCCCGGGTGACTGCGGTGGATGTCGACCACAAGATCATCAGCGTTTGGGATGATCATGGTGAGGACAAGATCAACTACGACACGCTGGTGTACGCCCTGGGCAGCACCGCGGCCGACAACGGCGTACCGGGCGTTGTCGAGCACGCGCACTACGTGGCGGGCAGGCAGTCCGCATCGCAGTTGCGGCGTCGGCTTGATGATCTTGATCCGGGATCCGCGGTCCTGGTCGTCGGCGGCGGCCTGACGGCGATCGAAGTCGGCACCGAGATCGCCGACAACCGCCCCGACCTGCGCGTGACGATCGCCGCCCGGCACGGTGTCGGCGAATGGCTCAGCGACCGCGGTCAGCGGCACCTGCGCACCGTCTTCGAACGGCTCAAGATCACGATCCGGGAGCAGGCCGGCATCGTCCGGATCGACGAGACCGGTGCGGTCACTGCGGAGGACGAGCGGATCCCAGCCGACCTGACGATCTGGGCTGCCGGCTTCGCCACGCACCCGATCGCTGCGGCGACCAACCTGGCGGTCGCCGACAACGGACAGATCGTCGTCGACAAGTCCATGCGCTCGATCTCCCACCCGGATGTCTACGCCGTCGGTGACGCCGGGCTGGCGGAGGGCGCGCACGGCAAGCCGCTGCGGATGTCCTGCGCCTCCGGCATCCCGATGGGCTGGGTGGCGGCCGACGCCATCGTGGCCCGGCTGACCGGTCGCACCGCTCGCCCGTTCACCATCCCGTACGTCCTGCAGTGCATCAGCCTTGGCCGTCACGACGGCCTGGTCCAGTTCGTCACGCCCGATGATCAAGCTCGGTCCTCGGTGATCACCGGCACCCCGGCCGCACGGATCAAGGAATTCATCTGCGCCGGCGCCGGGTGGAGCATCGCGCACCCGACCGTCCTGCTGCCGACCCGGCGCCGGCACATCACCGTGCCGTCCGAACGGACCGCTGTCACCGACGCCGCTTGATCATCACGTCGCCGGCTGGTCCGCCGCGGCGCAGCCGGTTCAGATCTGCGCAGTCCTGTACGCGGTGGGTGATCTTGGTCGATGATGGCCACCATGACATCGCTGGCCCAGGACCTGATCGAACGCCAGGTGTCGATCTTGATCGGCACCATCTGGAATCCCAACGGGCTGCTGCTGGCCAAGACCGTGCCGGTACGGCAGGCCGACGTGTTCGCCGATTCGGGGTTGGGTGCCTCGCCGACCTGGCACGGCTTCACCATCGACCAGGGCGGGATCGCTTTCACCGATGCGATCTCGCCGGTCGGCGATCTGCGACTGCGGATCGACGCGACCGCGGTCCGGCTGATCGGCGACGGCCTGGCCTGGGCGCCGGCCGGGTTCGTCACCCAGGACGGCGGGCGGGTGGCCGAGTGTGCCCGGAGCACTCTGGCGCGGATCGAGTCGGATCTCCAGCGGGCCGAGATCACCGCGCTGGTCGGCCACGAACTGGAATTCCAGCTGGCGGCGGCCGACGGTACTGCACTGCCGACCGCCGGCTGGGCGCCGTACTCGCTGGCAGGCGTGCTGCAGCATGAGAACTTCGTCCGCGAGGTGTACCGGATGGCCGAGCTGGCCGACCTGCAGCTGCAGCAGGTGCATGCCGAATACGCGATGCGACAGTTCGAGTTGTCGCTCGCCCCGCAGACTCCGGTTGCGGCCGCCGATGCGCTGGCCCTGGCCCGACTGATCATCCAGCGCGCCGCACACAACACCGGCCACGCCGTCTCCTTCTCCCCCAAGCCCAGCGCCGGCGATGCCGGCAACGGCGCGCATCAGCACTTCTCCTTGACCCGCAACGAGAGTCCGATCTTCTCCGGCGGCGACGGCCCGCACGGTCTGACGCCTCCTGGCGCGGCGGCGATCGGAAGAACGGTCGAGCTGCTGCCAGAGCTGCAGGCCGTCCTCGCCGGGTCCGTACTGTCCACGGTCCGGATGGCGCCCGGCACCTGGGCCGGCGCCCACGCCGCCTGGGGCCTGGAGAATCGCGAGGTCGCCGTACGGTTGATCACCGCCAACGCGAGCAACCCCTACGGTGCCCACGTCGAGGTCAAGATCATCGATCCGTCGACCTCCGGCTACATCGCCTCAGCCGCGGTGCTCGCCGCGATGCTGGACGGTATCGGACAGGGCACCGCACTGCCGCCAGAGGCCGACCGCGATCCCGGGACGATGACCGAAGCCGAACGAGCCGACGCCGGGATCGAGGTGCTGACCGCCGATCACCGCACCGCACTCGATCGACTCGATGCCAGCACCGCGGTACGCGCCCTGCTCGGCGATCCGCTGGTTGACGCCATCCTCGCCGGCCGCCGGTACGAGGCCGATCACTACGGTGAGCTGCCACCGGACGAGCTGGCCGAACGCTTCCGCTTCGCCTGGAGTGCCTGAGATGCCGAACGGTTCCGACCTCCATGATCACCTACGTAGGCTGCCGCTGATCGATCATCACGTCCACGGCTGCTGGCTCGAGGACGGAACCCGCGACCGGTTCGAGAACGCGCTCAACGAGGCCAACACGAAACCCTTGCCGGATTGGGATTCCAGCTTCGACAGCCAGCTGGGAATTGCGATACGCGCCCGGTGCGCACCGCTGCTCGACCTGTCGCCGCACGCGGATCCGGACGACTACTGGCGACGCCGTGCCGAACTCGGCGAGGCCGAGGTGGCCCGACGGTTGCTGCCCCGAGCCGGAGTGTCGGAGTGGCTGGTCGACACCGGATTTCAAGGCGAGACCTGCGACCCCGACGAGCTGGCCCAGCTGGCGGGCGGCCGGGGTCGTACCGTGCTCCGGCTGGAGGCGCTGGCCGAGGAGGCGGCAGCCGCCGGTGGCAACTACGCCGACACCTTTGCCGATCTTGCCCGGGCGCGCATCGCTGAAGAGCAGGCGGTCGGCTTCAAGACGGTGATCGCCTATCGCACCGGTTTCGCGATCGACTGGTCCGAACCCGGCATGACGGCGGTCAACGAGGCCGGTCGTCGTTGGGCGGCCGCCGGTGGCAGCCGTCTGAACGATCCCGTGCTGCTCTGCTTCGGCATTCGTACCGCCTTGGAGTTGCAGCAAGATCGCGGCGGTCTGCCGCTGCAGTTCCATGTCGGCTTCGGTGATCGGGACGAGGATCTGCATCGGACCGACCCGCTGCTGCTGCTCCCACTCCTCCGCGACCCGATCGCCGAGAGTGCCTCGATCGCCTTGCTGCATTGCTATCCGTACGAGCGCCAGGCGGGCTATCTCGCCCAGGCATTCGCCGGCGTACATCTCGATGTCGGCCTCGCGATCAACCACCTGGGCTCGCGCAGCCGGCAGTTGATCGCCCGCAGCCTGGAGCTCGCGCCGTTCCGCAAGCTGCTCTACTCCTCCGACGCCTACGGCCCGGCCGAATTGCACTACCTCGGCGCCGACCTCTGGCGCACCGGCACCGCTGCGGTGCTGGACAGCTTCGTCTCCGCAGGCGACTGGTCGGCCGCCGATGCCCGCCGTGTCGCGACCCTGATCGCATCCGACAACGCCCGCAGGCTCTATCGGCTCTAGCACCCAGGAGGATCTGATGTCCGACACCAACTCGGCCGACGCTGGGACAGGCGGCAGCAGCACGACGACCGGTGCGCTCAAACGCAACCTCAGCGTCTGGGAGGCGATCGGCGTCTCGATCGCCCTGATGGCGCCGTCGATGGCCGCCAACATCAATCCGCAGGGCACCGCGACGGTGGTCGGCCGAGCGGTCCCGCTGGCATTCGCACTGGCCACCGTCGGAGTGCTGCTGATCGCGTACACCTTCGTCCGGCTGAGCCAGCGATTCAGTCACTCCGGCAGCGTGTACGGGTTCGTCGGCGCGACGCTCGGGCCGCGGGCGGGGATCATCGCCGGTTGGCTGAACGCCGGCACCTACTTGTTCTTCGGCGTGGTCACGTCGATGGCGGCCGGCCGATTCATCAACGACCTGGTGATCACGTCCGGGCTGTGGTCGGGCGCACCGGATCGGATGGCGTACGTGTTCGCCTGGGTCGCGCTCGCGGTTGTCTGGCTGCTGGCCAGCCGGCGGGCCAAGGGTGGCACCCGGGTGCTGTTCGTGGTCGAGGCGGTCACCGTCACGTTGATCTTGATCGTGACCGCGATCGTGCTCATCCATCTGCTCACCGGCAACGCGCCGGGAGGGCAGTCCTTCGACCTGTCGGTGTTCACCGTCAGCGGCGCCGACGCGTCCACGGTCTTCCTCGGCGTCGTCTTCGGCTTCCTGTCCTTCGCCGGGTTCGAGGCCGCGGCAACATTGGGCGAGGAGGCTCGCCGGCCGAAGCGGGACATCCCCCGGGCGATCCTGGGGACGGCGATCTTCGGCGGCCTGTTCTTCGTGGTGGTGACCGCTGTCGAGGTGATGGCCTTCGGCACCGATCAGGCCGGCATCACGGCATTCATCGACTCCGGATCGCTGATCGGTGATCTTGCCTCCGACTGGGTCGCGCCGTGGCTGGGTGTGGTGATCACCATCGGTGCGACCGTGTCGGCTGCAGCCTGCGCGCTCGCTACCGTGGTCGGCGCCTCCCGGCTGATCTTCGCCCTCAGCCGGGATGGACTCGGGCCCAAGCCGCTGGCGGGCGTCCATGATCGACACGGTGTGCCGCATCGCGCGGTGGCGGCCTCGGTCGGGGTGATCTTCGTGGTCGAGTTGATCGCGATGATCGTGGGCACACCATCGCTGGATCTCTTTGTGTACAGCGGAACCGCCGGCACGTTGATCTTGCTGATCGCGTACGGACTGGCAACCGTCGGCTGCGTCAAGCTGTTGTTCTTCTCCGGCCCGCCGGCACCCGGCGTCAAGCCGGTCGCGAAGTGGGAGTTGATCATCCCGATCCTGGCGTTGGCCCTGTTGGCGTACACCCTGTTCCGCAATGTGTACCCGATCCCGTCCGGCAGCGCGCTCTGGGGACCCGGGCTGGCGATCGCGGTGCTGGTCTTGGTGTTGATTGTGGTCTTCGGCCGGCCAACCGCAGCACGCCGAGCAGGCCGACTGCTGACCGAGTCGGAAGGACTGCAGGCGACGGAATCCGCTGCCGACGGATGACCCGAAAATACTTGTTGACTCCGCCGAGCGACCTCATAGCCTGGCCATCATGTCAACGACGATCGCGCGTTACGAAGAGCATGCGGACTGGTACCTGGACTACACCAAGGATTGGGGGTCTGCGGCTGCCGATCATCTGCCCGCCGACCTGACCGGACAATCGGTACTCGATCTTGCCAGCGGCTGGGGCCAGCTCAGCCGGACCATGGCCGACCGCGGAGCCACCGTCACCGCGGTCGAACTCTCACCGTCCTTCGTCGAACGGGCGATCAAGATCGAAAACGACCGACCGACCGAGATCCGCTACAACTGCGGTGACGTCACCAGCACGGACTGGTGGGATGGCACGCCATTCGATGGTGCCGTGTGCAACATGGCCCTGATGGATGTCGACGATCTCGATGCGGGATTGCGCACTGCCGCCACCGTGATCAAGCCCGGCGGCTGGTTCACGATCACGCTCCTGCACCCCTGCTTCCCCGGTGACCCTGATGATCCAAGCACCCTGCCGAGCTGGCCCCCGGACGGCGGTTACGCCGCCGAAGGGTGGTGGACCACACGCGAGACCGGCGTCCGCGGCCACGTCGGCGCGAACCACCGGATGCTGTCGAGCTACCTGAACGCCGTCGTCAACGCCGGCTTCGTCCTCGACCGCTTCGCCGAGCCATCGAGCAGGCTCCCGCAGATCCTCGTCGTGCACTGCCACCGCCCCTGAGCCCGCACGCCGACACCGAGCGCGACCCGGGGTCGCCGACGAGAACCTCGAACCGAGGCAGCGCCGACCGGTGATCGCTTCGTCGGCCAGCTGCGCGGCTGCATCCACGATCCGCTGGGTGACGATGAGCCGCCCAAGATCAACAGCGCCGGCTCGGCAGGTCCCTGCGGCGGTTGCCGTGTCGATCGGGATCGGTGATGTTCAACATGATCAGGTTCGGCCCGATCAGGTTCGGCCCGATCAGATCAGGATCGGGCCGAACCGCCGTGCCGGCTGCTCCCCTGTGAGGAGCAGCCGGCACCTGCCACGTCGTGGCAGCCCGGTCTCAGCTCCGATGGCCGTTGAAGGCCGATCGGCCGACGGTGACGATCTGGCCGGCATCACTGATGCCGACGAATGAAGCGATCGCCCAGGCCGAGGAGTAGAGCGTGCCATGCTCGTACAGCAGGCCGCTGGGCATGGTCACCTGTGCATAGCTGCGATGTCCCCACCTCGGCACCCGGACGATCTGGCCGACCGTGCTGGGATCGAAGTCGGCCGGTGGTTCGCCCTCCGGCGCACCCTCCAGCAGCTCGGACACATAAACCGTGCCGTGTCGGTCAACGGCCACACCGGTCGGTGACGAGAATCCCTTGATCGTCCGCACCAGATGGCCGTGCCGGTTGACCACGTACACCCGACCCTCTCCCGGGACCTCGGAGGTCAGCGCGGAGATGTAGAGCAGCCCGCCCGGCCCGTACGCCAGCCCGGTCGGTACGGCGTCACAGCCGATCCCGCTGATGGTGTTGTTGGGCACCTCGGCGCAAGCGCCGGTGGTGATCGTCGGCGGTACGAAGAACGTCGACACCCGGCCGCGACGATCCACCTTCAGAACGTCGTTGGCACCGGCGTCGGCGACCAGCAGGAAGCCGCCCGGACGGCGATCCGGGATCACGTAGTACGGGTTGGACAGCGCATCCAACGGCTGCCCGTCGTCGCCGAACTGGATCTGGCCGTCCGGATTGTTCGCCAGTTCGTATCCGGTCAGGTCGGCGAAGAGCCGCGCCGTCCCGCCGGGCCGGGCCACCATCAGGCCCGAGGTCGATTCGCCACCGGCGCCGGGATCATCAGGTGCCGATTCGCCGGTCGCGATGTACAGCCGGCCGTCGCGTGCGGTCACGCCCTGCGGCAACGTCAGGTCGCTCACCAAGACCGTCTTGTGACCGTTGCGCCGATTCACCGCGGTCACCTGGCCGCTGTCCGATTCGGCAACGAGCAGGTAGCCGTGGGCCGACGACACCTGCCGCGGACCGTTCAGCTCCTCGGTCACCACCGAGATCGGATCGTGCCACCGACGCGGCGATGCATCAGCACTCGCCGGATCGGCAACACCGGCGATTCCGATCATGCAGGCCGCCGAGACCATCAGCGCTGCGACGCGAGTGCGTCGCCGGGCGCGGTTGTTGAATGGGTGTTTGGACATGTTTCCCCCGTCAGCTAGGCCGGATCAACGGCGATCCGGTCCCCCGCCCTTGGTACTACGGCGTCGTTCAGGGCAGCTAGGGTCGATCGGCCCTACCGCCAACCCCTCGCCACAAGTGCGGCTTGGCGCTAAGTTTCGGCGCTCCGGGGATCGACGTTGTTCATTCCCACGACCAGGAGATTTGGACCGTCGGTCAGTGCCGGACCTGCCGTCGCTGCAGCGCCTGCAGTGCCTGGTCCACCCGCCGCTGTCGGGTCTCCGGCTTCTTCGCCTGCTCGATCCACTCGGTGTAGCCGCGTTGCTGGCTGGTCGTCAGCCCTTCGAAGAACGTCTTCGCCTCCGGCTCACCGGCGAGCGCATCCCGAAGCTCATCGGGAACACCCACAACCACAGGTTGTGTTGCGAGTTCGATCTGGACCTCGAGTTGATCACCGGCCCGTACGCCGGCGGCTTCACGGATCGCGCCACTGACGGGGATCTTGACCTGTCCGGCCATGGTGCCCAGACCGATCTGGAAGGTGTAGGAGTTGAACGACACCGAGACCCGTGGCCGGCGACCAGCACCCAGCTCCTCGATGATCTTGTCCGGCACGGTGATCCCGGTCGCAGTCTTGCCGTTGAGTTCGAGCTCGCCTCGAAACTTCATGCTGTGCTCCCTTCGCCGGCCCGCGGCACCGGGCCGATCACCCACGCGAGATTAGTCCGGCTAGGGTCGGCGACGTGGGATTCACTCGGGCCGAGCTGGAGAGCTTTCGTGATCATGTCGTCCCCGATCTTGTCGGGCCCGGCCTGAAACTGCTGTTCGTCGGAATCAACCCCGGCCTCTGGACTGCCGCCACCCAGACCCACTTCGCCCATCCCGGCAATCGCTTCTATCCCGCGCTGCGTCGAGCCGGCATCATCGAGCGCGACATCGATCAGGCCCGCGGCTTCACCGAGGAGGACCGGCAGTATCTGATCGGCCGTGGCATCGGTAACACCAATCTGGTCGCCCGCGCGACCGCCCGCGCCGATGAGCTGAGCGCCGAGGAGTTGCGGCTGGGCGCGATCCGGTTGAGTGAGTTCATCGCCGAACATCGCCCCAGGGTGGTCGCGATCGCCGGCATCACCGCGTACCGGAGCGCCTTCGGCCGGCGAGCGGCCCGCCCCGGTCTGCAACCCGAACCGCTGGAGAGCGCCGAGCTCTGGGTGGTTCCCAATCCGTCCGGGCTGAATGCGCACGAAACCATCGACTCGCTCGCCCTCGCGTACTCTGCGGCGGCGCGGGCGGCCGGAATCGTACCCGGCTGAAAAGTCCGCGCCCTATTGTCGATTCCGTTGACGGCTGATTCGTCGTTCAAGATGAACGGCCCGCAAGGGGCCCGATGGGATGGGAGGGTCATGATGACCCGATACATGATCTTGATCTGCGGCGACGAGAAGCAGTGGGAGGCGATGTCGGCCGAGGAACGGCGACGTCTCGATCAGGCGCACCAGGACTTCGGTACCCGTGCCGGGTCGGCGATCCTGGCCGCCGGTGAGTTGGAGCCGACGTCCACCGCCACCACCCTCAAGCGCGGCAGCGATGCCACCCCGACGATCACTGACGGCCCGTTCCTGGAGTCCAAGGAAGTGGTCGGCGGTTTCTACCTGATCGAGGCGGACAACCTGGATGAGGTGATCAAGTTGACCTCGGGACTGTACGAGGTGAGCGCCGAGCACAGCGGGGTCGAGATCCGCCCGCTCGTCGATCACGGCTGAGCCGGCGTCGTGCTGGAGTTGATCATGAACGACATGCTGGCGTTGATCATGAACGACGTGGTGGAGTTGTCATGAACGACGTGGTGGCCTCGGCAGTCGCCGAGGCACACCGCCGGGACTGGGCGCGAGTGCTGGCCGCAACCGTCCGGGTGACCCACGATCTCGATCTGGCCGAGGAGTGCACCCAGGACGCCTACGCCCAGGCGCTGCAGACCTGGCCGACCGCCGGGGTGCCCGAGCGGCCGGCCGCCTGGTTGACCCGCGTCGCCGGCAATCGGGCCCTGGACGTGTTGCGTCGGGAATCGGTCCATCGCCGGACCCTGCCGATGTTGGCCGGAGCGCAGGACGATGCCGCGGAGGGGTCGATCGACGACGATCGCCTCCGGCTGGTGTTCACCTGCTGCCATCCGGCGTTGTCGCACGATGCCCGGGTCGCGCTCACCCTCCGGCTCGTGTGCGGGTTGTCCACCGCCGAGGTGGCGCGGGCGTTCCTGGTCCAGGAGTCCACCATGGCCGCCCGACTGACCCGCGCGAAGAAGAAGATCCTGGCGGCCCGCATCCCTTATCGGGTGCCGCCACCCGAGGATCTGGATGACCGAATCGACGCAGTGCTGACCGTGGTCCACCTGATCTTCACCACCGGCCACACGGCACCCGCCGGTCGCGACCCGGTCCGACCCGACCTGATCGGCCAAGCCATCGCGCTGTGCCGGCTGCTGCGGCTGCTGATGCCGAGCTCGCCTCAGGTGTCCGCACTGCTCGCCCTGCTCCTGCTGAATGATGCCCGGACCGGGACTCGCGTCGACGACGCCGGCCATCTGGTGCTGCTGCCCGACCAGGACCGGACCCGGTGGGACCGGGACAAGATCACCGAAGGCACGGCGCTGCTGAACGGTGCCCTCGCCCGGGCGGCGCCGACCCGGTACGCGGTGGAGGCGGCGATCGCGGCAGCCCATGCCGAAGCGCCCAGCTGGCAGCAGACCGACTGGACCGAGATCGTGGCCCTGTACGACGTGCTCGGCACCCTGTGGCCGTCACCGGTGGTGCAGCTCAACCGCGCCATCGCGCTCGGGCACCGGGACGGACCGGCCGCCGGGTTGGCGGCATTGGACGTGATCACCGACGAACCCGCGCTGGCGGCGTACGGCTATCTCAGCGCTGCCCGGGCCGACTTCCTGCATCGGCTGGGTCGTCGCGCCGCGGCCGAGGCGGCGTACCGGGAAGCCCTGATGCTGGCCGGCAACCAGGCCGAACGCGACGTCCTGCAGGCGAAGCTGACCGAGCTGGGCCGTGACTGCGGCTAGCCGCTCGGGCATGGCCTCCCGGACGGACCCGGGTATCGATGTGCTGTGATGGGCGCCATGACTGCTCCGCAGGCCCCAGCATCCACACCGCCGGACTCACTGCGCCTGGACTATCCGGTCTTCGAACGCGTACTGGACAACGGACTTCGGGTGATCGCCAGTCCCGATCATGCCGGCGGCTCGGTCGCGGTCAACCTCTGGTACGACGTCGGCTCCCGGCACGAGGAGCCCGGTCGGACCGGCTTCGCCCACCTGTTCGAGCATCTGATGTTCCAGGGCTCGGCCAACGTCGCCAGCGCCGAGCACTTCGGCCTGCTGCAACCGGCCGGCGCCTCGGTCAACGCCACCACCTGGTTCGACCGCACCAACTACTTCGAGGCGCTGCCGGCCGGCGGACTTGATCTTGCCCTGTGGCTGGAAGCCGACCGGATGGGCACCCTGCTCAGCGCCCTCACCCAGGAGAATTTCGAGAACCAGCGCGAGGTGGTGAAGGAGGAGAAGCGCCAGCGTTACGACAACGTGCCCTACGGCGACGTGATCGAGTTGATCATCGGCCTGGTCTTCGGCGAGGGTCATCCGTACAGCCACACGGTGATCGGTTCGATGGACGACCTCAACGCCGCCGAGGTGGAGGACGCTCGCAACTTCTTCCGCCGCTTCTACATGCCCAACAACGCGGTGCTGTCGATCGTCGGTGATGTCGACGCCGAGACCGCCTTTGCCAAGGCAGACAAGTACTTCTCCCCCGTGCCAGCCGGCACCCGTCCGGAGAAGTTGATCACCGATCCGCTTCCCCCGCTGACCGCCGCGGCCCCGTCCTCCGCGGAATCGTCCGGTCTGCCACGGCGGGAGAAGACCGCCGACGTCCCGGCCGATGCGGTCTACCTGACCTGGCGGCTGCCGGCCGACCGGGCCCCCGGCTACGACGCTCTTGATCTTGCCTTCGGTGTCCTCGGCCAGGGCCAGAGCTCACGGTTGATCAAGAACCTGGTCCGGGGACGGGAGATCGCCGAGTCCGCCTTCGCCAGTTCGATGGGCCTGATCGGCGGCAACTCGCTCGGCATGGTCGGCAGCCGGGCCCGGAGCGGCGTCAGCCCGGAGCAGTTGGAGGAGGCGCTGGTCGGCGAGGTCGAGCGGCTGTCCACCGAACCGCCAACCGAGGCCGAGCTGGAACGGGCCAAGGCCCAGTTCGAACGGCATTGGATGCACGAACTCGCCCGGGTCGATTCCCGAGCCGATCAACTCAGCGGATTCGCAACCCTGCATGGGGATCCGGGACTGATCAACACCCGCTTCGCCGAGATCGAAGCGGTCGACGCCGAGGAGGTGTCGGCAGCGATCGCCGACTGGTTCACGGCCGAACAGCGCGCCACTCTCATCTATCGGCAGGAGGCCTGATGACCACCCCCGACCAGCTGCCCGCCTTCGGCCCGCGACCAGAGATCGCGCCGCCGAAGCCATGGAGCTTCCCCACCCCGTCCCGGCAGGCGCTGGACAACGGGCTGGAGGTGATCAGCTACCGACTGCCTGGCCAGCATGTGGTCTCGGCCAGCCTGGTGCTCGACGTCCCGTTGGCGGCGGAACCGGAGTCGGTGGAAGGCATTGCCGCGATCACCTGCCGGACCCTGGACGAGGGCACCGCCGAGCACAGCGCGGACGAGTTCGCCGAACTGCTGGAGAGCGCCGGTGCCGGCTTCGGGGTGGACGTCGCATCCTCCGGACTGCAGTTGATCTTGGACGTGCCGGACCGGCGACTGTCGCCGGCGTTGGCGCTACTGGCCGAGGCGGTCCGGAGGCCTGCACTGGCGAGTACGGATGTGGATCGCCAGGTGCAGCTCCGGCTGGCCGAGATCGAGCAGGCCCGGGCCAATCCGACCCAGGCCGCGGCGATCGCCTTCCGTCGATCGGTGTTCGCCGAGGGCAGCCGCTACACCCGGCTGACCGAAGGTGAACCGGCCAGCGTTGCCGCGGTCACCGCCGAGCAGGCGCAGCGCTTCCATCATGATCATTTCGGTCCGCGCGGAGCGAAGTTGATCATCGCCGGCGAGCTGCCCGATGACGTCGATTCCCTGGTGGCCAAGCATTTCGGGGACTGGCGCGACGATGCCCAAATCAGTGTTGATCATGAACCACCGGCCGCCGGGCGGCGTCGGGCCGTGATCGTGCACCGACCCGGCGCGGTGCAGGCCGACCTGCAGCTGGGCGGCTTCGGTATCGACCGATCGGACTCGCGCTGGCCGGACATCAGCATCGCCTCCTACATCATGGGCGGCGCGTTCCTGTCCCGGCTGAACGGCGTGCTGCGGGAACAGCTCGGCTACACCTACGGCGTCCGGATGGGCTTCCAGCCGCTGCGCGCCGGTGGCACCTTCGCGGTGTCGGGGTCCTTCCGGACCGAGGTGATCGGCGACGCCTTGACCCAAGCCAAGCGGCTGCTGTCGATCACCGATGCGCCGTTCACCGAGACCGAGGTGGCCGAGGCGGTGAACTACTTCACCGGGGTCTCCCCGTTGCGGTACGCCACCGCGGACGGCGTGGCTGATCAGGCCGCCGTGCAGGCGCTCGCACAGCTGCCCGACGACTACATGGACCAGCGACTGACCGCGCTGCGGGCCGTCACGCCGGAGTCGGCGGCGACCGCGTACACCTCGCTGGTCGACCCGGAGGAACTGACGCTGGCCATTGCCGGCGATGCCGACAAGATCAGCGGGCCGATCCGCGAGGCCGGCTTCGAGGACGTGACGGTGATCGAACTGGGCGACTGACCTAGCCGCCACCGAGGGCCCGGACCGCCGCATCGACCGCGTCCTGGGCCTTCTTGGTCTGCGCCTGGTATTCGGCCAGATTGCCGCCCTTCAGGGCTTCGTCGGCCGCCTTGAACGCCGCGGTGGCCTGGTCCAACTGACGCCGGGCCAGCTCCTCGTCGGCCTTGCCGGTACCACCAGTGCTGCCGGTCGTGCCGGTCCCACCAGTTGCGGTGCCGCTGCTGGTGCCGTTCTCACCGGTGCTCGCCCCGGCGTTGCCCTTGAAGACCTGGTCCAGCGCCTCCTGCAAGGTGGTCCCGATGCCGATCTCGGCTCCGAACTTCACCACCACGTAACGCAGGATCGGATACTGGCCGCCGCCACTGCCCTGCTGAGATGTGTAGACCGGTTGGACGTACATCAAGCCACCGCCCAGGGGCAGGGCGAGCAGATTGCCCCAGGTGACACTGGTGCCGCTGCCCTGGGTGAACGGTCTGAGTGCAGTCGCCACCGCGTCGTTGGCCCGGATCGCATTCGAGGCCTGGCCCGGGCCGTCGATCTGGCTCTCGGCAGGGACCCGGAGAATCTCCCACTGGCCGTAGTCCGGACTGGTCGGGTCGGAGTTCACCGCCGCGTAGGCGGCGAGGTTCTGCCGCCCGTTCGGCACGTACACACTGGTCAGGCTGAAGGCGGCGGTGTCCTTGGACGGCATCCGCACGGTCAGGTAGTACGGAGGTTCCTTGGTGTTCTCCCCCTCCGGCGCGCTCGGATCGTTCGGGATCGCCCACTGGTCGGTGCCGGTGAAGAAGTCGGCGGCATTGGTGACGTGGTAGCTGCCGAGGATCTCCCGCTGCACTTTGTACATGTCCTGCGGGTAGCGGAAGTGATTCATCAGGTCGGCGCTGATGTCGGACTTCGGCAGCACGGTGCCGGGGAACGTCTTCTCCCAGGTCTTCAGGACCGGATCGCTCTCGTCCCAGGCGTACAGCTTCACGGTGCCGTCGTAGGCGTCCACCACCGCCTTCACCGAGTTGCGCATGTAGTTGATCATGGTGTCCGGCTGGGCACCGATGGTGCCGACCCGGCTCCGGGTGTCGCTGGTCGAGTCCTGCAGCGAAACCCTTTGGCTGTTGGGATAGCTGTTCGCCGTGGTGTAGCCGTCCACGATCCAGACCACTCGGCCGTTCACCACGGCCGGGTACGCGTCCCGGTCGACCGTCAGCCAGGGCGCCGCCTTCTGAACCCGTTCCTTCGGATCCCGATCGTAGATGATCTTGGTGTTGCCCTGGGTCCGGTCCGACAGCACCAGATTGGCGTCGAAGTACTTCAACGCGTAGACGAACCGGCGCCAGCCGTTCAGTTGGACGCCGCCCTTGCCGTCGTAGGTGTTGTACTTCGGACCGTTGTCCTTGCCGCCGGTCGGGGTGTCCAGCTCCAGTGCGTTTCCGTCCGGCTTGGCACCGACGATCGAGTAGTTGTCGTTCATCTCCCCGAAGTAGATCCGGGACTGCTTCTGGCCGATCTTGCCGGTCGGAGGCAGGTCACCCTCGATCCAGTCCGGCTCGCCGTTCGGTCCCGCCTTGCTGCCGTACGCGGCAACCATCCCGTAGCCGTGGGTGTAGACGGTGTGCAGCAGGTTCCAGTTCGGGTTCTGGATGCCGGCCTGGTTCAGTTCGCGAACTGACACGACGCTGTCGGTGTCGGTCTTGTCGTCACCGAGGCGGTAGCGATCGACATCGAGTTCGTTCGGGAACTGGTAGTAGCCCTTGACCTGTTGCAACTGCTCGAACGCCTGGCCCACCTTGGCCGGGTCCATCAGCCGGATGCTGGGCAGCACCGATGCGTCCTGCTTCAGCTGGCCGGCGGTGGCGGTGGTCTTGGCGTTGTAGTTGGTGATGTTGACGCCGTTCACGTCGTACGCCGCCCGGGTCGCGTCGATGTTGCG
>DATCVL010000199.1:0-10521 GCA_036566865.1 Microlunatus sp.
GTCGAGCAGCAGTTGGTGGAAACGATCAAGAAGCAGCATCCCGGCATCGGCCGGGATCAGGCCCGTCGACGAGCACTGGACCTGCTGGAGCTGGTCCAGATTCCGTCCGCGGAGACCCGGTTGAGGGCCTACCCGAATCAGCTCTCCGGAGGAATGCGGCAGCGGGTGGTGATCGCGATGGCGCTGGCCGGCCGACCCCAGGTACTGCTGGCCGACGAGCCGACGACGGCGCTCGATGTCACGGTTCAAGCACGGACCATGCAGCTGTTCCGGGACATCCAGGCCGAGATCGGGATGGCCATCGTGCTGGTCACCCATGATCTGGGTGTCGCCGCCGAACTGGCCGACGACGTCGCCGTGATGTATGCGGGACGGTTCATCGAGCAGGGCGGTGCCGACGAGGTGCTGTTGCATCCGAACCATCCGTACACCGAAGGTCTGATCGAGGCGAATGTCCAAGCCAGTCAGGACCATCGGCCGCTGGCGATTCCGGGATCGCCGCCCAGCCTGACCCGGTTACCACCGGGCTGCGCATTCGCTCCCCGTTGCCGGTACGCGGTCGGTGGCTGCTGGGAGGCCGATCCGCCGATCCGGCAGTCCGGTGATCATTGGAGCCGCTGCCTGCTGGCGGTCGATGCGGCATGATCACCTCGCCTGACAACGGCGCCGGTACGCCGGTCAGCCGACGCACGGTGGTCGCCGGGATGGCCGCACTGCCGGCCGTGCTCGGGATGGCGACGGCCTGCGGGCCGGGCACCGGCTCGATTGCCGCCGCGGCGGATGATCCCGGCATTCTGAAGATCGCGATGACGGCCGGCAACATTCCGTTCCCGTCGACCCCGCCAGACCAGGGCTACGAGGGATATCGCTTCGTCGGCAACAACATCTACGATGCGCTGACCCGGCTGAACCTTGATCAGGTCCGCGCCATCCCAACACCTCATCCCGCGTTGGCGACCTCCTGGACCCGCAGCGATCATGATCAAGTCTGGACCTTCACGCTGCGCCGGGATGTCCGATTCACCGACGGTACGCCGTTCGACGCCGAGGCTGTGATCTTCCAGTTCAACCGGCTGAAGAATCCCGATTTCGCCTACTACGACGAGACTTCGGCGGCGAGCGCGGCGGCCGCCTTCCGCTACTTCAAGAGCTGGCGTGCGATCGATCGGCACACCGTGCAGATCACCACCACCCAGCCGTACGCGCTGCTGCTGTGGGATCTCGCCGGCATCTACTTCCCGAGCCCGTCGGTGGTCAAGAAGTGGGGCAACGAGAACTACAACCAGCACGCGGTCGGTACCGGTCCGTTCCGGATGACCAAGTACGTCGACGGCGAGGTGATGGAGCTCAGCCGCAATCCCGACTACTGGCGCGGGCCGGCCAAGCTGAAGAAGATCATTCTCTACCCGCAGCCGGAGGCCGCGTCCCGGCTGGCGATGCTGCAGTCCGGCGAGGTGAACTGGGCCGAGGTGCCTGACCCCGATGCCCTGAGCATGCTCAAGAACGACGGCTTCGTGATCACCATGGGCAAGTATCCGCACGGCATCATGCCGCGGCTGAACCTCTTCCGGAAACCCTTCCGGGACAACCTGCCGCTGCGCCAAGCACTCAACTACGCCATCGATCGGGACGGTACGGCCGCCTTGATCAACGACACCGGTTACCCGGCCAGCCAGTACGTCTATCCCGGCCATCCGGCCTTCGCCGACGGGCTCGGATTCCGCTACGACGTGGCGAAAGCTCGCCGGCTGCTGGCAGCATCCGGCTATCGCCCGGGCGATCTGCAGCTGACCATGGCCTACCCGACGGGCGGCTCGGGGAACATGTATCCGAGCGTGATGATGCAGAAGCTGCAGGCTGATTTCGCCGCCGTCGGAGTCGGCCTGAAGCTGATGCCGCTGGAGTGGTCGACGATCATCTCGATCGGGCTGGAGCGGCTGAATTCCCAACAGTGGAAGGACATCGACATCCTCTGGGCCTCGCCGGCCGCAGGCATGATGCCGACTGGCTACAGCTCGACCTTCCTGTCCAGGACGCCGGCCGGACAGCCCAATGCCACCGGTCTGGATGATCAGCTGATCGACAAGAACCTGACCCGCGCGATCCGGCAGTCCCGTGCAGCGGAACAGAACGACTACCTGCAGGCGATGATGCGCGAGGCCGTCCAGCAGGCCGAATTCCTGTTCTGGATGCACGACCTGAATCTGCGCGTGATGAGCCCGACCGTGAAGGGCTATCTCCAGGTCCAGTCCTGGTGGCTGGACTTCACCCGCATCTCGGTGGAATAGGAGCGTGAAAGATGATTCGCATCATCATCCGTCGGATCGCACTGGCGATCCCGATCTTGCTCGGCGTCTCGATCATCGTCTTCCTGCTGATGCAGGTGCTACCCGGCAATCAGGAGTCCCAACTGCTGTCGGAGGATTCCTCCGATCAGGAGCGGGCGGCGCTGAGGGCACGGCTGGGTCTGGATCAACCGCTGCCGTTGCGCTACCTGCACTGGCTGGGCGAGGCACTGCGCGGCGATCTCGGCTACTCGCTGGTCCGCCGACGCGACGTCACCGACCTGCTGGCTCAGGCCTGGGGCAATACGGCGATCCTGGCGCTCGTCTCGGCAGCGTTCGGCATCGCGCTGGGCTTGCTGCTCGGCTACCTCGCGGGTACCCGTCGGGGTAAGCCGGCCGACCGGGTGATCGGGGTGCTGAGCCTGTCCGGGCTGAGCATCCCGTCGTTCTTCCTGGCCATCGTGCTGTTGGCGATCTTCGCCAGCTGGCTGCGGATCCTGCCCTCCGGTGGCGCGACCTTCGATGCCGGACCGGCGATCGCCCTGCGCAGTCTGGTGTTACCCGTGCTCGCCGGATCCTTGATCACGATGGCGATCACTGCTCGAGTGACGCGGGCCTCGATCGTGGGCGTGCTGGGCGAGGACTTCGTGGAAACCCTACGAGCCAAGGGAATGAGCGAGTGGGAGGTTCGGCGACACGTGCTGCGCAACGCGATCTCTCCGGTCCTGACAACGTCCGGCGTTCAGATCGGCGCACTGCTCGGCGGCTCGGTGCTGGTGGAGACGATCTTCCGGTGGCCGGGCATGGGGTTGTTGATCTTCAACGCGATCAGCTCACGCGACCTGATCGTCGTCCAGGGCGCGACCTTGGTGATCGCCCTCACCTTCGTGTTGATCAATCTCGCGGTCGACCTGGTTCAGGCCTTGATCGATCCGCGGGTGAGGGGAGCGATGTCATGACCGACACGATCGCCGAGCCGTTCCGCCCTCGGCTGCTGCCGGGGACATTCGGAGCCGAGCGGACCGCGCCGGAGCGTACCGTCGCGGCCGATCACCAGGAAGCCTGGAACCGGGTCGAGGACGGGGTTGCCGGGCAGTCGTTCTGGATCCAGACCGGTCGCCGGTTCCTGGACAACAAAGGCGGTGTGGTCGCCACCGTGATCGTGCTGGCGTTGATCATCAGCGCCGCGCTGGCGCCGGTGCTGAGCCCCTACGATCCGTTGGTCGGCGTGCCGCGGCAACGGCTGCAGGACTTCGGATCCCCGGGACACCTGTTGGGCACCGACGAGCAGGGCCGGGACATGCTGGCCAGGATTCTGTACGGCGGACGGTTGTCGCTGCTGGCCGGATTCCTGCCGACCGTGCTGGCCTCGGTGATCGGCACCGCGATCGGCGTTGCCGCCGGGATGATCGGCGGGGGCATGCAGACCGCACTGATGCGATTCATGGACATGCTGTACGCGTTCCCGGCGATCCTGCTGGCGATCGCCGTCGGTGCATCTCTGGGGCCCGGGCTGACGAACACGATCATCGCGGTGACCATCGTCTACGTGCCTCCGGTCGCCCGGGTTGCCGAATCGGCCACCCGCAGAGTGATGTCGGCCGAGTACATCGAGTCGGCCCGACTCAGTGGCGCCGGGATGTTCCGGATCGCCCGGACCCAGATCCTGCCGAATGTGATGGGCGAGATCATCGTGTACGCCTCCGGCCTGGTCGGCGTGGCGATGATCATCGCCGCCAGCCTGAGCTTTCTCGGCCTCGGCTCGGCGCCGCCGGCGCCTGAGTGGGGCTACATGCTGAACAGCCTGCGTGGCGCGCTGTACGACACTCCGCTGGTTGCCATCCTCCCCGGCTTCATGATCTTCCTCACCTCGGTGGCCTTCAACTTGGCCAGCGACGCGTTGCGGGAAGCCATGGACAGCCGGCTCTGAAGGGAAGTTGATCATGACCGAGTTGACATCGGCAGCGGCCGTACAGGATGCGGACGCCCGATCGGATCCACCCACCGGTGCGGCGTTGCTGGAGTTGTTCGGTGTGTCCAAACGGTTCACCGTCCGCACACCCGCCCAGGGCAAGGCGACCCTGTCCGCGGTCGAGGGCGTTTCGCTGGCGGTCCGCGCCGGATCGACGCTGGGAGTCGTCGGCGAGTCCGGCTGCGGGAAGTCGACCCTGGCCCGGGTGATCGTCGGACTGCACCAGGCCAGCGACGGTGAAATGATCTTCGACGGCGAGCAGCAGCCGATCACCGCGGTCCGTCGGCGGACGAGCCGGCGGATGCAGATGGTCTTCCAGGATCCGTCCTCCGCACTCAATCCCCGGACCACCATCGGCGACTCGATCGCCTTTCCGCTGCAGGTCCAGGGCTGGCGGCGTGCTGAGGTGCAGCGCCGGGTGGCGGAGGTGATCAACGAGGTCGGCCTGCCGCGGGCGTACGCGAACAACTACCCGCATCAGCTCAGCGGGGGACAGCGGCAGCGAGTCAACATCGCCAGGGCGCTGGCAGTCCGGCCGTCGTTGATCGTGTTGGACGAGGCGGTGTCGGCTCTGGACAAGTCGATCCAGGCGCAGGTGCTCAACCTGCTCACCGATCTGCAGCACGAGTACGGCCTGACCTACGTCTTCATCAGTCACGATCTCAACGTCGTCCAGTACATCAGTGACGACGTGGTGGTGATGTATCTCGGGCAGGCCGTGGAGCAGGCATCGGCGGCGTCGTTGTACGCCGAGCCGCTGCATCCCTACTCGCGGCTGCTGCTGTCCTCCATCCCGAGCCTGGATCCGACCCGGCGCCGTACGACGCCGACCGAGGGCAGCAGCGAGGCGGGCGACGGAGAGCTACCCAGCCCGATCGATCCTCCGTCCGGCTGTCGCTTCCGGACCCGGTGTCCGTTCGCGATGGAGATCTGTGCCCAGCGCAGTCCACGTCCGGTGCAGGCCCGGCCCGGGCACAGCGTCGCCTGCCATCTGTACAGCTCACAGTCCGCATCCGAACACAGCAGTCCGCAGTCCCTCGACGAGGCCGTGGCCAAGGTCAAGTCCGACTGACTGCCGGGCCTGCCACCGAGATTCCCAACCAGACAAGTTCCCAACCAGACAACTCCCCAACCAGACAAGGAGAAACCATGTCCGATTCCACCCACGAGCAGATCGTCTCCGGGCTGCTCACGGCCGCCGGTCTGACCATCGGTGCCGAGGAGAAGGCACAGATGATCACCGACTTCGGGTTGATCAGAGCCGGTGCCGACGCGCTGTACCTGCCCGAGTTGGAGTTCGTCGAGCCGGCGGTCCGGTTCGATCCGAGCAGCTACTACGGCCGCTGAGACCCGTTCCGTACCGAGAGAGAGTTGGTATTTGATCATGACTGACACGCAGACCGCTCCGAAACTGAGCGAGGTGGTACCGGCTGTCGAGCCGATCCCCACCAATCTGACGATCGAGGGGGCCGGCGCGGCACTGCGCTCCGGCGACCTGACCTCGGCCCGGCTGACCCGGACGATCCTCGATCGCGCGCTGGCCCTGAATGATGCTCTCGGTGCCTACGTGGCGATCACCGAAGAGACCGCAATGGAGCAGGCCGCGGCCGCCGACGCCGAGTTCGCCGCCGGGCGTGACCGCGGTCCGTTGCAGGGGATTCCGTTGGCGATCAAGGACATCATCGCCATGAAGGAAGCGCCGACCACCGCCAACAGCCGGGTACTCGATCCTGCCTGGGGCGCCGGCACCGATGCGCCGGTGACCGCGCGGCTGCGGGCCGCTGGTGCGGTCTTCGTCGGGAAGTCGACCACCAGTGAGTTCGCTCTCGGGCTGCCCGACCCGGACAAGGGGTTCCCGATCCCGCGCAACCCGTGGAATGTCGATCACACGCCGGCCGGCTCGAGCTCCGGTACCGGGGTGGCGACTGCCGCCCAGTTGGCGCTCGGTGGGCTGGGCACGGACACCGGTGGGTCGGTGCGCGGTCCGGCCTGCGTCAATGGCCACACCGGCCTGAAGGTGACCTTCGGTCGGGTGCCGAAGAACGGCGTGGTGCCGTTGGGTTTCAGCCTCGACAGCATCGGTCCGATGGCCCGCAGTGCCTACGACTGTGCGCTGATGTTGGAGGTGATGGCCGGTTACGATCCGGGCGATCCGAATGCCGCCCGCGTGGACGTCCCGTCCTACTCGACGATGATCACCGGAGGAGTGGAGGGCGTGAAGATCGCGCTGCCGGTGCCGTACTTCTTCGACCATGTTGATCTTGATCCGGAGCAGCGCGCTGCGGTGCTGGCGGCGGTGAGTCAGCTGGTCGGTCTGGGGGCGACTTCGGACGAGATCGCGCTGGATCACGCGGCCGAGGCGAAGGAGGCCAATCACCTGATCTTGGTCGCCGAGGCCTACGCGTATCACCGCAACAACCTTGTCCAGCGCTGGCAGGACTACGGCCGCTACACCCGGCCGTCACTGGCCCGCGGCGCGCTCTACACGGCCGCGGACTACGTGCAGGCCAGCCGGTTGCGGACGAGTTGGAGCGCCCAGGTCGCCCGGACGCTGAGCAGCTACGACGTGATCATCACGCCGTCGGCCCCGACCCCGGCCGAGCGTTCCGACGAGATCGATGCCAGCAGCCGGCTGGCCAAACCGAGTTACACCGGTCATTGGAATCTCTGCGGTCTGCCGGCGGTCGCGGTACCGGTCGGTCTGAGTTCGTCCGGCCTGCCGTTGTCGATGCAGGTGATCGGCAGACCCTTCGACGAGGCGACGGTGTTGAAGGTCGCGCACGCACTGCAACAGGTGACCGATCACCACCTGCTGGTGCCGCCGGTGCAGGAGCTCATCGCCGCCTGAGGACGCAGCCACTCGTGGGCCGGCGGTCGGACTCGGTAGAAGGCAGACGATCTCAGATGGTCGGATCGCCCAGCCGCAGTTCGCCGCCGGTCCGCAGACTGCTCTGGGCGGCCGAGGACCGCATCACGTGGGTGAAGGCGAGACGGTCGGCCCGGGCATGGCTGATGCTGAATTCCAACGGCGCGCCGCCGACGGCCCGGACCACCCTGCTGGTGTCCAGAACCGCGAATCCGACCGGGACCCGCAGCTGCGCGGCGCAGAGCGCATCGGCGTTGGAGCAGCTGATCTGCAGATCCGTGTCGCCCACCGGAGCGTTGATGATCTCGCTGATCAACTCGTACGGGGACCGGTCGAGATTCAGCTCCCGATTCACCAGCACAGCAAACGGATCGGCCGGCATGAACGCGGTTCGGACACTCAGCGGATAGCCGTCCAGCGCCGACATCGATTCCATGATCACGATCTCGTCCCCGGTGCTCAGACCGAGTCGGCCGGCGACCAGCGGCGTGCTGGCGTGCAGGCCGACGTATCCGCTGTGGATCGCCACCCGCGGGCTCACCGAGTTGACCTCCTGAGCAAGATCACGAGACTCGTCCACGGCATGCATCAACGGCCCGGGTCCGAGGACGAAGGTGCCGGCTCCGCGGACCCGTTCGATCACTCCCTGCTCGCGCAGGATGTGCAGCGCCTCGCGGATGACGCCACGGCTGACCTGATAGGTCTTGATCAGCGCATCCTCGCTGGGCAACGGATCGACCGACCCGGACTGCAGGAGTTCGATGCGGATCAGATCGGTGACCCACTGGACCGCCTGTCGACGCTCCAGCCCTCGAGGTCGGCCTGCAGTCATGGGTGGTTGCGACACCTGAACACCTCGGCTTGGGGGGACGTCGAGCGAGATCGATGAGAGGTCTGCGTCATTCTACGGACGCCCGCAGGACGCGTCGACGAGGCCGGTAGTTTCCTGCAGCGCGGACACGACGAAGCCGCGGCCCGAGGGCCGCGGCTTCGTCCTGTTGCTTGATTCAGGGTTGTTCTGCCTGGTTCAGCTTGTTGTGCTCGGTTCAGGCCGCTTGCACGTGCTGCTCGGCGGCACCCTCCAAGGCGATCGCCAGCACGTCGGCGACGTCACTGACCGGGTGGATGTTGAGCGCTCCCCGGACCGAATCGGGCAGATCGTCCAGATCCGGTTCGTTCCGCTTCGGGATGATCACATCGGTCAGCCCGGCCCGATGGGCGGCCAGCAGCTTCTGCTTGACCCCACCGATCGGCAACACCTTGCCCTGCAGGGTGACCTCACCGGTCATCCCGACGGTCGACTTCACCGGACGGTTCGAGGCCAGCGACGCCAGCGCGGTCACCATGGTGACGCCGGCGCTCGGCCCGTCCTTCGGAACCGCTCCGGCCGGCACGTGCACGTGGATCCGATGATCGGCAAGATCGCCGGCCTGTCCGCGGGATCGCAGATAGGACAGGGCAATCTGCACCGACTCCTTCATCACGTCACCGAGCTGACCGGTCAGAACCAGGCCGGCCTCGCCCTCCATCTCGGTCGCCTCGATGAAGAGCACGTCGCCACCGGCACCGGTCACCGCGAGCCCGGTTGCGACGCCCGGCACCGAGGTGCGTTCGGCCGTCTCCGGGGTGAACCGTGGCCGGCCCAGGTAGTCCTTCAGGTTGCCGGCCGTGACCGCGATCCGCGAGCCCGAAGCGTCATGATCAGCTTCTGTTGCGTCTTCATGATCAACTCCGACCGAGGTCGAATCGAGTTGCACCGTCACCTTACGCAGCACCTTGGCGATGGCGCGCTGCAACTGCCGCACGCCGGCCTCCATGGTGTACTCCCGGGCGATCAGACCGAGCGCCTCGTCGGAGATCTCCACGTCGGTCGTCTCCAGTCCGGCCTTGCTGATCTGTTCGGGCAGCAGGTGATCACGAGCGATCGCGACCTTCTCGTCCTCGGTGTAGCCGTCCAGGCTGACCACCTCCATCCGGTCCAGCAGCGGCTGCGGGATGGTGTCGATCACATTGGCCGTGGCCAGGAACAGCACGTCCGACAGGTCAAGATCAACTTCGAGGTAGTGATCTCGGAAGGTGTGGTTCTGTGCCGGATCCAGGACCTCCAACAGTGCCGATGCGGGGTCGCCGCGGAAGTCCGAGCCGACCTTGTCGATCTCGTCCAGCAGGATCACCGGGTTCATCGAACCGGCCTCGGTGATCGCGCGGACGATCCGGCCGGGCATCGCGCCGACATAGGTCCGGCGGTGACCGCGGATCTCGGCCTCATCCCGTACGCCGCCGAGAGCGACCCGGACGAACTTGCGTCCCAGCGCACGCGCCACCGATTCGCCGATCGAGGTCTTGCCGACGCCGGGCGGGCCGATCAGCGACAGCACGGCACCCGAGCCGCGGCCACCGATCACCGACAGTCCGCGACGGTTGCGCCGCTGCCGTACGGCCAGGAACTCCACCAGGCGTTCCTTGACGTCGTCCAGCCCGGCATGATCGGAATCGAGGATCTCCCGGGTATGAGCAAGATCATCGGAATCGTCGGTGTGCTGGTTCCAGGGCAGGTCCAGCACCGTGTCCAGCCAGGTCCGGATCCAGCCGGACTCCGGCGACTGTTCGGAGGTGCGCTCCAGCTTGCCGACCTCGGTCAGCGCCGCCTTGCGTACGTCCTCGGGCAGGTCGGCCTGCTCGACCCGGGTGCGATAGTCGTCGGCACCCTCCGGTTCGTCCTCGCCGAGCTCCTTGCGGATCGCAGCCAGTTGCTGGCGGAGCAGGAACTCTCGCTGCGTCTTCTCCATCCCGTCCCGGACGTCGGAGGCGATCTGGTCGGCCACCTCCTGCTCGGTCAGGTGCTCCTTGGTCCAGGAGATCAACTTCTCCAGCCGGATGTTCACGTCCGGCTCGGCCAGCAGTTCGATCTTCTGCGCATGGTCGAGATAGGGAGCCCAACCGGCGGTATCAGCCAGCTGCGACGGATCGGTGATCTTCTGCACCGAGTCGATCATCTGCCAGGCATTGCGCTGTTGCAGGATCGAGGTGACCAAGGACTTGTACGTGTGGCTCAGCTCGGCCGCCCGGTCCGCGTCGCTGACGATCGATTCGACTTCGTGCACTTCGACCCACAGCGCGGCACCGGGGCCGATCACGCCGGAGCCGATCTTGGCTCGGGACTCGGCCCGGACCACGGCCGCCGGCTGTCCGTTGGGCAGCCGTCCGACCTGTTCGAGCTCGGCAATGGTGCCGACCGGGGCGTACTCGCCATCGGGCCGCGGGACCAGCAACAGCCGGTCGTCGGCGGTCTGGGCGGCGTCCACAGCGGCACGCGATTCCGACTCGTCCAGCTCGATCGGGATCACCATGCCCGGGAGCACCACCGAGTCGGAGAGCGGTAGCACGGGCAGCTTCTG
>DATCVL010000200.1:0-9243 GCA_036566865.1 Microlunatus sp.
ACGCCGCCGACGCCGGCTACTTCAGCCAGCCTTTCGTGCTCGATCCGCTGACCGCGCCGGCCGACGGTGATGACGGGCCGAACGGCGTCTTCCACTACGGCTCCAGCGGTTTCCCGGATCAGTCCTTCGGTGCGACCAACTACTGGGTCGATGTGGTCTTCACCAACCACGACGAGAACCCACCGCGGATCGTCGACTCGGCCCCGGCACCGGGCGTCAATTCGGTCAATGTGTCCGAACCACTGACGCTGACCTTCGGCAGTGCGGTGTCCGCTTCGTCGATCGATCTCGAACTCCGCACGGCCGACGGCACCGCAGTCAGCGGCAGCACCAGCTACGACCCCGACGCCCAGACGGTGACCTTCAGTCCGAGCTCTGACCTGGAGCGGCAGACGACGTACACCCTCACCC
The DNA here is from genome assembly GCA_036566865.1 of Microlunatus sp. Lineage (GTDB taxonomy): Bacteria > Actinomycetota > Actinomycetes > Propionibacteriales > Propionibacteriaceae > Microlunatus. Next base: position 412 of record DATCVL010000200.1, read on the forward strand.
TGACCGCAGCGGTGAACTCCGAAGGCGTGCCGCTGGCCGAGCCGGTCGCGATCTCCTTCACCACCATCGGCCCGGCTGGCAGCTACCCAACGAGCATCTGGGACAGTGCGGCCAAGCCCTCACTCATCGCCAACACCGACACCAGTCCGGTCGAGCTCGGATTGCGGTTCACCAGCGACACCGACGGCACCATCTCTGCGCTGCGCTATTACAAGGCGCCCGGATCGCCGGGTGCCCATGTCGGCCATCTGTGGAGTACGTCCGGGCAACTGCTCGCCACCGTCGCCTTCGGCGGTGAGACGCTGAGCGGCTGGCAGCAGGCGCCGCTGTCGACACCGGTCGAAATCAACGCCGACACCGTCTACACCGTCTCCTACTACTGCCCCAACGGGGTCTACGGCGTCACCTCGGGGAGCTTCCTCGACGGCGGGACCGACCGCGGCGTACTGCATGCGCTGCCCAACAGCAGTGGCGGCAACGGCGTCTACCAGTACGGGGTCAGCAGCTTCCCCACCAGCACCGCCGGTGGGGCGAACTACTTCGCCGACATCGTGTACGTGGCCGCACCGGACCACACCGCACCGAAGGTGACCAGCGTGTCTCCGGCGAAGGACCTGATCGCCGTCGACCTTGCGGTGAAGCCGTCCGTCCGCTTCAGCGAGCCGGTCGATCCCGGATCAGTGAGCTTCATGCTGAAACTCGGTGGTGGCGGTGCGGTCGACGGCAGCGTGAGCCTCGACAACGAGGGCCAGGTCGCGACCTTCTCGCCGAGCGCGAAGCTCGACCGGGGCAAGCAGTACGTGGCCACCGTGACGGCCTCCGACGTCGCCGGCAACCCGATCGCCGATCCGGTTTCCTGGTCATTCACCACCGTCCAGCCCGACGGGTCGAGCCCGTTCACGCTCTGGGACACCTCGGCCGTGCCGGACACCTCCGCGGTCGACGAGAGCCGGGCTGTCGAGGTCGGCACCTGGCTGACGACCAGCAGCGACGGGCTGATCAGCGGCGTCCGTTTCTACAAGGGTCCAGCCAACACCGGGGAACACGAGGCCCATCTCTGGTCGGCGTCGGGGACACTCCTCGGCTCCGCCAAGTTCACCAAGGAGAGCGCATCGGGCTGGCAACAGGCGATATTCGACACTCCGGTCTCGATCTCCGCCGACACTGGGTTCGTAGTCTCCTACTACGCACCGAACGGCGGCTACGCCCATACCGGCGGCGGTCTGTCCTCGACCGTCACCAACGGTCCGCTGTCGGCTCCGGCCTCGACCGGCGATCGGCCCAATGCGGTCTACCGTTACGGTGCCTCGGCGTTCCCGAGCTCGGGCTACAACGCCGCCAACTATTGGGTGGATGCGATCTTCGTCGACAGTGTCGGCGCCACCGTCACCGACACCACACCGTCCAACGGCGAGACCGGCGTCGACCGATTGCCGCGGATCACGGCCACCTTCAGTGAGGACGTCGAGCCCTCGTCGATCGTGATCAAGCTGCGTGATGCCGGGGGTGGCATCGTCAGCGGCCAGGTGTCGTACGAGGCGAGCTCGAAACGAGCCACCTTCACCCCGGCCGGGCCGTTGGCCGTCGGCGCTGTCTACACCGCTGCCGTCGAGCAGGCGAGCGACACCAACGGCAACCCGCTCAAGAGCACGACGACCTGGAGCTTCACCGTCGTCGGGGTCGACGCCCAGTCATTGTGGCCGGGGACTGCGACGCCGGAGAATCTGATGGACTCGTCCCCGGATGCGGTCGAACTCGGCGTCAAGTTCCGAACTTCGGCCGCCGGTCAGATCAACGGGATCCGGTTCTACAAGGGCGGCCCGACGGCCCAGGGGCCGCACACCGTCAGTCTGTGGTCGGAATCAGGTTCACGACTCGCAACGGCGCCGGTGTCGTCGGAGTCTGCGCGTGGGTGGCAGACCGCGATGTTCTCCGATCCCGTCCCGATCGACGCCGGCACCCTGTACGTCGCGTCCTACTTCGCGCCGAACGGTCATTGTTCCTACGACAGCGGCTACTTCTCCGCCGAAGCTGTCACTCGCGGAGACCTGATCGCCCCGAAGGACGACGGCTCCGACGGGCCGAACGGCGTCTTCGAGGAATCCAGCTCGAGCACCTTCCCGAGCATCAGCGGCAAGGGCACGAACTACTGGGTTGATGTGTTGTTCAGCAGAGCCTGACAGCGGCAACGGCCGAGGTTTCCAAGATCATCTGCTGAACCAACGTGCACGGGGCCAACGCCTTTGCCCCGTAGGGTGAGCACATGGCCAGAGTGCACACCCTGCTGTTGCTGCGGCATGCGCAGGCATCCGACTCGGCCGTTGGAGTACGAGACTCCGATCGATCGCTGACCGACTACGGAATTGACCAGGCTGTCGAGGTCGGCAACGCGATCCGTGGCCGGGGCCTGTCGATCGACCTCGTACTGTGCTCCTCCGCGATCCGCACCCGTCAGACCTGGTCGGCGCTCGGTCTGGACAGCAAAGTCGAATTCAGCGACGAGATCTACAACGCTGGCAGCGACACCCTGTTCGAGCTGGTGGGGCAGCTCGATGAGCAGGTCGGGACCGCGATGATCATCGGACACGGCCCGGGGATTCCGAGGCTGGCCGTGGACCTGAGCGGCGCGGAGTCGGACCAGCGATCACTGGACGTGATCAACAGTCGCTTCCCGACTGCCACCCTGGTCGAGATCGAGGTCGACGTAGCGTGGGCAGACCTGCAGGTCGGTCGGTTGAGCTGGCTGCGGCTCGGCCGACATTGACGCATCGTTCGCCGAGTTGAGGCGCTCGCTGCACGCGAGATCGGGCCGAAGGTCCCGTGAAAAAGATCGAGCAGCATCTTTCCCGGAAGTCCCTCCCACGGGGCTGCCGTCGCGATAGCATCAACTCGAATCTCGGGGGAGATGGTTGCGCGGGTCTGTGGCTTTGCCGCACGCGACCCACGGTTGCATCCATGGCCGCGGAGCAAGCCGCCGGCCCGCCATACCCTGTCCCCGCTCGAGGTCACAACGCGCTCTTGGCGCTTCATTCGGGGGATATCGGGGGATATCAGGCATGTCAGCACCTGACACTGCCGTCACGGTTCTTGGTCCCGAGAGCATTGGGGTCGAAGATTTCGGCGACGGCGCAGTAAGCAACGCGACTTCTGCAAGACGGATCGACGAGCTCGCCGCACGGAGAGCTCGCCGAGCAACAGGAAGGACCAACGGGTACCGGCGTCGAACGGCCTACTATGTCCGCACCCTGGTGGCGTGCGACGTGGTCGCCGGCATGTCGGCCGTCGCAGCCACTGGGTGGCTGCCATGGGTCCACACCTCCGGACTTCCTTACTGGCTGGGACTTCTCGGCCTGTCCATGATCGCCTGGCCGCTGCTCAATGCGGCGGTGTCCGGCTATGCGGGCCGGCGCCTGGAGTCCGGCAGCGGGGCCAAGTCTGTGCTGACCGCGATGGTGCTGCTGGTGTTCCTGGTCAGCCTGCCGGCAGCCTGGCTGGACGCCCAGGCGGTGGTCCGCACGATTGCCGTGGCCGCCCCGGTGGCGGCGTTGACGGGCATCGTCAGCCGCCTCGGTGTACGACAGTTGCGGCGCCGCGAGCAGCAGGCGGGCGCTTCGCTGCGCCAGATGATCTTGGTCGGTGCGGTCGATCCCGTCGTCGAGCTGCGTCGCAGTATCGAGCGGGATCGCGGCGCCGGCATCGAGGTCGTCGGCGTCTGCGTGCCCAAGGGCGAGGTGGCCCGGGCCCGTGCGCTCGAGCTGCCGGTGGCCGGCGATCTCGGCGACGCCACCGCAGTGGTACGGGAGTCGGCGTGCAACGCCGTCGCGATTGCCGACGGCACGCCGCGCGGCTTCGTCCGACGGCTGGCCTGGTCCTTGGAGGATCTGGACGTCGACGTGCTGGTGCACTCCGGCCTGGTCGATGTGGCCCAGTCCCGGATGCATGTCGAGCCACACCACAACTTCTCGCTGTTGCAGGTTGATCAGCCGCACTTCACCGGCTGGCGGCGTAGGGCGAAGCGGCTGCTGGATGTGATCATGACCAGCATCGGCTTGTTGATCATCTGGCCGATCCTCGCGGTCACCGCGCTGATGGTGAAGCTGGAGGACCGCCGCGGTCCGGTGATCTTCAAGCAGACCAGGATCGGCATCGACGGCAAGCCCTTCACGATGTACAAGTTCCGCTCGATGGTGGTGGATGCCGAGCAACGACTGGCCGAGCTCACGGCTCAGAACGAGGGTGCCGGGCCGCTCTTCAAGATGGAACGCGATCCGCGCATCACCCGTACCGGTGCGTTCATCCGCAAGTACTCGATCGACGAGTTGCCGCAGCTCTTCAACATCCTCAACGGCACCATGTCCCTGGTCGGCCCGCGGCCATCGTTGCAGTCCGAGGTGGACACGTACACCCAGGACACCCAACGCCGGCTCAAGGTGATTCCCGGCCTCACGGGGCTGTGGCAGGTCAGCGGCCGATCCCTGCTCAGCTGGGAAGAGTCAGTCCGACTCGACCTGACCTACGTCGAGAACTGGTCCGTCGGGCTCGACATCCGGATCCTCTTCAAGACCGCGCACGCCGTGCTGGCACAGCGCGGGGCATTCTGATGGGCGGCCCGGACATGATCAACGGTTATCTCTCCGCAGCCTTCGATCTGTTGAATGTCGGTGATCTTGATGTGATCGCCGAGGCACGCAGACGTTGCGACTATCTCGTGATCGGGGTGTACTCCGACGACGACGTGGCCCGTGCCAACGGTCGTCCACCGGTGGTCCCGCTGACCGAGCGACTCGAGCTGGTCCGCCACGTCCGTGGCGTCGACCACGTCATCACCCACGGGGACCTCGATGCTGAGGATCTGAGGTCGAGCCACACGGTCTTCGTGGTCGGCGATGCTCCTGTTCGGCGGTCGGCCCCGGATGGCAGCTGGATCGAGCCCGGCCGACGTACCCGGAGCCAGGAGCTGCGTGCCGCCTTGCTGCCGGCCTTCGCCTCGCCGGTCGACGCCGATCGTTTTGGGGTGGCGTGATGGCAGCCGAGCGCATCATCGGTTACGTGCCGGGCGCCTGGGACATGTTCCACATCGGCCATCTGAACATCCTGCTTCGGGCGCGTGCACTCTGCGACGTCCTGATCGTCGGCGTGGTCACCGACGAGGAACTGCTCCGGGTCAAGGGCCGGTCACCCATCGTCCCGTTGGACGAACGGTTCGAGGTCGTGGCCGCCCTCGACCTGGTCGACGACGTCGTGATCGATCGGTCGACCAACAAGCTGCAGGTGTGGCAGCAGGTCCGGTTCGACGTCCTGTTCAAGGGCGACGACTGGCGCGGCACCCCGAAGGGCCGCCAACTGGAGGAGCAGATGGCCAGCGCCGGCGTCCGGGTCTGCTACTTCCCTTACACCGCACACACCTCGAGCACTCGCCTGCGAAGCATGATCAGCCAACGTTGATCAGGTCGCCGGCGTCTTGATCCAGCCGCGACGTTCATGCCGGGTCTGTTTGATCACGCTCAGGTTGCCTGGTCATGCCACCGGCCTTGATCATGCCCGCTCGCATCGATCACGCCCCGGATGTTGATCGCTTGCTCGGTTGATCAACACTCCAGGGCTGCCGTTACCCGTTCAGGTAGCGGGAGGTCCGCACGGCGCCGAGCGTTCGGCGACCGGACGGCAACGGCACCTGGGTGACCACCACCGGCACAGAGTCCGTCCGATGTGCGCACAGCGCCATCGTGAAGAAGGTCAGGAACGCCGACGTGCTGTCGAACAATCCGCTCTCCAGCACACTGACCAGCGTCAGCTGGATGACGATGGCGAAGATCAGGTGTGACTGCGGGCGAGGAAGCATCAGGGCCCGAACGGCCGTGGTCAGCACGAACAGGACCAAGATCGCGGTCCCGACCAGGCCGGCCTGCAGCAGCGCCGACATCCACGTACTGTCGAGGATCTGAGAGGTTCGATACATCGCGCTCACCGGGACCTGCTTGAGCGCGAGTCCGCCACCGAACAGGTGCTCGGTCACCGTGTCGGCGTAGTTGATCGCCGCGCGCCAGGCAACGGTTCGCGAGTTCAAGGTGGTGATGTTCGACGGGTCGCCACGACTGGCGAACTGGGACACCCAAGGCGTGAAGAAGGTGATCCACAGCACCACCGGCACGGCTGCCGCGATCAGCACCGCCATCGGGTTGGCCAGCCGCCGACTGAGCATGATCAGCAGCATGAACGCAATGATCAGCGCCGACAGTCCGGCCCGTGCACCGGTCAACCAGACCAGGCCGACGAGGCCGGCCAGCGACACATATGTCAGCGGACTGGCGTGACTGTGCACGCACCTCCAGAACAGCAATACGGCCGGGATCGAGACCAGCAAGCAGATCTCGTTCGCATTCAACGGCGGGATGCCGCCGTACAGCCGACCAGTCGCAGCCAGCGACGGCAACCCGGTGACGATGCCGAAGCCTGCCAGCAACAGCATGGCACTGGCCAGGGAGCCCAATACGGCTTGCCAGGAGTGGCTGACCATCAACAGCAGCAAGGCCAACGCCATCAACATCACCCGTGCCGCCAACACTGTCGAGGCGAGCGGTTCGCCGTTCAACAGACCACCGACGACGGTGATCGTCAGGTAGGCCACCAACCAGAGCATCGGGGCCGCGCGAACCTTCGACCAGGCGTCCTTGCTCCGCGGCATCGCCCAGGCGATGGCCACAGCCAGACCGGTGAGTGCGGCCTTGACAACGACCACCAGGTCGAATCCGCCGGAGAAGTAGCTGCCCTTGCGCCACGCGACGGCCGACACCAGCAGCAGCAGGCAGCACAACAGCAGCAGCGACGGCCGGAACCGCAAGGTCAGCTGTGGCACCGGATTGGGCTCGGCCTGGTTGGACTGCGGCGTTGTCACAGGGTCAGGCATGGTCACGCCCTCACGTATGGTCACACCGTCACCGGCACCTTGCTGGCGGGCCGCAACAGCCACTGCCGACACAGCACCCCGCCGGCGAACGAACCGACCGACAGCAACCACGGCGTCCAGCTGGTGTCGATGCCGACGCCGACCACAAGGACGGCCACCAATCCCAACGACAGCAGAGAATCAGCGACCCTGAGCAGGAACACTCGCTGCTGCCTGCCCTGAACCGCCGCCAGACTTCCGTACGGTAGAACCGTCGCGCAGGAGGCGGCGTAACAGGCCCAGCCCAGCACCACGATCCGGCTCAACTCGAAGTGCCCGCCGGTGATCAGATCTCCGATGATCGGCAACGCCGGCACCGCCACCGCCGCAACCAGGACCGACCCGATGACGGTGGTGATCGCCACCCGATCCGCCATGCCCAGCAGGGCCGGCCCCTGCTCGCGCCGTTTCGCATACGTGGAGAACAGGTACGACCCCATCCCCTGGACCAGCAACATCGCCGGCGCAACGAAGATCCTGCCGGCTTCCATCTGGCCGACCGCCGCAGCTCCGGCAGCCACCAGCACCAACGACCGGGCGACGTTCAACATCGTCGGTCGAACGAACTGCTGCATTCCTCGCCACACGCCGTACCGGAAGACCGCGCCGACGTTGCCCCAACCCGACACCTTGGCCAGCCGGCGCTCCTGCTGCGGCAGCCGTGCCAGCGCAATCGCCATCGCCGTCGTCTGGCTGATGATCAACGCGATCAAGAAGTGATCGATCGAGACCGAGAAGTAGAGCAGGCAGATACCGAGGAAGATCACCATCGCGATCAGCCCGATGAAATCTGCGAGCACGAGGCTCCAGAACCTCAACTGCGTCATCACCATCCGGCGCAGCAGATCCGCCCCGACGTAGCTGGCCAGGGCAAGTCCGAAGATCACCGCAGTCGACGTCGACACGACCCAACTGCTGATGAACATCCCGATCGCTGCCAATCCGAAGGTGACCGCGAGCCCGAGGCAGAACAGCCCGCGGCGGATCCGGTCGTCGTTGCGGTTCAGCACCGTCAGAGAGTCGCCGATCAATCCTGTGCTCAGAGCGGTCGCCATGATGATCGCGCCGTACAGCAGTGCGAACGAGCCGAGGCCGCTCGGCCCCAGCTCGCGGCTCGCCAGGGCCTGAATCGTGAATCCCCCCAGCGCCAACATCACCTGTGCCGTGAGCGCCGCGACCGCACTGACGGGCGGGCGCAGCTTCAAGACACGGGAGAAGCCCATCAGGATTCTCCCCGCCTGGTCCCGTTCGACGACGCGACCGGACGGACTGCCCTCAGTCGTCGCGGCGGGGCACTCGACGGGCGCTTGCCGTGCTCCCGGTGCAGCTGGTGCAGGAGCGCCTCATAGCCGACGGCGACGTCATCCCAGCGATAGACCGAGCTGGCCCGCTGCTGCACAGCCTGGGCTTGTGAGCGGACGACCTCGGGATGTCGTTCGGCCTGCTCGACCAGCGCGGCCAGATCGTCCGGGCCGGTGAAGAATCCACCGATGTTCCCGAGCACCTCACGGTTGAAGGACACATCGAAGCCGATCACGGCCGTGCCGGCACCCATGGCTCGCAGCAACGACGGGTTCGTTCCACCGACGGAGTGGCCGTGCAGGTAGCTGAACGCGTTCGCGTACAACTGGTCCAGCTGCTTCTGGTCCCAGACCCCACCGAGCATTCTGATCCGCGGATCCGACCCCGCCGCATCCTGGATCTGTACGGTGTATCGATCCGCGTACGGTGCCGAGCCGACAACCACCAGTGGCAGCCGGGCCGAGGATGCCGCATAACCCTTGACGATCTCCAGAACATGATTCTCCGGCTCGAATCGGGCCACCACGAGGTGGTAGCCCTGCGGGCTCAGATCCAAGCTCTGCAACCGATCCGAGCCGGCGTCG
>DATCVL010000201.1:0-25287 GCA_036566865.1 Microlunatus sp.
CGAACCCGAGGACATCGACTTCATCATCGCCGCCTACCGGGAAGACGGGCAGAGCATGGTCAATGCGCTGTCCGAGGAGTTGGCCAACGACCTGGACGAGTTGATCACCCAGCTGCGTCGGCTGCCCGGCGACGGCGGCGCGGTCGGGCTGCTCAGCCTGGTCGGCGAGGTCGCCATCATCGTCCGGGTCCGTGGACGCCACGTCCAGTTGATGCTGTCCGACAACGCGGCTGCCGGTGATTGGCCGATCGCCCGGGACATCGCCGACTACCTCGGCGAGGACATCCCCGAGGACGACGACGAGGATTCCGAACCGATCGGCGACCTGAAGATCCTCACCGATCTTGGTGTCTCCGAATTCGATCTGACCACCATGTGTGACGATCTTGATCTTGGTAGCGATCAGCTGCTGACCGAGGTCGCGGACAAGATCAAGATCGGCGCGCAGTTCCGCAAGGTGGTCGATTCCGAGTTCGGTGACTGATCCCTCGGCCACCCGTCCTGGGCCGCTGCCGGTCGACTGGCGGCAGCCGATGGCGCTCGCGCTGCAGGAGGCCGAGCGGGCGGCCGAGCATCACGACGTACCGATCGGCGCGCTGATCCTGGATCCGGACGGGCTGGTGGTGTCGGCCGCCGGCAACGAACGGGAGTTGGTCGGTGATCCGACCGCGCATGCCGAGGTGTTGGCGATCCGGCGAGCCGCCGAGGCGATCGACAGTTGGCGGCTTGATGATCACACCCTGGTGGTCACACTCGAGCCGTGCACCATGTGTGCCGGTGCGCTGGTGCAGGCGCGGATCGGTCGGCTGGTGTTCGGAGCGTACGACCCGAAGGCGGGAGCGGTCGCCTCGCTCTGGGATGTCGTACGCGATCGGCGGCTGAACCATCGGGTCGAGGTGATCGGCGGCATCAGCGAAACCGCCTGCGGTGATCTGATCCGGGACTTCTTCGAACCCAGACGCTGATCGATTTCGCCCTCAGCCGGTCGGATTGATAATCTCTCCGGCGGTGGCGTGTCTGAGCGGCCTAAAGAGCTCGCCTCGAAAGCGAGTGAGGGTTCACCCCCTCCGCGGGTTCAAATCCCGCCGCCACCGCCAGCCGATGTTGCACCATCGCGAACGGCCCGAAATCCTCGGTCTGAGGGTTTCGGGCCTTTTTGCTGCGCTCGACCACCGAGGCGGCGCCGTCGACGAACCCGGTCGCCGAGCCAGCAGACCCGACACTTCGGGTCCGGACCTACGAAGCGTGGCCAGGCATCCTGGCGCGGCGCCGCGGTTCTCGTAAGGTTCGGATCAGTTCGATCGCCGAACGGTTCCTCGATGATGGTCGGGACCGGCGTGCAGCTTGATCGACTACACCGGCCCGCTGCGTTGGGAGTGTGAACGATGTCGCTCGATTCGATCGTGATGATCACGGTGATCTTCGCCGCCGCGGTGTTGGCTCCGTTCATCGTGGATCGGCTGACGCCGTGGATCGCGGTGCCGACCGTGGTGGTGGAGATCCTGCTCGGGATCGTGGTCGGTCCGACCCTGCTCGGCTGGGTCCAGGACTCGCAGGTGGTGGTCTCGTCCCTGAGCGACCTCGGCCTGGCCTTCCTGATGTTTCTGGCCGGGTACGAGATTCAGTTCGGCAAGCTCAAAGGGGACCCGCTGAAGCGGTCGGCGATCGGTTGGCTGATCTCCCTGGCCGTCGGGCTCGCCGCCGGTTTCCTGCTGGGTGGGGTCTCCAGCGGTTTGGTGGTCGGGTTGGCGCTGACCACGACCGCTTTGGGCACGATCCTGCCGATCCTGCGGGACAGCGGCGACGCGGGTACGCCGTTCGGTGACCGGGTGATGGCCGTCGGCACCGTCGGCGAATTCGCCCCGATCCTGGCGATCGCCTTTGCGCTGAGCGGGGAACGCCCACGGCACACGATCGCCGTCCTGGCCGTCTTCGCTGCGCTGGCCGTGGTCGGTGGCTGGCTGGCCCGCAAGCCCAGACATCCCCGGCTCGGTCGGATGGTGACGGTGACCCTCGGTACCAGTGCCCAGGTGGCGGTTCGGCTCTGCGTGTTGGTCGTGGTGGCGATGTTCGCGCTGTCCGAGTGGCTCGGACTCGACCCGGTGCTCGGTGCGTTCACCGCCGGGATCTTGATCAGCCTGTTCCTGAAGTCGGGCGATCCGGCCGAGGAGGAGATCGTCAGCTCGCGCCTGGAAGGGATCGGTTTCGGCTTCCTGATCCCGATCTTCTTCGTGATGAGCGGCGTCGGGCTGGACATCCGTGCGCTGTTCGCGGAGCCGATGGTGCTGATCGCCGTGCCGGTTGTGCTGGTGTTGCTGCTGATCGTGCGCGGCATCCCGACCTACCTGCTGCACCGAGGCGTCCTGGAACGGCCGGATCGGCTGGCTCTCGGCCTGTTCGCGTCGGCCGGGTTGCCGCTGATCGTGGTGATCACCTCTCTCGGCACCAAGGCCGGTGCGCTGGACGCCGCGCACGCGGCGGCGCTGGTGCTGGCCGGCGTCCTCTCGGTCCTGATCTTCCCGATCCTCGGCAGCCGGCTTCGCCATCGCGGTGACCCGGCGGCGGTTTCGGCACCGCGGGCCGACGAGCAGAACGAGTTCTGACCGGGCCGCCGATCGCGTACCGGTCGAAGTTGATCTTGGAACGGCGGCGGCCGCCGGGCAGCTGTCGCTGCGACCGACGCCGGACAGCGGGTGACGATCGAGGCCGTCGCCCTGCCACCGGGCGGGGTACTAGGGTCGGAGCGTGACCCAGCTCGATGCCGTACGCGACCATCTGATAACCGTTGGACTCCGGGACAAGAACTGGAGCTCCGCACTGGCGGTGGCCCAGCAGGCCCGGCCGGAGGTCGATCTCGAGCTGGCGGAGGTGTCGACGCCGATCTTCACCGTCGACCTCGATCTGGTTGCGGCGAATCTCGCCACCATGCAGTCCTGGGTCGATGATCATGGTGCAACGCTCGCACCGCACGGCAAGACCACCATGTGCCCCGCTCTGTGGCATTGGCAACTGCAGCAGGGATCCTGGGCGATCACGGTGGCCAACGAGGCGCAGCTGCGGGTGGCTCGCGATGCCGGCGTCGGCCGGGTCGTGGTGGCCAACGAATACCTGTCGCCCCAGGGGCTGGCGTGGTTGTCGGCCGAGCTGGATGCCGACCGCGACTTCGAGGTGATCACCTGGGTGGACTCGGTCGCCGGCGTCGAGCAGATGACCGCGCAGCTGACCAGTGCCGGCGCCGACCGGCAGCTACCGGTCTGCGTCGAGATCGGCCATCCCAGCGCCCGGACCGGGGTCCGTGATCATGATCAGGCCCTGGCGATCGCGCGGGCGGTGCTGGAATCGCCGCGGCTGATCTTGCAGGGGGTCGCCGGATACGAAGGGTCGGTGCCCTCCACGGACCCACAGCAGCGGCCGCAGCGAGTGCGGGAGTTCCTGTCCGCGATGGGGGAGCGATTCACCCAGATCGCGCCGCTGGTCGAGGCCGACGAGGCGTTGCTGACCGCGGGAGGCAGCGCGCTCTTCGACCTGGTGGTCGAGGTGCTCGGTCCGATCGCAGCCCGGACGCCGAAGGCGCGGCTGCTGCTGCGGTCCGGTGCCTACATCGTGCACGACGACGGCCTGTACGCCGAGCAGACGCCGGCGGCGCACCGATCCGGGCCCGCATTGTCGGCTGCCGCACATGTCTGGGCTCGGGTGATCTCCACACCGGAGCCCGATCTGGCCCTGCTGGACGTGGGAAAACGCGACATCCCCTACGACTCCGGGCTGCCGGTGCTGCAGAAGATCATTTCCGAGTCGGGGCTGGTGGATGCACCGGCGGCGACGATCTTCAACACCAATGATCAACATGCCTATGTCCGGCTGGAACAGCCGGGGACGTTGCAGGTCGGCGATGTGGTCCGATTGGGCTTGTCGCACCCGTGCACGATGTTCGACAAGTGGCGTACGGTGCTGCTCACCGAAGGCACCCGCATCCGCGGCGCCGTACCGACCTACTTCTGATCATGAGCATCCTGATCACGGGTGGCACCGTCGTCGATCCGTTCGACGGCCAGCGGCGCGCCGACGTACTGGTCCAGGACGACCGGATCAAGGCCGTCGCCCCGACCGGAGAGCTGACCGCCGACTCCGCTGACGCCGAGCAGATCATCGATGCGTCCGGACTGTTGATCATGCCCGGCGGCATCGACGCCCACTCCCATGCCGACGCCCAGGTGTTGAACGACGACGTCCAACTGGCGTTGCTGCGATCCGGCGTCACCACCGTGATCACCGGTCAGGACGGTATCTCCTTCGCGCCCGGTGACGGTAGCTACGCCAGCGACTACTTCGGCTCCTTGAACGGCACCCACCCGAGCTATCGCGGTGACGGGGTGGCAGGGCTGCTGAATTGCTGGGACGGGCGGACCCGACTCAATGTCGGTTACCTGCTACCGGCCGGCACCATCCGCCACCAGGTCATGGGATCGGCCGCCCGACCGCCGGATGCCGACGAACTGGAGACCATGATCGCCACGGTCCGAGAAGGGCTCATCGACGGCGCGTTGGGACTGTCCTCCGGGCTGGACTACGTGCCGGGGACGTTCGCCGACGTGGACGAATTCGTTGCCCTGTGCGGACCGCTGGCCGAGTCCGGTCGGGTGTATGTGTCGCACATCCGTGGCTACGAAGAGAATGCCGGCGTCGGCGTCGATGAGCTGATCGAGATCTGCCGCCGCAGCGGCGTCGCCGGTCACATCTCGCACTTCCATGCGCGGCCGGAGTTGATCAAGGAACTGCTGGACGGCGCCCATGCCGCCGGAGTCGAGTTGACCTGGGACGCCTACCCCTACTTCCGCGGGTTCACCCTGCTGAGCATGGTGTTGCTGCCGCCGGAGTTGATCATGCTCGGCAATGCCGAGGCGACGGCCCGGTTGCGCGACCCGGCAGAACGGGAGCGGTTGACGCAGGGCTTCGAGCAGCGAGTGCGCAGTGCGGAGAATCTCGGTGAGGGCTGGGCCGACCGAGTCAGGATCGCGGATGCCGGGACGCCGGCCGATGTTGATCTTGACGGGTTGACACTGGCCGAGGCGGCCGCTCGGCGCGGGACCGATCCGTTGGAGCTCGGGTATCGAGTACTGGCCGACTCGGGGCTCGCCGCGACCACGGTGATGGAGATCCCGCAGCCGCGTACCGATGATCATCTGGCACGCCAGTTCGCTCTGCCCGGCGCCTGCTCGGGATCGGACGGGATCTTCCTCGGCGGATCCCCGCATCCTCGCGGATTCGGTTGCCTGGCACGGATGTACGGCGTATTCGGTCGGCAGCGACGGGACTTCGACTGGCCGCAACTGAGCATGATCGCGGCCGGACGGGCGGCCTCCCGCTTCGGACTGGGGGACCGCGGCCGGGTCCGGGTCGGAGCGGTCGCCGATCTGGTGCTGATGGATCCGGAGCGGATCACCGACCGAGCCGACTACGCGCACCCGCGCCGGCTCTCCGAGGGCATCGACCAAGTCCTGGTCCGCGGCCGGCTGGTGCTGGACCAGGGTCAGCTCACCGATGAACTGGCCGGTGGGTCGATCCGCCCGTCCCCGCGCTGAAGCGCGGACGCTCAGCGTTTGCCCTGCTGGGCACCCGGAGCGGCGCCCATCCCGCCACCGGCCGCACCGTTGTTGACAGCGACCTGTGGTCCGAAACCAGACGACGACTGCGAATCGCTGCTGGGCACCGACCGTCTGTTGCAGCATCTGCTTGCTGACCGTGAAGGTCTGCTGCCTGCTGGTCGGTGCGGCGTTCGTCCTGGTCAGCAGCTCGGGCCGCTCGACCGTGTTGGCTCAGGCGAAGGCAGCCCGTCGGCAGATCTCCGGCAGCCGACTGATATGTTTCGAGCTGGAATCATTCAAGCCATAATCATTCGCCGTCGATCCATGGTCCGCGATCGACGGCCGGTCGCTCCTATGGGGAGAAGAGGTGAGTGCTCATGATCATGAAGACCGATCGTGAGGTTTGCCTGATGGTCACCGAGCTGGCGAAGCAGATCGATGATCATCTCCGTTCACATCTGAATGGTTTGAACCTGACCGCAACCCAGGCGATTGCGATCCGGGAGTTGAGTTCGCCACTGACCATGCGCGAGCTGGCTCACCAGATGACCTGTGAGGCGTCCAACGTGACCTTCGTGGTCGATCGGCTGGAGGCCGGCGGACTGGTGGAGCGGACGCCGCATCCCGATGATCGGCGTTCCAAACGGGTCGCATTGACCGCTCAGGGCCGCGTCGTACGGGCTCGGCTGATGCGACAGCTGACCAAGGATTCACCGCTCGATCCGCTCAGTGCCGAGGAGCGTGAGCGGTTGCAAACACTGTTGGCCAAGGCGGTCCGGACCTGAATCGGGTCCCGACGAACACTGCCCAACCGGGAAGGGGAGGTGGCGATGATGATCGATCTCGACGTGATCATGCTGATCAGCTCGGTCGTCCTCATCGCTGCGATCTTTGCCGCCCGGGTGGGTGCCCGCTTCGGCCTGCCGGCGCTGTTGCTCTTCCTCGGCATCGGCATGCTGCTCGGCGACTCGGTGATCGGGATCCACTTCGACAACGCCGAATTGGCGCAGGCGATCGGCTTCGGCGCGCTGGTGTTGATCTTGGCCGAGGGCGGCCTGACAACGAAGTATTCCAACATCAGGTCGTCGACCGGGATCGCCATCGCGTTGGCGACCGGAGGGGTCGCCGTCAGCATCACGCTGGTCGCGCTCTTCGCCTACCTGGTGCTGGGGCTTGATCCGTGGCTGGCGATCCTGCTCGGTGCTGTCACCTCGTCGACCGATGCTGCGGCGGTGTTCTCGGTGTTGCGGCGCGTGCCGTTGCCACACAAGATCCGCGGCATCCTCGAGGGCGAGTCCGGCCTGAACGATGCGCCGACGGTGCTGGTGGTCGGACTGGCCAGCGCGGCCGCGGTCGGCGAGCACACCGAGGGCGGTGTGCCGGTGATGCTGTTGTTGATTGCCGTCGAGCTGGTCGGCGGGGTCGCGATCGGCTCGGTGATCGGCTGGATCGGTGTGCAGATCTTGCGCCGGATCAACCTGCCGTCCTCCGGTCTGTACGCGCTCGCCGCGCTGGGTTGGACGGTCCTGGCCTACGCGGTCACCTCGCAGGTGCACACCAGCGGGTTCGCCGCGGTCTACGTCTGTGGGCTGATCCTCGGCAACGCGAAACTGCCCTACCGGATGGCGACCCGGTCGTTCGTGGAGGGCATCGGCTGGATCGCCCAGATCGGCTTGTTCGTGATGCTCGGTCTGCTCGCGTCACCGCAACGGCTGCTGCTGTCCGATCTCGGCATCGCCCTGGCGGCTGGGCTCTTCCTCACCCTGGTCGCTCGGCCGGTCTCGGTCTTCCTGTCCACGGTCTGGTTCAAGATCGGCTGGCGGGATCAGGCCTTCCTCTCCTGGGCCGGGCTACGCGGTGCAGTGCCGATCGTGCTCTGTACGATCCCGCTGGCCAAGGGCGTACCGCACGCGACCGCACTCTTCGACGTGGTGCTGATGTTCGTGATCATCTTCACCCTGTTGCAGGCTCCGACCCTGCCCTGGGTGGCCGACCGGCTCGGCCTGGCGCATCGTGATCAGCCGACCGATGTCGAGGTCGAGGTGGCGCCGCTGGAGCGGATGGGTGCCGATCTGATGCAGGTCAAAATCCCCAAAGGCTCCAAGCTGAACGGCGTGGAGATCGGTGAGCTGCGGTTGGGCAAGAACGCGGTGGTCTCGTTGATCATCCGCGACCAGCAGTCGATGGTGCCCGGGCTCCGTGATCGGTTGAGTATCGGCGACGAGATGCTGATCGTCACGCCCAGTCATCTTCGGGCACAGACCGAACGCAGGCTCCGGGCGATCGGCCGCGGTGGTCGGCTGGCCAACTGGCGAGAGGCGAAACGGGGTCCGATCGAGTCCGGATGACCGACCTGGTGCCCAGCTCGCCGCGTTGGCTCAGCTTTCGGCCACAGGGCTGGCCGAACTCGATTCGCCCGGCAGGCAGACGGTGCTGGTCTTCACCGGGTAGCTGGTCTTGGCCTTCGTGTCGAATCCCGCGTACTTGTTGCCGACCATGATGTCGACGGTGTGGTTGGTACGGCCATCGGCCTGCACGGTTGCCCCCTTGAAGAAGGACTTGACCAGCAACACCTCGGGATTCTTGGCAGCATTGCCGACGATCACCGTCCGGTTGACTTCCTGGTCGGTGTTGGCCGGGGTCAGGACGTTGAAGTCCTTGGCCCGCAAGGACCGGGTGACGTCACCGGCGAGTCCCTTCTTGTCGCCGCCGTTGAACACCTGAACCGTGACCTGACTGGACTTCAGCGCCTTGTCGGTCACCTTGGTCTGGACGCACGGTGGCGGCGGCGTCTTCTGAGGCGGCGCGACGATGTTCTTCCATCCCCACCAGGCACCCACACAGAGAATGCCGAGCAAGATCAGCAACGTGATGGGGGTACGGATGATCCGGAACACGCGTCCGACCATTCGCCTCCCCTTTCATCCTCCG
This sequence comes from Microlunatus sp., assembly GCA_036566865.1. GTDB lineage: Bacteria > Actinomycetota > Actinomycetes > Propionibacteriales > Propionibacteriaceae > Microlunatus. Next base: position 8,517 of record DATCVL010000201.1, read on the forward strand.
TCGGGCCCGGCCGACGTTCGTTGATTGTCCTACATCGAGGGCCGACTCGGCGTCAGCCTGGCCGATCGGCCTACTCGTCCAGTTGCAGCACCCGGGCGTGCATCGTCTGCCGTTGCTGCAGGGCCGCCCGGAGTGCCCGGTGCAGGCCGTCCTCCAGGTAGAGATCGCCGCGCCAGGACACGACGTGCGCGAACAGGTCGCCGTAGAAGGTCGAGTCCTCCTCCAGCAGCGCCTCCAGGTCGAGCGTCCGCTTCGTGGTCACGAGTTGATCAAGGCGGACTTGATGCGGCGCGATGGCTGCCCACTGCTTCTGGACATACCCGTGGTCGGGGTACGGGCGGACATCACCAACACGCTTGAAAATCACGCCGACACTCTAGCCAGTGGCCAAGGTCGACCCGAACACGAGATCGTTACGATTTGGCCGCGCTGATGTCGATCACGGTTGGTGATCTGCTCGGCGATGTGTCAGCCCATTGACATCGCGATCTCGTCCTGCCGTCATGCGAGCTCGCGAACGTCAACACCCATGAGACCTTCGCGGAGAACCATCCTCAAGGCCGGCCTGGGTGCGGTCGCCGGCATCTCAGCGGTGTCGGCCGATGCATTGGTCGGCAAACCTATTCCGACGGCGCAGGCGGCGAGCAGTTTGCGCACCGATCCCTTTCAGCTGGGCGTGGCATCGGGTGACCCGTTTCCCACCAGCGTCATCCTGTGGACCCGGCTGGCGGTCGACCCGTTGGCCGACGACGGTCACGGTGGCATCGGTAGTCAGAGCTATCCGCTGACCTGGCAGATCGCCGAGGATGCGCGCTTCCGCCGTGTCGTCGGCACGGGCCAGGCTGTCGCCCGTTCGGAGTACGGGCATGCGGTGCACGTCACGGCGCAGGGCCTGCGGCCCGGCCGCGAGTACTTCTACCGATTCCGCCAGGGCCGGCACCTGTCGCCGACCGGGCGGACCGTGACCGCGCCGGCCGCGCACGAACTGCCGGCCTCGCTGGCAATGTCCTTCGTGTCCTGCTCCCAGTACGAGCACGGCTGGTTCACGGGGTACCGTCGGCTGGCCGAAGATCATCCCGACCTGGTGCTGCATCTTGGCGACTACCAGTACGAGTACACGGCGGGCAGTTACGTCGCGGCGACCGGCAACGTCCGTGATCATGCCGGACCCGAAACCACCGATCTGGCCGGCTACCGACAGCGCCATGCCCAGTACAAGACCGATCCGGATCTGCAGGCCGCGCACCGGGTCGCTCCCTTCCTGGTCGTCTTCGATGATCATGAGGTCGACAACAACTGGGCCGGTGACATCCCCGAGCATGCCGAGGATGCGCCGGGCTTCGTCGAACGCCGGGCCGCGGCATTCCGTGCCTACTACGAGAACATGCCGCTCCGGCCGTCCTCGATCCCGGACGGTCCGGCGATCCAGGTCTACCGGCGGCTGCAGTGGGGAAGGCTGGCCAACTTCCACCTGCTCGACACCCGCCAGTTCCGAGATGATCAAGGGTGTGGTGACGGCTACGGCCACGACTGTCCGGAGGCGACGGATCCGGCTCGAACGATCACCGGGGACCAGCAGGAACGCTGGCTGGCTGACGGTTTCCGCCGCTCCCGGGCGACCTGGGATGTGATCGGCCAGCAGGTCTTCTTCGCTCAGCGCGACAATGATCAAGGACCGCTGAAGACGGTGTCAATGGATGCTTGGGACGGATATGCGGCGTCCCGAGATCGGATCACTCGGTCCTGGGTCGATGCCGGCGTACGCAACCCGGTGGTGCTGACCGGTGACGTACACGCGCACTGGGCCTCGGACCTGAAGCTGAACTACGACGACCCCGACTCCGAGACGGTCGGTGCTGAGCTGGTGTGCTCGTCCATCACTTCCGGCGGCGACGGTGCGGATTCGGCCTCCGGATCGCATCCGTGGCTGCAGTGGAATTCCCATCTACGCTTCCAGAACAACCTGCGCGGCTACGTTCGGACCAAGATCACCGCGGATCGGATGGACGCTGATTTTCGTTGTGTGGAAAGGGTTTCGGTACCGGACGAGCCGGTGTTCACCCGGGCCTCATTTGCTGTGATCGACGGCGAGCCGGGTCTGCAGCAGACCGCGGACACGCCGCCGATCACGACGAGGAGCCGGCGAACGGACGAGGTCGGCCGGGCGACGGTCGATTGGGAGACCGAGCGTCCGTGATCTCGCCGCTGGGCAGTTGATCATGGTCGAGTTGATCACTGCGGGCGATGGTCCGCCCGTGGTGATCATGCTCGGCCGCGGGTCAAGCGCAGGTGCTGAACGAACTCGTGCCGACGTTCGCCCCGCTCCATCTTGCGCAGGGTCCGGGCATCCTTTCGCTTCTCCCGACGCTGTTGTGCCAGTTCACGGAAGGCGCGCTGGAGCTCGTACTGCTCGGCTGCCCTGAGGGTCCTGTCCCGGTCGTTGCGGAGGGTGGCCTCGGTGTAGACCGGATTGGGGTACATAGTCATGATCATTACCTCCCTTCGGTGATCATCTGGATCCGATTGGTGGTGGGCCGGCAGTGCCGACGCCGGAGTCATGCGAAACGCTTGACGACGAGCAGCCAACGCGGTGTGCGCTTGCGTCGCCGCTCGCGACGGCGGAGCCGCAACTCGCGGACCGCCTGGTTGAGTTGGTAGCGGTGCGCCGCTTCGCGACTGCGGTCGGCCGCGGATACCCGAAGTGTTTCGGGCAGCGGATCATACTGAAGCAACATGATGGAATTCCTTTGTGTATTGAAGAATCTCGGCCACGATGAGAAGCATCGAGGCAGCTTTGAGCAGACTCGTCCGATGCCGGAGGCGTCTGGGCGGGTGTCGTCGCTGGGAAGCTCGGACGGGGTGACTTCTGACGTACCTGTCGAGAGTTGACCGGGGAGTCGACAGGCTGGAGTCAGGTCAGGAACCTGACATGGAACCGATGGGGCCGGTCGAACCGGCCGAGGCTGCGCCTAGCAGGCGGCAGCGAGGCCGGCGGCGATCCCGGTGTTGACACGACCGGGAACCTGGCACTGAATGACCTTGTACGACACGGAAACCACCTCCTCGCGCTGCGATGTTGATCATGAGCTGATCAACGGAGCAGCACATTACTCAGCTGACAACGGGCGGCGCAACCGCTTTATTTCCTCGTCATGGGAGAAGATCAGATTCTTGGTGATCTTGTTCTCCTCCCGCTGGCTCGACACAACCGTCGGCCGTGGATCGGGGAAGATGAGCTCCCGGCGTACGAAGACGATGGTCGGGTAGGCCTGCACCGAGAAGCCGACCGTGACATCTGGGGGCAGGCCACGCTTGCCCCGGGGTCGGATGAACCGGCCGCGGTTGGGTTTGGGCGGTCGGGAAGACCACCAACGACGATGGGAGTTTTCCTTCAGCATGATGATTCCGTCCTGCCGCAGCGGAGTGCATGCGGCATCAAGGCTTGGGCTGAGAGCGCACGAGTGGAGAGCGGACGAGTGGGGGAGCGGACGATCAGGGCGCGCTGGACGAACCTGATCGCCTTGGCTTCAGGCACCGAGTCAGCTGGTTACGGTGCTGACCACATTGCCGTCGACCACTGACAGTTCTGGCGTGGAGGCGGCGGTTTGGGCGGAGTGAATTCGGTGCCGGGTCACCGGTTTGTCGACCGGGAGGACCGCATGATCGAGAAGTTGGCCGATCACCCTCGACCTGGGGTCGCGGAGGACCGCGACGCGTGGGTCAACAGGTAGTGACGACCGGACCCTGGCTCGTGGTCTGTACCCCGTGCGCCCGACGTTGCGGCTGCTCGGCGGCCACGACCCAGCGATACCGGCGACCGGAAATCGACAGGGTGGACCTGCGATCTGTCTTCCGGAGCGGATTCCTGCTGATCGTGTTCACGATGAAACTTCCCTGGATGGGTTGGTGGAGGGCTTTGGCTGCGATGGCACGCTACGACGATGTTCCGAGTGCGGCAACCGAGTTTTCGCATCCAATCGCTGCCCAGGATGCGGGATTCGAACCCGCCCAGAGTGTTGCGGTCGTGAACCCAACCCGTGCGGGTTTGGGTATGGCGGAGGATGCGGGATTCGAACCCGCGAGGGCGTGAACCCAACCCGCTTTCCAAGCGAGCGCCATAGGCCTCTAGGCGAATCCTCCAAGAGCAGGAGGGTACAGGTTGGCGCGGCGATGCGCGAATCGGCGCAGGCCGTCAGCGATGCTGCCCAGGAAACGGCCCCGCATGGACGGCCGCATGACGCCTGGCGACGGCGAAGCGACGGTGCCGTTCCAGGTTCGCCGAGACCGCGAACGGGATGAACAGCAGCCACCACATCTGCCAGCCGGTGAGGAAGCAGATGGCGACTGCGGCAGACCAGACCAGGCCGGCCAACGCGTTCCGAGCCGTGAACGGGCCGGCGCACGCCCCGGATGCCGTGGCCGCGACGGCAGGGTCGGCGGCGGATGGGGCCGGCTGGGTGGTCGAGGCCGCCGGGGTCGCCGCAGCAGGCCGTGGCGCGGGCAGGTCGTTGAAGAGGACATCAAGATCAGCTTGGATGCGTGCGGTCAGCGCGCTCTCCAACCGTTGATCGAATTCGTCCGGGTCGAGTCGGCCGCTGGCGAGGTGCTCGCGCAGGCAGTCGGCGGCGCGATCGCGTTCCCGATCGCCGATCCGCAGCGCGGCCAGGGATGCGGCTTGCTGCGAGGGAGAGCTTGCAGACGCGGAATTCGTACTCACGGCAACAGCATGCAGCCGGTTCGGCCGTCGACTCCATGGCAACTGTCACCGACCGAGGATGCGCCTCGTCATGATCGCGGCCCAGAGTGGCCGAAGGATCGAAACCGTTGAATGATCAAGATCGATGATCTTGATCATCGCCGGGTCCGAGCTCGGGATCCTGCTGTTGGTTCAGCCGGCCCTGCTCCTTCTGCCACCGCTTCTGCTCCTCGATGTCGATCGCCTTCTTCCGCTGCCAGATCGAGGTCAGTGCGATGGGCAGGAAGATCAGCCACCAGAAGTCGCCCCAGCTGAGCAGCGTGATCAGGCCGATGGTGACCGGCCAGACGATCCAGAACACTGCATCGATGGTGTGCCGGGTGGCCTTCGACATGCCAGGCGGCTGCGGAGTCGGTACGGGTTGGGCCGCTGCCGGCTGCCGGGCCAGCGCGGTCCCGGGATTCTTCGGGGTGGGTGCCGGCAGGTCGGTGAACAACGTATCGAGATCGGAACGGAAGCGCGCACTGAGCGCGGTGTTGAGGCGATCATCGAATTCGGCCTGATCGAGCCGTCCCTGGGCCAGGTGCTCGCGGAGAAACTCGGTCGCTCGATCGCGCTCGGCGTCGCCGATGCGCTGCGGAACGGGTTCGATCGGATTGCTCACGCCGGACATTCTCACAAACAGCGGTGCCGACCGCGCTCTGCTTTCATGATCGACCGGCTCCGTCGGTCACTCTTCCGGGGGTGGGCCCCAACGACGCTGCTCCCGCTCCAGGCGTCGGCGCTCGGCCTCCAGTCGCATCCGCTCCGCGCGCTGCCGAGTCAGCAACTCCGCATCGTGCCGCGCCTGTTCGGCGGCCTCGAACCCGCGCCGCCGATGCCAGGTTGTGGTCAGTGCGATGGCGATGAAGATCAGGAACCACATCTCGCCGCGGGTCAACACGATCAGCGCGATGGTGATCGGCCAGATCGTGGCAGCCACGATCGGCCAGACGTTCGCCGTCTTGCGCTGGGTCGGCTTGGTCGCCGCGTTGGCTGCCAGGGCCGGCGTCGGCGGCTGGACCGAACGTGGTGTCGGAGCCGGCAGGTCGACGAACAGCCGATCAAGATCGGACTGCCATTTGGCGGTGAGGGCTGCGGTCACCCGCTCATCGAACTCGGTTGCGTCGATGCGTCCCTGGGCGTGATGTTCTCGCAGGAATTCGGCAGCCTGGTCCCGTTCGGCGTCGCCGATGCGTTGCGGTACGGGTTGAGACCAGTTGCTCACCCAGTAAGTATCCCCGCGACAGTCTCGTTCCTCAGCCTGTTCGCAGGAAGATCGGAAAACCGGCCGAATGGGTCTCGCCGAGAACATCGCGTACACTCGTGGCCGGTCCCCCGCGTGGCGATATCTTGCCCAACTCCCCCAGGGTCGGAAGGCAGCAAGGGTAAGCGAGCTCTTTCGGGTACGCGGGGGGCTCTTCTGTCTTCGGGTGGTGTGATCAATCCGCCACCCCGTGCAGCGCCAGGATCCGTTCCAGCTCGTCGATCCCGGCGTTCTGCGCGAAGATCTCGGCGTTCAGCCCGGCTGCTCGTGCGCCGGCCACATTCACCTCGACGTCGTCGACGAACAGGGCCTCCCGGGGTGCAATGCCCAGCTGCCCGATGATCGCGCCGAAGAACGCGGGATCGGGCTTGGCCAGGCCGAGCTCGGACGAGTAGTACTGCTGGTCGAAGAGGTCGGCGTACTCCGGCATCGATCGCATGTACGTGACCCGTACGTCCTGCTGGTTGGTCGCGAGTGCGCAGCCGATGCCGGCCGCTCGCAGCTTCCTGATCCGGTCGGTCATGGGTTCATCGACGACCAGCGTCCGCCAGCTGTCCAGCACCACTTCGGGGTCGGTGTCCAGGCCGCGCCGCTGCAGCGCGTCGGTCACCAGCGCGGCGAAATCGCCGCCGGTCATGGTCTGCTCCCGTTCCTCGGTGAACAGCTCGGCCAGCGTCTCGACGGGCTCGTCGCCGAGCTGTCCGAGCAGCCGATCACGCCAGCCTTCCGGCATCTGCTGCAGCACGCCGTCGGCATCGAAGAGGATCCAGCGGATGGTCATGCGGCGCCATCCTGCCAGCCGGATTTCGGGGGCGTACCGGACCCGGCTGTTCTGTCGTGGCCACGGGCTAGGGTTTCCCCCGTGCAGGAGGACCACGGCGAAGCATCAGACCAGCCGACCGACGACGCGCTGTTCGAAGCACCAGCGCCGCCGGTCGCGCCGCCGTTGGCGCTCTATCGGCGCTATCGCCCGGACACCTTCGCCGAGGTGATCGGGCAGGAGCACGTCACCGAGCCGCTGCAGCGGGCGTTGGTCAACAACCGGGTCAACCATGCCTATCTGTTCTCCGGCCCCCGAGGCTGGGCAAGACCACCTCGGCCCGGATCCTGGCCCGAGCACTGAACTGTGAGCAGGCCCCGGTGGCCGAGCCGTGCGGGGAGTGCCTGTCCTGCCGTGATCTTGCGACCGGTGGCCCCGGCAGCATCGATGTGATCGAGATCGACGCGGCCAGCCATGGTGGTGTCGACGATGCCCGTGACCTGCGCGAGCGCGCCTTCTTCGCGCCGGTCAACAGTCGCTACAAGATCTACATCGTCGACGAGGCGCACATGGTCACCACGGCCGGCTTCAATGCGCTGTTGAAGCTGGTCGAGGAGCCACCTCCGCACGTCAAGTTCATCTTCGCCACCACCGAGCCGGACAAGGTGATCGGCACCATCCGGTCCCGGACGCATCACTATCCGTTCCGGTTGGTGCCGCCACGGGTGCTCAGCGACTACCTGGCCAAGCTCTGTGCGGCCGAAGGCATCGAGGTGGAGAGCGGTGTGCTGCCGCTGGTGGTCCGGGCCGGCGCCGGCTCGGTCCGGGATTCGTTGTCGGTCCTTGATCAACTTCTCGGCGGCGCCAGCGAGCATGGGGTGTCGTACGGGCAGGCGGCAGCGCTGCTCGGCTACACGCCGGACTCGTTGTTGGACGAGATGCTGGACGCGTTCGCCGCCGGTGACGCCGGAGGCGTTTTCCGGTGCGTGGACAAGGTGATCGAGGTCGGCCAGGATCCCCGTCGGTTCGCAGAGGACCTGCTGCGGCGGGTGCGCGACCTGGTCATCGTGGCCGCCGTCCCGGATGCCCTCACCTCCGGTCTGGTCGAGGTCGCCGATGATCAAGCAGAGCGATTCAGTACGCAGGCTGCTTCGCTGGGTGCCGGCGAGCTGACCCGAGCCGGCGAGGTGCTGGCCGCCGGGCTGACCGAGATGCGGGGGACCACCGCGCCGCGGCTGCATCTGGAGCTGATGTGCGCGCGGGTGCTGTTGCCCGGTACCGATCTGGACGACCGCGGAGTGCATGCCCGGCTCGATCGGATCGAGCGCCGGATCGGCATGACCGGCACCGGCGCGTCGGCTCCGGACGCCGGAGCGCCCGCGGTTCCGCCGCCAACCCCGCAGCCGGGTTCGCACGAGGTGCGGACGGCTGCCCCGACCGGAGCGGCAGTCGGCGATACCGATTCGTCGACGGAGCAGTCGGGTCCCACGACAGCGCCGTCCGGACCGGAGGCGGTCGCCGCCGAAGGCTCCGCCGGACCGACCGGCACCGCAACCGGGATCGCAGCGCCGAGTTCGGATGCAGCGCCGACCGGATCGAGTGGTCCCAGGTCCGGCGAGGGCCCGGATCCGCGACGACCGGGACCGGCCGAATCCCAGCCCAAGCAACAGCAGAGCGCCGAGCCGAGTGGCACGAGTTCCGGTCCGGCCGCCTCTGCCGGCGGACCGCCCGCGTCATCCGAGGATGACTGGCCGGCTCCGGCGACCCCGGGTGCTCCGAGCGTTCCCGATCGGTCCGACCAACCGGCGGATCAGGCCGTACCGCCGAGTCCGCCGCAGCGGTCCACAGCACCCGCTGCGACACAGCCGCCGACCCAGCAGGGCACCGGGCTGACCATCACCGATCTCCGCCGGCTGTGGCCGGAGGTGCTCGAGGACGTCAAGAACCGGCGCCGGTTCACCTGGATCCTGCTCAGCCAGAATGCGCACGTCGCCGATCTCACCAACGGCACGCTGGTGCTGGCGATGCCGAATGCCGGCGCCCGGGAGAGCTTTACCCGGGGCGGCAGCGAGGACGTGCTGCGGGAAGCGCTGATCACCGTCCTCGGCGCCGATCTGCGCATCGAGACCATGGTCGATCCGAGCGCCGGATCCGGGGGGAGTGGTCGCGGGGGAGGCCGGCCACCCGGTCCGCCACCGGGTGGCCAACCGCCCACGTCCGGCGGCTTCCCCGGCGGTGAGCAGGCCGTGGCGTCGTCCTCGGCGTCGGGGCAGCAGTCAGGTCCCGGCCCGTCCGTCGGTGGTCAGTCGCCCGGTCCCGCATCGGCCAGTTCGCCGAGCGGCGGTCAGGCAGGGCCGGCCGGCGGCTTCGGCTCGGAGGACCGGAACCAATCTGGGCCCCCAAGCTCTGATCGGCGCGACTCGGCAGGCTCCGGCCCAGCCGTAGCGGGTGCCAACGGCGTGGCCGCGCCCGGCTCCGGCCCGGTCGGATCGGCCTCGTCCGCGATGTCGGCGGGCTCGGCCCGATCAGCCCTGTCGCCGTCCGGTCCGCCGCCCTGGGCCGTCGACGGTCCCGACAGCGGCCCGGACGAGTGGGAGGTCCGCGACGCGGCGGCCGATCGGGACGACGATGTGCTCGACGAGGCGGTCGAGTCGCACACCGAGCTGCTGCAGCGGCGACTCGGCGCGGAGATCATCGCGGAGGAAGAGACCGGCGCATAGGCTGGGCCACCCAGGCCGGTCCAGGGCCTGATTTCGCAGCCGGCTTGGCAGCCGTACGACATCCGCTCACGCAGGAGATTCCATGTCCCAATCGAACTCGCCGGACGACCCGCGGGAGAATGCCGCAGTTCCCGGGCTCCCGGATCTCGACGCGCTGAGCGGGCTGACCGGCGGCGGCGCACCGGGTGGCATGGATCTGTCCGGGATGCTCGCCCAGGCGCAGGCGATGCAGGCTCAGCTGATGCAGGCACAGCAGGAGCTCGCCGCGGCAAGCTTCGAGGGCACCGCCGGCGGCGACCTGGTGACTGCCACCGTTTCCGGATCGGGCGAACTGCTTGGGCTGACCATCAAGCCAGAGGCCTGCGACCCCGACGACACCGAGACCCTGGCCGACCTGATCCTGGCCGCGGTCCGTGCGGCCACAGATCAGCAACAGCAGGCGGCTGCCGAGAAGCTGGGCCCGATGGCCGGCGGACTCGGGCTCTGACGAGCTCGATGCAGATCTTGATCATCGACCGTGACTTCATGGTCGACAGGCAAGGGGAGAGATAGGTGTACGAGGGTCCGGTCCAAGACCTGATCGACGAGCTCGGACGACTGCCCGGCATCGGTCCGAAGTCCGCGCAACGCATCGCGTTCCACATCCTTGCCGCCGACCCTGACGACATCCGCAAGCTTGCCGACATCTTGATCGAGGTCAAGAGCAAGGTGAAGTTCTGCGAGATCTGTTTCAACGTGTCCGAAGACGATCAATGCCGGATCTGCCGGGACAGCCGCCGGGACCCCGCGCTGATCTGTGTGGTGGAGGAGTCCAAGGACGTGGTGGCGATCGAGCGCACGCGCGAATTCCGCGGCCGCTATCACGTGCTCGGGGGTGCGATCAGCCCGATCGACGGCATCGGTCCGGCCGATCTCAAGATCAAAGAACTCTGCGAACGGCTCGCCGACGGCACCGTCACCGAAGTCATCCTGGCCACCGATCCCAACCTCGAAGGCGAAGCGACGGCCACCTACCTCAGCCGGCTCCTGTTGCCGATGGGGGTCAAGGTCAGTCGACTGGCGTCCGGCCTGCCGGTCGGCGGCGATCTCGAGTACGCCGACGAGGTCACCCTCGGCCGCGCCTTCGAGGGCCGCCGCTACGTCTCCGCCTGATCCTCGTTGGCGGCAGCGGCCCGGTCATCGCCCTGCGAGCTGTCGACAAGTCGTTGATCAGGTCGTGGCAGGGCCGCTGATGTGCCAGCGGTGACCGTACGGATCGACGACCCAGGCGTGCCGGTACCCCTCCCGTGGACCGTCGTCGACGCCGCGTTCGACACTCGCCCCGGACTCGGCGAGGTGGGCGACGAACGCGTCGGGACCGGGCACCTCGATCGCCAGCGACACCGAGTGACCGCCCAACGTCGTCGGGCTGAGCACCTTCATCGGCTCCCACTCGTCGGAGATGTAGAAGGTCGCATCGCCGATGCTGAATTCGGCGTGGCCGATCTTGTCCCCCTCGGCCAGTCGGGACTTCTCCACCGCTCCGAATGCCGTGGTGTAGAAGTCGAGCGCTTCGGCAGCGCCCTGGACGGCCAGATACGGGATCACGGTTGCCGGTGTCGTCTCGGTGCGGCCCGGTGGGGTGCTGACTGTGGTCATGATCATCTTCCTTTCGGCGGACTTGTTTCCAGGTACGGGGTCAGCCACGGCAGCACGTTGGGCCAGAACAGGAAGGCCTCGGTGCCGTCGGGGCGGAGATACTGATGCACACTCACCCGGGTGCCGATCGTGGTCGGCTCGAACAACACCTCGGTCTCGGTGTCGTCCACGATGCCGCGCAATCGGAGCAGGTGGCCGGGCTGCCAGTCGGTCACCTCCGCAATCGCCAGTGGTGGTTGAGGATCGCGGCGTTCCAGGACCCGGCCACCGAGACCCGGCTCGATCTCCATCCCGGTCGCGATGTCGGCCCGGAAGTAGTTGATCGGACCCGGCACCCACCACTGATCGATCTCGGCGGTGAAGGCGGTGAACGCGCGGGCCGGCTCAACGGCGACTTCGATCACGGCCCGTGCTGAATGCTGCTCGACCCTCATGATCAACTCCGATCCGTCCCGGGCTGACCGATCATGATCATGATCGGGCCCCTCGGTTGCGGGGACCGGACCGACCGGCAGGCTTCGCTCTGGTCCGGCGACCGGGACTCTCGGCCTCGTGATCGAGGTAGTCCTTGAAGGAGTTCAAGTTCTGCTGCCAGTGCGCCTGCACCTGATCAAGCCAACTCTGGCAGGCGGTCAGACGTTCAGGTCGCAGCTCGAACATCCGGATCCTCGCATCGCGCGGATCGCGGCGGTCCTTGATCAACTTCAGCTCCAACAGCACCTTCAGGTGGCGGCTCATCGCCGAAGCCGACAGGCCGGTCTGCTGGGCCAGCTCGCCGGCCGAGCGTGGCGCCGTACCGAGCAACTCGACAACCTGGCAGCGCCGTTCGTCGGACAGCGCCTCGAAGGTTCGGGCCAGCGTACTGCTTCTCACACTCCAAAATAGTTCACGCAGAACGCAACTATGTCAAGAGGCCGACGTCCTGAGTGCGGTATTCGCGATCGCGGTCGCGACCTCGAATTCCTGACAAGCCGAATCCGGGCTACCAGGGGTTCTCGCCCATGGTTCTGCGGTAGTTGTGCTTCCAGATCAGTCGGCGGATGCCCACGTACAGGCCGATCCCGCCGCAGCCGACGAGCACCACCATGAAGGTGGCGGCCATCATCAGTCCGCCCACGTGATGATGATTGAGTACGGCGTTGATCATCACCCAGATGCCGAACGCCGCGGTCAGGCCGAAGGTGATGATCAAGAACCACGGCTCGCGGATCCGATTCGGTCCGCTCATGTATGCGAACGGCTCCCGGGGTGGATCGGGCAACGGTGCCCCGGTCTCGGGCTCTGGCGGATCCGGAGTGGTCATCGACGGAAGGTGGCCGGTGGCTCAGTCGAGCACCGATTCGTCTTCGGCGTGGAAGACGCCAAGCTTTTCGGCGGCCGTGTTGAGGATCCGTTGTACGGCGACGGTGTCGTCCAGCGGCATGATCGGACTCTCCAGCTTGCCGGCCCGTAGCTGCTCGCCGACCTCGATGAACTGGTGCGGATACCCATGACCGAGAGGAGGACAATCGATGGTCCGGGGCGACTCACCGGAACGGGTCAGGATGATCTTGCTGGGGTGATGGAATCTCGGCGGGATGTCGATCCAGCCGCCGGTGCCGACGATCCTGGCGGCGCCCGGCGAGGCGTTCTTGATCGATCCGAGCAGCGTCGCAGCGCGACCGTCGTCGTAGCCGAGCAGCAGACCGAATTCGGCATCGACGCCGGTCGGGGCCTGCGATCCGTTGATCATCACCGAGGTCGGTGTGCCCAGGATGTGCTGGGCAAACGAGACGAGATAGACACCAAGATCAAGAAGAGCGCCACCGCCCTGCTTCGGATCAAACAGCCGGTCGGTCGGGTCGTACGGCCGATCGACACCAAGATCGGCCTGCACCTGGCGTACCTCACCGATCGCACCGTCGGCGATCAGCTCCCGGATCTTCACGTACGCAGGCAGGAAACGCGTCCACATTGCCTCCATCGCGAACACCTGCTTCGACCGGGCGAGGTCACGCAACTCCTCGGCGCCGGCGACGGTGGCGGTGAAGGTCTTCTCCACCAGCACCGCCTTGCCGTTGTCGATCGCTGCCCGGGCGATGGCCAGGTGCTGCGGATGCGGAGTGGTGATGTAGAGGGCGTCCAGCTCGGGGTCGTCGATCAGCTCGCGATAACTGCCGTAGGCCCGCGGGATGTGATGGCGATCAGCGAAATCCCGGGCACGATCGATCGACCGCGACCCCACCGCGGCCAGCTCGGCGTCGGGCACCAGATGGAAGTCGCCCGCCTCCGAGTTCGCGATCCGTCCCGGCCCGGCAATGCCCCAGCGAATGATTCGTGGCTCGCTCACCCGATCACGGTACGGGCTGAGTGGTCCGGTTGGCGACCCCGACGAAAACTGCCCGGTCGAGTCGGCCCACCCGAGGGCGAGACGGAGTCGCTGCCGGATGGGCTTGGCGATTACAGTTGTGGGCGGCCCGGTCGTGGCACAACCTCCGAATCGTGTTCGCGAAAGATTCTCCTGTAGTGTGCCCAGTCCGGACGTCTCGAACAGAAGGAGTTCCTCGCATGGCCCGCGTCGTGCAGAAATTTGGCGGTTCGTCGGTTGCTGATGCTGACAGCATCAAGCGGGTGGCGAAGCGCATTGCTGCCACGAAGCAGGCCGGACACGAGGTTGTCGTCGTCATCTCGGCGATGGGTGACACCACCGACGAGCTGATGGACCTCGCTCTTGCGGTCTCCCCGCAGCCTGCGCCGCGCGAGCTGGACATGCTGCTGACGTCCGGTGAGCGGATGAGTGCAGCGCTGCTGGCCATGGCCATCGGCGACCAGGGGCTGACCGCTCGCTCGTTCACCGGCTCGCAGGCCGGCGTGATCACCACCGGCGCCCACGGCAACGCCCGGATCATCGACATCACCCCCGGCCGGATCGTGTCCGCACTGGAAACCGGCGACGTGGTGATCGTGGCCGGCTTCCAGGGGGTGTCGCAGGACACCAAGGACATCACCACCATCGGACGCGGCGGTTCGGACACCACCGCAGTCGCGCTGGCGGCCTCGCTCGGCGCAGACTACTGCGAGATCTACACCGATGTCGACGGCGTCTTCACCGCCGATCCGAGGATCGCTCCGAACGCCCGCCGCATCCCCAAGATCAGCTATGAGGAGATGCTCGAGATGGCGGCCTGCGGCGCCAAGATCCTGCATCTGCGTTGCGTCGAGTACGCCCGTCGCGAGCACGTCCCCGTCCACGTACGGTCGTCCTTCACCACCAAGGACGGCACCTGGGTTACCGATCTCGAGGAGGGATCCGAGATGGAACAGGCCATCATCTCCGGCGTTGCGCATGATCGCGGCGAGGCCAAGATCACGATCGTCGGAGTGCCCGACCGGGTCGGTGAGGCGGCTCGGATCTTCGAGGCGATCTCGTCGATCGAGGTCAACATCGACATGATCGTGCAGAACGTGTCGGCGGTCGCCACCGGTCGCACCGACATCTCCTTCACGCTGCCGAAGACCGACGGCAAGGCGGCCATCGCCACCCTCAACGCGCTCAAGGACAGCGTCGGTTTCGAGGATCTGCTGTACGACGACCAGATCGGCAAGGTGTCCGTGGTCGGCGTCGGCATGCGCTCCCACCCCGGAGTCACCGCGAAGTTCTTCGCCTCACTGGCCGACGCCGAGGTCAACATCGAGATGATCTCCACCTCCGAGATCCGGATCTCGGTCGTGGTCGACGGCGACGACGTGGACCGTGCGGTCCGTGCCGCGCACACCGCCTTCGGGCTCGACTCCTCCGAAGAGGCAGTCGTCTACGCCGGAACCGGTCGCTGATCGTGCACCTGCCCAGACCCCTGTCTGGGTAGGGGAGTCGGGATATCCCGACAGCAGATCCTGACGGCACCATGATCGCGATGTCGGCGGCCGGCGACCAGGCTGGCGATCATGAACAAGACACGTCTGCTCAAGATCGGCTGCGCGGCGCTGGCTCTGGCGGTGTTGGCGGGCATCACCGAGTCCGTGGTCGCGATCGCCACCCTGATGCTCCATGACGCCCTGCCGCCGCAGTGGCCGCTGCAGATCGGCGTACGTCTCGTGGTCTACACGCTTGCCCTCGTGTTGGTCGGCCTGACCTGGCAACGGCGCCGATTCGCTCGACCGGCGTTGTTGATCTTGCTCGGAGTGCTGGGGCTCGGCTCGATGGTGGTGCCGATGATCGGCCAACTCGCGGCCGGCGAGTCGTTGCCCCGGGCACTCGGCGCCGACACCTCGATGCTCTTTCCGCCAATCCGGGCAGCTCACATCCTGCTGGTGGTCGTCGGTGCCGTCGCGTTGATCGCGGACCTGCCGACACGTTCTCCGGAGGTGCAGCGCTCGCGCTCCGCTGCCCGAGCTCGCTGAGGACGGTCACCCGCCGGGATTTCGGCTCGGTTCGGGATCCGTGGCGGCCGACGGCAACCGCCTGGCGGGATGACCCGTCGATGGACGAAACTTGGCTGGCCCGTGTCCTGGCGGGCATGCGCGAGTCGAGGAGGTCGACCGTGGTGGTGGCTTATACCTACGTTTCAGCGATCGTGACCCTGCTGCTCCTGCTCGGCGAAGTGCTGGCCCTGGTGTTGATCATGGTCAACGTACGAGGAACGGCTCGTGCCCTCGCCGGGGTCGGGATCGGGGTGCTGATGGTGGTGTTGATCATGGGCACGCTGTACGGAATGATCCTGCCGGCGCTGAACGAGTCTCTCGGCATCGGCCTCGAGCAGATGCAGGCGGTGAGTCTCGGAGTCAACTCCGTGTTCGCGGTCATCGCGGCCGTCGGCGTGATCTTGATCGGGTTGGCCGTCGGTCGTCGCGCCCGGACCACGGAGGTGCTGCCGCGATGATCGCATTCCTCAGCGGAGTGGTGCCCGCGATCATTTCGATCGCTGCCGCGGCGATCGCGATGATCTTGGTCCTGCTCCGCAGCACAGGGCGAGCCCGGACAACAGGGACCGTCGGGTCGGTGCTGCTGATCTTGAGTGCGCTCACCCCGTTGATCTACGACACCGCGATGGCGTCCCGGCTCATTGATGTCGCGGTCGGTGGAATCTATGCGGTGTTGTTGCTGCAGGGCATTCTGCACACCGTGCTGATGGTGGGCGGGCTGTTGCTGCTGGTCTGGTGCGTGATCCTCACCCACCGTGTCCCGGCCTCGTCCGATCCGTCGGGCTACGGCATCACCGGCCCGCCGAATCCGTACGGTCCGACGCCGTACCCCGCTGTCGGTGAGCAGACCGGTCCGCCCGGCTACTCTCCGACGGACCCCCGCAACAGCTGATCAGCCCATGATCAACTGAGCAGCTCCGGCTCGGTCTTGTCGCGGATATCTGCCTCGGTGACTCCCGCGGCCAGCTCGATCAGCTTCAGCCCTTCGGCGGTGACGTCGATGACGCCGAGGTCGGTGATGATCCGGTTCACCACACCCCGTCCGGTGTAGGGCAGCGAGCATTCCTTGACGATCTTGTACGAGCCGTCCTTGGCCACGTGTTCCATCAGCACGATCACCCGCCTGGCGCCGTGCACCAGATCCATCGCACCACCCATGCCCTTGATCATCTTTCCCGGGATCATCCAGTTCGCGATGTCACCGGTGCCGGAGACCTGCATCGCGCCGAGGATGGCCGCGTCGATCTTGC
>DATCVL010000202.1:0-2623 GCA_036566865.1 Microlunatus sp.
CGCAGCTGGATGATCCGGTTCCGGCCGACCACTTCGGTCGAGGTGATACCCGACTCGCGGAGCACCTTCCAGTGGTGCGAGACGGTCGGCGCACTGACGGCGACTCCGGATGCCTCGGCGAGCCACGTGCAGTTCACCGGCTCGGATTGCTGATAGAGCGTCCGGGCCATCTCCAGCCGCACCGGATCGGCCAGGGCAGCCAACACCGAGCTCAGGTCGATCGAGTCGATCGTCGGCTGGGGGAGTGTGCGCGCCATCTCTTCTCTCCGAAACACATTGACAGTCATCGAACAATATTTCTAGCATCAACGATGTGACGATTCGACAAGCATCGAACAATCGCCAAGCGCACACCATCGGAACCGCGAAGCTCGCGCTGTTGGCGATCGGGACGTTCACCCTCGGGATGGACAGCATGGTGTTGGCCGGCCTCCTCCCGCAGGTGGCGTCCGATCTGCAGGTCTCGGTGTCGACGGCCGGCCAGTTGACGACGATCTTCGCCATCACGTACGCGATCTCCTCGCCGCTGATCGCCACCCTGACCGGTCGCCTTGACCGTCGGACCGTGTTGGCCGGCGGCATGATCATCTTCCTGGTCGGGATCACCGGCCAGGCTCTCGGCACGACCTTCTTGATGGTGGCGATCAGCAGGGTGCTGGCCGCCATCGGCGCGGCTGGCTTCCAGGCCAACGCGTACGCCGTGGCGGGCTTGTTGGCGGAGGAGGGCAAGCGGGGTCGCGCCCTGGCAACGATCAGCACCGGCGGCACCGTGTCGACGGTGATCGGGACCCCGTTCGGTGTGTTGATCGGCCAGTCGCTGGGCTGGCGGACCTCGATCTGGGTGATCGCCGCACTCGCCGCGATCTCGGCGCTGGTCGTCCCGCTGCTGCCGGCGGTCCGGATGCCGGCGGTTGCTTTGAGACAACGGATCCGGGTGCTCGGACAGCCACGGGTGCTGGCGATCCTGGCGGGTACGACGCTGATCCTGCTGCCGACCTTCGCGGTGCTGTCCTACCTGCCGGTGCTTGCCGCGCCGGTCGTCACCGGATCCCTGCTGGCCGTGGCGATGGTGATCAACGGGGGCGGCCAGGTGATCGGGAATCAGGTCGCCGGCAGGGTCATCGACGCCAGAGGTGCGCTGCCAGTGGTGATCATCGCGTTGGCCGGTTCGCTGCTCTGCTTGGTGGTATTGCCGGTGGCCCGACAGAGCGCATGGTCGTTGTTGCTCATCCTGCTGCTGTTGGGCTGCCTGGCCGGGGCGAACATCGTGCCGCAACAACATCGCCTCTTCACCGTGGCCGGCGACGCCGCCACCACAGCCTTGGGCCTGAATGGCTCGGCGATCTACCTCGGCATCGCGCTCGGTTCTGCGATCGGCGGTCTGTCGCTCAAGATCATCGGCGTCGGGTGGCTGCCGGTGGTGGCGGCGGTGTTGGCTGCCTTCGCCCTCTTGATCATCTGGACCACGGCCCCCGAGCGGCGAGCGCAGCACAGCCGAGTCCATCGATAGTCCGATGCGCTCGTCCGTCGGTCCCGGCTGGATGCCGGCCGTCAGGTCCTTGATTCCGGCCGGTCCGGAACGGTGCGTGATCCGCTGAGTCGATCGGCATTGTCGATTTCGCTTCGCATGTCACCTCTTCGTGTCAGGATTGGCGTGCCGGTGCCGGGTTGGCCCAGTCGGGATGGAGCCAGCGAGGCGTAACACGACGTCGTTCATCGGGGGCGACGTGCCGGCTGCGTGACATTCGGGGGAGGCACGCATGGTGTCGAGAAGTACTATGCCCCGGCGACGATTGGTCGCTGTGGTAGCGATCGCGGCAGTTGCCGTGATCGGCGTAATCGCCGGGTATCAGATCATCGGATCGGGTGCCGGGCCAGGGGACGCAGGCCCAGCGCCGGGATCAACGCCGTCGTCCAGCGGGTCGAGCACTCCGTCGTCGAAGACGTCGACGAGTCCGTCCGCGCGTCCGTCCACTTCTGCTCCGGATCGGACCACATCGGCTCCAGCGCCGAAGCAGACTTCGCAGGCGCCGAAGTCGACGTCCAAACCGAAGCGGCCGAAGGCGACTGCCAAGGACAAGCCGAGCGCGGGCAAGCCGCCGACGCTGGGACAGGGGAGGCCGGTGCCGGTGGATCCGGTCGCCACCAAGGAGCCTGTGGCGTTGGACAAGACGGCCGAATTCAGCGGCGGTCTGACCGCCAGGTTGACGAGCATCGACTCGGTTCGCGGCAAGGCGACCAGGCCAGGCGAGATCGCCGGAGCCTCGTTGAAGTTCACCGTGGCCGTCGAGAACAAGACCGGCAAAGCCGTCGATCTCAGCGGTGTCGTCATCTTCGTCTCGTACGGGAAGGACCGTACGCCGGCGGCTGAACTGATGTCGGGCACGAGTCCGCTACCCAATCGGGTTGCGGTGGATTCGACTCAAATCGGGCAGTACGTGTTCGCAGTGCCGAAGGACGAACGTGGGCTGGTGCGGGTGGAGATCAGCTACACCGGAAGCGCTCCGACCGTCGCCTTCGAGGGTCGTGCCGAGTCCTGAGCCGGGGACAGCAGCGGGTGGCTCCTGACGTCGAGCCGGTATTCGATCATGTTCTCAAGGGGGCGGTTGTGCCCTCGCGACAG
>DATCVL010000203.1:0-2765 GCA_036566865.1 Microlunatus sp.
CCGAGCCCGCGCCACTGACCATCGGTGCCGACGCCGGGCCGGTCATCTATCTGCGCGAGGATGTCCTCGATATCGCTGTCACTCCGGACCGCGGCTACTGCTGGTCGGTCCGCGGGGTGGCCCGGGAGGCGGCACTCGCGCTGGAGACGTCGTACCGGGATCCGGTGCAGCGGTCGCTGGTCGGGCACGGATCCTCGGCCGCGGGATACCCGGTCAAGATCAACTCCGAAACCTGCCCGCTGTTCGTCGCGCTGACCGTTTCTGATCTTGATCCGACCCGGCCGAGCCCGCGCTGGCTGCGGCGCCGGGTGCAGCAGGCCGGGATGCGGTCGATCTCGCTTGCGGTTGATATCGCCAACTACGTGATGTTGGAGACCGGGCAGCCCCTGCACACCTACGACGCGGACAAGCTGCAGGGCGGCATCGTGGTACGGACCGCCGAGCCGGGGGAGAAGTTGATCACCCTGGACGATGTCACCCGCGAACTGGATCCCGACGATCTGCTGATCACGGACGACCGGGGTGCTATCGGTCTGGCCGGCGTGATGGGCGGTGCCGAGACCGAGGTGGACTCGGGCACCCATCGGATCGTGATCGAGGCGGCGAACTTCGACGCGATCACCATCGCCCGTACCTCCCGCCGGCACAAGCTGTCCTCGGAGGCGTCCCGGCGCTTCGAGCGGGGAGCCGATCCGGACGCCGCCTATGCGGCGGCGCATCGGGCGGCCGAGTTGTTGATCGCCCTCGGCGGCGGCACGCTGTCGGGCGACGAGACGATCGCCGGCACCTTGCCGGTGCCGGTGCCGGTCCAGATCGAAGATCAACTTCCGGGCCGGATCATGGGCGCGGCGATCGATCACCAGACCGTGGTCGAGGCGCTGCAGCGGGTCGGTGTCGGTGTTGTCGATGATGGTGACACCCTCACCCTGACTCCGCCGAGTTGGCGGCCGGACCTGACCGACCCGTACGACTATGTCGAGGAAGTCGGCCGGGTCTACGGCTACGAGCGGATCGAGCCGGTGATCCCGATCCCGCCGGCCGGTCGCGGGCTGACCCGTCGGCAGCGGCTGCGCCGGGTGATCAACTCTGCACTGGCCGACACCGGGCACGTGGAGGTACAGACCTTCCCGTTCATGGGCGCTGCCGTTCTTGATCAACTCCAGGTGCCCGAGGGCGACGACCGGCGGCGGACGATGCGGCTGGCGAATCCGCTGTCCGAGGAGCAGGCGGAGCTGCGGACCACGCTGTTGCCGGAGCTCCTCGCCGCGGTGAGTCGTAACACCAGCCGCAGCATCGACGACCTCGCGCTGTACGAGATCGGCCCGGTTTTCCTTGCCCCGCAGGGATCCGGCATCGCGCCGCGTCCCGGTGTCGAGCATCGCCCGACCGACGACGAGCTGGCGGCGATGGACGAGGCCATCGGTGATCAACCTCGCCATCTCGGCGCCGTACTGACCGGGGTGGTCCGTCCTGCGGGCTGGACCGGCCCGGCCGAGCCGGTGACCTGGCGGCACGCGGTTGCGGTGGCCGAGATCGCCGCTCGGGCAGCAGGTGCGACCGTGATCTGCGAACAGGCTCAGCAGCAGCCCTGGCATCCGGGTCGCTGCGCGGCGATCATCGCCGTGGCGTCGAACGGGACGCGGACCACGATCGGGTACGCCGGCGAGCTGCACCCGACCGTGATCAAGAACCTCGGTCTGCCGGAGCGCAGCTGCGCGACCGAGATCGATCTTGATGCGCTGGTCGAGTCGGCGCCGGAGATCGGCCGTGTGGTCGACCTGTCGACCCATCCGGTGGTCAAGCAGGACCTGGCGCTGATCGTTGATCAGAGCGTGCCGGCCGCCGCGGTCGAGAACGCCGTCCGGTCCGGTGCCGGCGAATTGCTGGAGGAGATCCGGCTGTTCGACGTCTACACCGGTGATCAACTCGGTGAGGGCAAGAAGTCGCTGGCCTACGCGCTGCGGTTCCGAGCCATCGATCGGACCTTGACCGACGCCGAGGTGGCTCAGGCGCGGCAGGCCGGCGTCGACGCGGCAGCCGCTGCGACCGGCGCCGTCCAACGCGTCGAGTAGCTCCGTCGGAAGGGGTCAGGCGCCCGCGGAGGTGAGGGTGTCGGCGGCGACGTCGAGGAAGTCCTGCAGGTGTCGCTGCCGGCGGTCCGCGGCGACAGCCAGCACGGTCGGCAGCGGTTCGACGTCGACGATGTTGCGGTGCACGATCCCGGGCCGGGCGTAGTAGCGGGCGACGCTGCGGGGGATGATCGCAACGCCCTCACCGGCGGCGATCAGCTCGAGCTTCTCCTCGATCGTGGCGAAACGGCGTGCGGCCGGGTCGAACAGCATCTCGCCGTGCAGGTCGTTCGACTTCAGCTTCCGACGTGCCGCCAGGCGATGTCCGTCCGGCAGGCACACCACCATCGGATCGCTGCCGATCGGCACCGTCCGCAGGCCGTCCGGATCGAACGGCCGCCGCAGGTAGCCGACGTCGGCTCGTCCGTCCCGGATCGCCTCGGCCTGGTCGTACCAGTTCAGGTGCAGCAGCCGGATCTCCACCTCCGGGCTGATCTCGGCAAAGGCCCGTACGGCGCCGGAGATTCGCAGTCCGGGTGCGAATCCGACCACCAGCCGGGTCAGGCCGCGGGCTACCTCGTGAGCCCGCCGGGTGGCCGAGTCCGCCGCGGTGAGGACGCCGGCCGAATCCGCGAAGAGCTGCTCACCGGCAGGTGTCAGCGTCACCGACCGGGTGGTCCTCAGCAGCAGCTCACA
>DATCVL010000204.1:0-5486 GCA_036566865.1 Microlunatus sp.
GGGTATCGGTCACGTGATCGGCAGGCAGCAGATTGGCCGGTGGCGCCGGGTTCCGGCGCAGGACAACCACGCCATCTGGCGTTTGCCCGGGACCGTGCGCCGTGCCTGCGCATCTTGCCAGGTGGCGGGCTGAGTGGTCTAGGTTGTGGTCTGCGACCTGACTGGCCATCGTGTACGTCACCCAAGAACCGCGAACACCTGGACTGGAGGCAGCCATGCCCGTCGCCCGCGAACACAGCCGTTCGGACGTCAACACGTCGAGTGGAGAGCACCACAAGTCGAGTTTGCGCGGGCGTTGGCGGGCTCCCGGGCGCCGCCTGGTGATCCTCCTACGCCGTCGGTTGGCCCCGATGATCGCACTCGGTCTGGTCGCCGTGCTGGTCTTCGACACCCTGCCCGCCGAGGCATCACGCCCGGCGGTGATCAGCAGTCGGGTGATCGGGCATTCCGTCCAGGGCCGTCCGATCCGCGCCTGGCATCTCGGGCAGCCGGGCCATGGGAACAAGACCGTGGTGCTGATCGCGCAGATGCACGGCGACGAGCAGAAGGTCGCCAACATCCTGACCAGTCTGCGGGACGGCCACCGGATCCGCGGGGTCAATCTGTGGGTGGTGCCCAGGTACAACCCCGACGGTCACGCTCGTCGGATCCGCCAGAACGCCCGTGGCGTTGACCTCAATCGCAACTATCCGGCGTCCTGGAGGCGGACGACGGGTTATTTCAACTCCGGGCGCAAGGCGGCCTCCGAGCCGGAGACCCGGGCGATGATGGCTTTCTTGAAGCGCACCGATCCGGACTATCTGCTGAGTTTCCATCAGCCACTGCACGGTGTCGACACCCTGAACCCGTACAAGAAGTTCTCCCGCAAGGTCGCCAACACACTCCAGTTGCCGAGGAAGCGGTTCAGCTGCAACGGCGGCTGCCACGGCACGATGACGATGTGGTTCAACCGAAAGTTCGACGGCAAGGCGCTGACCGTCGAGTACGGAGCACATCCGAGCCGCAAGTACCTGCGTGGCACGGTCGCCCGCCGGGTCCTGAACATCTTCGACGCGCACCGCTGACCCGGCGAACCGGCGGCCCGCGCATTTGCGGCTAAGGTCACTCCGGTGAAGGTGCTGTGCATGCATACCGCCGGGTTGGGCGAGTTGGTGGCCGTGTCGTTGACGGCCGACCTGAACGGCCAGGTGCTGTACTCCGACGACAGCGCGGTGATGATCAGCACCAGGGCCCAGGCCAACAAGATCGGCACACTGTCGTACATCAAGAACAGCTTCGTGGTGATCGGATCCGTGCCACGACGACAGAAGCTCGGCCAGTCGATCGACGGGATCACTCGGGAGATCGGCCGCTGGTCGCTGCCGCGCAGTCGCCGGCCCTACCGGCTGATGTTCTCCGAGGACGGGCAACTCGCCGGCGTACCCGGCAACAGCCGGTCTCGGTTGGAGTCCGCGGTGGGCCGCGCCACCGGAGCCCGGTTGATGCCCCGCGGCGGTGGCGACGAGTACTGGACGATCACCCGCCGCGATCTCGAGGAAGTCCTGTTCTGCCAACGGATTCCGGCGCCTCGTCGTCGTCAACCCGCCAAGGGTGGGCTGGCCCCTGACATCGCGGAACTGATCGTCAACGCGGTCGGCAAGCCCCGCTCCGGCGATGTTGTCCTGGATCCGTTCGCCGGTACCGGTGCGCTGATTGCCGCGCGCACGCAGAAGCCCTTCCGAGAGGCGATCTGCTCCGATCTCGGCTATCGCAACCGTGCGGTCCAGTTGCTGCCCGAGTTGGCGCGTCGGCAGGGTGTCCGGAGCGTGGCCGAAGACGCCAGGATCTTGACCTCGATCCCGGACGACGCTGTTGATCTTGTGATCACCGATCCACCCTGGGGCGAATTCGATCAGGGCATCGAGACGGACTCACTGATCGCCGAAGCGCTGGTCAGCATGCGCCGAGTGCTGCGCCCCGGCGGGAAGATCGCGATGCTGGTCGCCCGTCGGCTGGCGCGCGACGTCAAGGATCTGTGGTTGGGCAACGACTTCCGCCTCCGCCGATCCTACGATCTGCTCGTCAACGGGCATCCGGCCACATTGTTGGTCGGTTCCGCGGCTCAGGAATGATCTCCGCCGAATAGGAGCTCTTCGATCGGTGCCGAGCGTGCCCGAGGGTGATCGGCAACTGACCGATGGCTGGCCAGAATCTCGGATATGGCCGACAATCAGCGGCTATGAGCGAGTCTGACCAGCCCCGACGTTCGACCTACCGGCGCTCGACCGGATCGGCCCGAGGCGAGGCTCGCCGGCAGGAGCTGCTGGCCCGGGTCACGGACGACCTGGCGGTCAACGGGCTGGCGGACTTTTCGTTGCGCCGAGCGGCCCGGGCAGCCGGCACCACACACAAGGTGATCTTGTATCACTTCGACGGACTCGAGGATCTGCTCCGCCAGGCGCTGCTGGAACTGCGCCGCCGGAGGGTCGACAACGCCCTCGGTGCCGCAGCAACCGCCCAGGACACCTTGGCCGAACGGATCCGAGCCGTCTGGCCGATCCTGCAGGACGACACGTCTGGGCTGCGGGTGATCGACCAGGCCATCGGGTTGGCGATGTACGACCCCGAGCGCTACCGACATCTGGCGCAGGACGCCTCCGAGCAATACCGCGGGCCCTTGATGGCGCTTTGTCCCTCGGATTGGGCCGAGCAGCGCAAACGGGAAGTGGCCGAACTCATCTTGGCCACCATGCGCGGCTTCCTGGCGGAATGGCGAACGACCGGCGACGCCTCCCGGGTGCAATCCGGTTTGAACGCACTCATCCGCGCGATCGAACGCGAAGAGGCCGCGATCGAATAGCCGGTCGACGACTGCAGACTCTCGACAGAAAGTGAACCGCGTGGTTCACTTAGCTCATGAAGACGCATGACGCGCGATCGCAGAACCTCCGAGAGGCCGTGCGATTTGCCAGCGGCGACACCGACTGTGCCGGCTGGCATTACCCGGGAACCAACGGTGCATGTGTGGTCATGGCCGCCGGCGCTGGCGTGGCCAAGGAGCCAGGCACGGATCGATTCGCCGAGCGATTCCAGAAGGACGGATTCAGCGTGCTGGCCTTCGACTTCCGGTATGTGGGGGAGAGCGGCGGAGCTCCGCGGCAGATCGTCCGGATCGGTGATCAAGTCGCCGACTGGACGGCGGCGATCGGCTATGCGGCCACGCTTCCCGAGGTTGATCCAGAGCGGATCGCCGGCTGGGGTTTCTCTCTCGCAGCCGGTCACCTCTTCCGCGTGGCAGCGCGAACGCCGGGCCTTGCCGCCGTCATCGCCCAGTCGCCGCTGGTCGACAATCGGGCCGCCGCACCCAATGCGCTGCGGCATGAAACTCCTGCTGTCATCCTCCGATTTCCCCTGGTGGCGTTGGCCGATGCGATCGGTGGCGTCTTCGGACGGGAGCCCCGACTCATTCCGCTGGCAGGCGACCGCGGTGAACTGGCCATGCTGACCACTCCAGACGCGCGGGACGGGGCCCCTGCCCTCAATCCCGACAACCGCTACCCCGACTGGCAACAGCAGATCGCCGCTCGTTCGGTGCTGCCGTTGTTGAACTATCGACCAGGACGGTCGGTCCGTCGGGTGCGCTGCCCGATCCAGTTCGTGGTCTGTACCGAAGACCGGTCGGTGCTTGCCGCACCCGCCTACCGGGCCGCGGAACAGGCGCGGGAGTCGGAGCTGGTACGGATTCCGGGCGGCCACTATGCGCCGTTCCTTGATCAACACGAGCAGGTGGTGGCGGCCGAGCTGGACTTTCTCCGGCGCCAGCTGGTGGTGGCCGACCCGAACGCGCCTGAGCGCGCGGGGCCGTTGGTCGGGTAGAGACCTCTGTCCGGATCGTGCATGATCGACGGATGGACACCGACGACCGTGCCGGCCCCGAGGACAGCGGACCCTTCTACCACGGCACCAAGGCCGACCTGACGATCGGAGCCCTGCTGCGGCCGGGCTACAGCTCCAACTACGGCGAGCGGAAGACCGCGAACTTCATCTATCTGTCGGCGACTCTCGACGCGGCCACCTGGGGAGCCGAGCTGGCCGCCGGGGAGGGCCGCGGCCGCATTTATGTGGTGGAACCAACCGGGCCGATCGAGGATGATCCCAACCTGACGGACAAGAAGTTTCCCGGAAATCCGACGCGTTCGTATCGGACCCGGCAACCCCTGCTGGTGGTCGACGAGGTCGCGGACTGGGAGGGCCACCCGCCGGATGTGCTGCAGCACATGCTTGATCATCTCGAGGAGCTCAGACGGAGCGGCATCGAGGCCATCAACGAGTGAGGCCGGCTCCGGCGCCGACGTTGTCAGCCGCCACGTTGGTGACGACACGAACCCGGACGTCCGGGGACCAGGTGGACCGGCAAGGCTGTTGCCTGTTCACGATCAACGACTCGTTCGAGGAACTGGAGGCCGAGCTCCGTGGCTGAGCAGGAGATTCCGCTCGACGGCGGATCGCATTCAAAGGCTGTGCGGGTGGGGGACACGGTACGCCGCAGCGGGAGTTTCTGGTCTCCGGTCGTACTCGACCTGCTGCGACATCTCGAAGATCACGGCTTCGACGGAGCTCCGCGTGCGCTGGGCTTCGATGATCAAGGACGCGAGATCCTGACCTACATCGCGGGGGAGCCGGGCGCGAGTCTGCCGGAGGTCGGCGCGGCGCCGTTGGGCGATGTTGATCACTGGGTCAGGCGCGACGACGTTCTGGTCCGGCTCGGGCGACTGCTACGCACCTTTCACGATGCAGCTGCGACCTTCTCCTGGACCGGCAGGGAATGGCAGGTACCGACTCGGCAGCCGGTCGAGACGATCTGCCACAACGACCTGTCGCCGGGGAACACGGTCTTTCGAGACGGTGTCCCGGTGGCGTTGATCGACTGGGAGGCAGCGGCACCGGGCCCGCGGGCCTGGGACCTTGGATTTGCCGCCTGGCGGTGGGTGCCGTTGTGGCCGGAGGAACGATGTCGAAGAACCGGACTGCCGACCAAGATCGCGGAGCAGGCACGTCGGTATCGCCTGCTGCTGAACGCGTACGGCATCGAGCCAACCGTCGACATCGTCCTGACCGGGGCCGAGCGGATGCAGGGTTTTCTTGATCATCTGTGGCAGCTGGTGGCCGCTGGCTCCGAGTGGGAGATGGCCATGGCTCGCCGTGGCGACCTGGACGCGATTGCGCGCGAGATCGCGTGGGTGCAGAAGAACGCTGTCGCCCTGGTGAAGCCGTGATCCTCCGCTGCTGCTGGAGCCGCCATCGATCGCGTACCTGACGTGGTTCCACGACAGGCGTAGCGATAGCGTCAAGCTATGACTGAATCTGCTGCACGCACAATGCCGTATCGGCGTCTGGGGTCCTCCGGGCTCAAGGTGAGCGCTCTCTCGTTCGGATCCTGGGTCACCTTCGGCGACCAGATCGACACCGCGTTGGCCAAGGACTGCTTGACCGCCGCCGCCGAGGCC
>DATCVL010000205.1:0-19287 GCA_036566865.1 Microlunatus sp.
ACACTGCCGACTACATGGACGCGGTCCGGGCGGCCGAACCGAACCCGATCTACGGTCTCGGCACCGACGACAATCCGGTGTTCGACGGGATGCACCGAGTGTCGTCCCAGGTCGTCACCGCCAGCGTCGATGCGGCCCGCAGCGTCTGGAACGGGGAAGTCCGGCGGGCGATCAACATCGCCGGCGGCTTGCATCACGCCATGCCCGGCTCGGCCAGTGGTTTCTGCATCTACAACGACCTGGCGGCCGCGATCCGCTGGTTGCTGGACGCCGGTTGCGAACGGGTCGCGTACGTCGACGTCGATGTGCACCACGGCGACGGCGTACAGACGATCTTCTACAACGAGCCACGGGTATTGACGATCAGCCTGCACGAGACGCCGGTGCAGCTCTTCCCCGGCACCGGGTTTCCGCACGAGACCGGTGGTCCGCAGGCACAGGGCAGCGCCGTCAACGTGGCGTTGCCGTCGGGTACCGATGACCGGGGATGGTTGCGGGCCTTCGACGCGGTCGTGCCGGAGGCGCTGGCCGCCTTCAAACCGACCGTGCTGGTGACGCAGCACGGCTGCGACTCCCACAAGGATGATCCGCTCGCCGACCTGCGACTCAGCGTGGATGGCCAGCGGGCGTCGTACCTGGCCCTGGCCGGGCTGGCCGAGGAATTCACCGAGGGGCGCTGGGTTGCCGGCGGCGGAGGTGGGTACGCGCTGGTGGACGTGGTGCCGCGCGCCTGGGCGCATCTGCTCGGCATCGTCTCCGGCACTCCGATCCCGCCCGACGCCGAGATTCCGCAGCGCTGGCGGGACTCGATCGGGCCGAATGCGCCGACCGTGATGACCGACGGGTGCCCGGTCGACTACACGCCGTTCAGCGATGGCATCGATCCGGCCAGTCGGCTCGACCAGGCGATCATGGCAACGCGGCGCGCGGTCTTTCCCGAGCTCGGTCTCGATCCCGGGCTCTGAGCGGAGGTTCGGTCGCCGTCAGCGCGCCTGGAAGGTGAGGCAGTCGGCAACGTCGCCACCGGCCCCGATCATGATCCCTTCGGCAGTGCATTCCAGCGCGGAGTTGTGGACACAATCGGCCCGATGACAGGCGCCGACATGTCCGGTCTCCTTGACCCCACCTTTGTCGCCATCGGCGAAATAGGTGCCGCAGGCCGAGGTGTCCTCGATCACCGTGATGGCCCCGGCGTGACAGTCGTGGTCGTGGTTGTAGGAACAACCTTCGACCGAGCACGTGTTGATGATCGGCAAGCTGATGGTGGACATCGCACTACCTCCGGATCGACTCCGATCTGCCGGGACCAACATTGCCCCCACGGTGACAGCACGTCCAGCCAGGTGAGGCTGCCCTCACCCGCCGAGGCGGCTTGATGATCATGAACGAGCTTGGGCGGCGCGCTCCGCCCACGCTGGCCGGGTGCAGCGGATCGCCGCGGGCTTGTTCATCAGAGCCGTGCTGGCCGGCTGTACCGAGCCCGGTGGTCCGGGGCTACCGAGCGGTCGGCGTCCAGGGCGGCCCGCCGGGTCAGGAGTCTCCGGCGTGCACCCGACAAGAATCATGATCACCGGGAGCCATCTCAGCTCCGACCGCATCCACGGAGCCCAGGCGGATGCGATCCCGCCCAGGTGTGGCGACAGCACACCAGCCATGGCGACGTCCAGGTCAAGCTCCGTGTGCGGCGTGTCGGCGAAATGGATACCTCGCGGCTTTCCCAAAAGCCTCGTTTGCCACTAGTCTCACAGTAGATGCGCGCACGACGCTGGAGGGGAAGCCAGCCACGACGCGGGTCGGAATGGTGTGCTCTGATGACGAACGAGTCGGATTCTCCCGACGTGACCCCGATCGCCGGGTCGCTGGCAGGTGTCAAGTTCCTGACCGTCGCCGAGGTCGCCTCGGTGATGCGAGTCTCGAAGATGTCGGTTTACCGGATGATCCACTCCGGCGAACTGGAAGCGGCCCGGTTCGGCCGCAGTTTCCGTGTCCCCGAGAAGGCGGTGCACGACTACCTCCGCGGCTCCTACTTCGAGACCGGCTAGCCGGCGGACTTCCCTGACCTTCTCGATTCCGCGTACGTGATCAATCCGAGCGCACTCGACGTCGTCCTGACGCCGCCGCAGCAGAATCGGCTGCGGCGCGTCCTCGAGACTGGCGACCTGTCCGGTGTGCGGCTGACCGGAGAGGGCTGGCACCGGTTCGCGATCCTGGCCGATGACCGGGTGTTGCTGCTGCCGCGCAGCCATCGCTGGGTGCCGGGTCTCGAACGCGAGGCGACCGCGCTGCCGCTGCTGGAGTCGTACGGCATCCCGGTTCCGCGACTGTTGGCCAGGATCGACGACGACGAGCTGTGGCCTTACCCGGTGACCATGATCACCCGCTATCAGGCTCGATCGTGGGCTGCTCTGCAGGACGATGCTGATCTTGGTCGTTGGCAGCGGATGCTGGCCCAGTTGGGTGAGCTGATCGCCGGGTATCACAAGATCAACATCTCCGACGTCCCGGACACCATCGGTAGTCGTACGCCGGCCAGCCCGGATCCGATGGAGCGGGAGCTGCGGCATTTCGAGGACTACCTCGTCGAGTCTCGACTGGAGAAGCTCGGATTCGATCTGGCTGTCGCCGCCGACCTGCCGGCCGATCGCGTTGATCGTTGGCTGGCGGTGATCGAGCCCTGCCTTCGGTTGCAGCCGACTCTGGTTCATCGCGACATCAACGAGGGCCAGATCATGATCAACGAGGCCGGTGACGTCTGCGGACTGATCGACTGGGAGAGCGCGGGCGTACAACACCCGTTGAGCGATTTCGACTTCGGCGAGTGGGGCTTCGGAATCTGGGAGCGGGAGTCGGAGTTTTCCCTTCTGCGCAAGACGATCTGGGACAGTTATCGGGACGCCCGCGGAGTTGATCTTCCCGATTGGCTGGGTGTGCACCTGTTGATGACGATCATCGGTGCCCCGCCCCCGGAAGGCCACACCACTGCTTGGGACGAGCAGCGTCGCGCCCGGACCATCGCCAATCTCCGGGCCGTCGATGCCCTGATTTGATCTTGCCGCGGTTGCCAGCCGGGATCGGGCTCAGACTGTGATCTGCACACAGAACGGGTGGCTGGCGGGATCCGCGTACGCGATGGTGTCGGCGAGATCTGGCAGTCGCACAGCGCCGAGCTGCTCTGCCCTGGCCATTGCTTCGGACTCGATGCCGTCGGTCCAGCGATAGTCGACATGCAGCTGAGCCGGATAGTCGGGATCGGGATAGCGGGCCGGCCTGAACACAGCGTGCTGGAACCCCAGGTCTGGCAGCTCGGCGTCACCAAGATCAACAACGACCCGCTCCATCGAGTCCTCGATCCGCCGATCGCTCGCGCTCAAGAATCCTTCGTAGAAGGTCGCCATCGAGCGCGGGCTGAAGCAGTCGAACACCAGCCGCCGTACGGTGGTTCGCGCTACCTCAACGTCGGGGTACAAGCAGAACGGATGCCCCGCCGGGTCGGCGAAGACCCGGAAGGATTCGCTGTCCTTGAGCAGCGTGGCCCCGGCGGCCGCAACGTCACGGCTGACCTCGTCCAGATCTCGTACGGCAAGATCGAGATGCAGTTGCTGCGGGTATTCCGGATCCGGCCACCGCGGCGGGTGATCGTCGGACCAGCCGTCGTTGTCGAGCGCCAGCACCAGCTTGCTCTCCGATTCGCGGGCGATCAGCAGCCAGCCCTCGTTGATCACCCGCATGCCGAGGAGCGCGCCGTAGAAGTCCGCCAGCTCTCGCCGACCCTCGCGACCGTTCAAGGTCGCGGGCGATCCGATCGTGACGATGAGTCTGCGCAACGGATTCGACATCGAGTCCTACCTCCATCCGATCGGGTAGTTCGCACCAACCTATCGCCGCTGCCCATCCGCAACACGAGACTGGGCGGCGGTGGCCGTTGCCCAGTCGATCCGACCGCTGACCACGGCTTCTCGGAGCTCGTCCTGGTAACGCCCTCCGACGCTGACCGCGAACGGTTTCACTACCGCGCCGACGCCGAGGGCCGATCGTCGGACACGCGCACGGTCCTGTGGAGATTCGCCGAGGTCCGTCACCCTTTACCGCCGCGGCTCGGGGTTCCCGGCCTGACGCCGAGGGCGGGTGTTCGGATCTCTGCGCGCACGACGTGGATGGGTCTGGCCGTCCGCACGATGCCCACCCGCCCCTCCTACCAGCCGCCATCATCCCCAACCACACAGGCAACCCGGCATTGTGCGGACTGGTTGTCTGCGCGCAGAGATCCGAACACCCGACCGGCCGCACCACAGCACCGCAGCACCACAGGACCACAGCACCCAACCGTCGGCGAGTCCATCGATGAGGCCAGTCGAGAGGTCCGAACACACGCCGTACCTGATGCCTCGCGCCTTTCGCGCCGTCGTCGAGCTGTGATCAACTACCGACCGTGGAAGCACAGCGATTCCGGGCAACGACACCGCAGGATCACGATGTCCGCTACCTGTATCACCGGCCCGACGGCCTGGCAGAGCCGATGCCGTTGGTGCTCTTCCTGCACGGTTCAGGCGAGCGTGGTGATGATCTTGATCTGGTACGCGTCCACGGCCCGGCCAAACAGGCGTCGGACGGCACAGCGCTGCCGTTCGCGCTGGCTGCTCCGCAATGTCCGGCCGGCAGCTGGTGGCACTGGCAGGAGGAAGCGCTGATCGGGTTGCTGGACGAACTGTTGGCGACTCAGCCGATCGATCCCGATCGGGTCTACCTGACGGGTCTCAGCATGGGTGGCATCGGGACCTGGGATCTGGCCGCGCGCTACTCGGACCGGTTCGCGGCCATCGCGCCGATCTGTGGCTGGGCCGGGCCGTGGATGGCAGGGCTGCTGAAGGACATGCCGATCTGGGCCTTCCACAACGCCGACGACGAGGCGGTGGCCGTGGACGGTACGACCCGGATCGCGGCAGCGATCGAAGCCGCCGGCGGGACGATCAGGACCACGATCAATCCGACCGGCGGCCACAATGCCTGGACCGCGGCGTACGACGATCCGGAGCTGTACGAATGGCTGCTGGCACAACGACGTCGCTGAGCCAGCGCACGAGCAGGAAGCTCGGATCAGCCCCGGAGCGGCACGGTCACGCCGTCGGCGACTGGGCGCGCAACGCGTCGACGTAGCTCGGTTCCTTCCGCTTCAGCCAGCCGGTGACGCGGTAGGTGATCGGCATCACCAACACCTCGACCAGCGTCTTCCAGAGGAAGCCGATCACGGTGTAGTTGGCGAAGTCCTGCCAGGTCGAGATTCCCAGCGCACCGGCGGCGATCGAGCAGAAGACCAGCGTGTCGGCGAATTCGCCGACCACCGTGCTGCCCAACAAGCGAGCCCAGAGCCGGCGTTCGCCGCTGCGTGCCTTCATCTTCACCAGCACCAGTGAGTTCAGGAATTCCCCGACCAGATACCCGGCCAGACCGGCGGCCAGGAAGCGCGGGACCACGCCGGCAACGGTTTCGAAGGCCTGCTGCCCGGTGTAGAAGTCGGCAGCCGGAAGTTTGATGGTGAGCCAGAAGCAGATGGAGGCGAGGAGCAGTACCGCGAAACCGGTGATGATCACCTTGCGCATCGCCTTGAAGCCGTACACCTCGCTGATCACGTCGCCCAGCACATAGGCGGCAGGGAAGAGGTAGAAGGCCCCGTCGGTGACCAACCCGTGCATGGCGAACGGGCCGAGTTGGAAGTCGATGAACGGGAAAAGGACGACGCCCTTGGTGCCGGTGATGTTGCTGATCATCATCACGCCGACGAAAAGGCCGACCAGGATCGGAAAGTAGGGACTGGAAACTTTGGCGAAGGCCGGCGCAGCGGGACGATGGGTCCGGGGTTCCGAAGCGTGAGCTGACTCGGAATGCTGCGTCGGCCGCCCAGAGAGAGCGGACTCGGTCATGGGCAGCAAGCGTAGGGATTGCGAGCCGGGGGACCGAATCGGTCTGGTCGGTCGGGACCTTCCAGGTGGGGGATCCAACCGCCCGCTACGCCCAACCAGGCTACGACCAACCAGGAGTGAGCATGGACGACCAGATCGCGGCCTATCTTGATGATCATCATGCGGCGGCGATGATCACCCAGCGACCCGACCGGAGGGTCCATGCGGTGCGCTGCGGCGTGGCCGTGGTCGACGGCCGGCTGTGGAGCTCCGGCACCCAGCAGCGCGTGCGTACGGCCAACCTGCGACGTAACCCGGAGTGCACCCTGTTCGTCTTCGGCGCCAGCACCGACGACCCGTACAGCTACCTCACCCTGGAAACAACGGCCACGATCCTCGAAGGACCCGATGCCCCGGAGCTCAACTGGAGCCTGTTCTCGGCGATGCAGGCAGGGATGAATCCGCCCTCCGACCAGTTGTACTGGAACGGCACGCTCACCTCCCGCGACGATTTCCTGGCGGTCATGGTCGACGAGCAGCGGCTGATCTACGAGTTCGCCATCCACGCCAGCTACGGGCTGTTCTCGACCGCCTCCCGGTAGCCTTCCCGCAGTCGATCGAAGTACCACTCCGGCACCCAACTGTCGACAAGATCAACAAGCTGCACCGCCCGCGCCCAGGCCATGATCAACTGCGGCACCTCGGGGTCGCCGCCGGCCGCGGAATACCCGACCAGCAAGGCATCGCGGAAGATCATCAAGGTACGACGTTGTTGCTCGGTGATGCCCGGGAGTGCGTCGTGGACGAGGTCGATGATGGACAGCGTGCGGGCCAGGTCGGCCGCCGGCGGCCCGATCCGGACATTGGCCCAGTCGAGCACCCAGAGCCGGCCGCCACTGTCTGCCGAGCCGATGATCAAGTTCTCCGGATGGGCATCCAGATGCAGCAGCCGGAGCGTGCTGGAGCCGCCGAGCAGCGGCCGGAGCCGATCGGCCCGCGGCCCGGCCCAGTCGATCCAGTCTCGGTTGCTGATCACCTGAGGCACCACATCGATTCGATGCAGTCGGGCCAGTAACTCGCCGCTGCTCCGACCGAGTGTCTCCGGATCCCGCCCGGCCAGCAGGGCAGTGGCCACCGTGTCACCCTCGATCCAGTCCATCGCCAGCATCGAACGATCACCGATCCGATCGAGGCCGGTCACCCGTGGGGTGGGCACGCCATGGGCGGTGGCCAGGTTGTGCGCTGCGGCCTCCCGTTCGGCGATCTCGGAGGGCGCTCCGGGCGGAAAGAACCGCAACACCTGGTCACCGTCGTCGGCGGCGATCCGCCAGAGTTCGTTTCCGCCCAATCCCGGCTTGATCGGCGACGCTGTGCCCGTCGGCACGATCCCCAGTCGGCGGGCCGCGACGGCCACCTCGGTCGGCTGCATGGGCCGATTCCAGCGGCTCGGGGTCACCCGGTCAACCCGCTGCCGGTGCTGTTGGGACGTACGATTCGCGCCGGTACACCTACGACGGGTAGCATCACTGTCTTGTCCGGCCGCGGCACGCCATCAGGCGTGACAGCCCGGGCGACAACCATGCAAATTACCAACAAGGTGTTGGTCCTGGGCTCAGGCTCGGGGTTATTGAGAGGTCCACACGTGGGTTCGGTTATCAAGAAGCGCCGGAAGCGGATGGCGAAGAAGAAGCACCGCAAGCTGCTGAAGCGCACGCGCATCCAGCGCCGCCGCGCAGGCAAGTAAGTCCGGCGCCAGGAGAACCGTCCCGGTTCGCTGGCCCCCACACCCGCGTCGATGTCAGCACCGCCTTCGACCGTGAAGGCGGCTATCGTCTGCTGACATGGCGCGGGTTGTTCTGGTTACCGGTATCTCCCGGGATCTCGCGGCGCGATTCGCCCGCGAGCTGGCGGTACGTTCCGACGTCGAGGTGATCGGCGTCGACGTGGTGCCGCCGCGCTTCGACATCGGCCGGGCTCGCTACGTCCGAGCCGACATCCGCAACGCCGGCATCACCCGGGTGATGGCCGCCGAGGCGGTGGAGACCGTCGTCCATCTCGGGGTCAAATCCACGCCCGCCAATGCCGGCGGCCGGTCGTTGATGAAAGAGATAAACGTCATCGGCACCATGCAGCTGCTGGCCTCGTGTCAGCGATCACAGACGGTTCGTCGGTTGATCGTCCAATCCTCGGCCAGTGTGTACGGTGCCTCCCCGCGGGATCCTGCCCGCTTCACCGAGGAGATGACGGCCAGGGCCGGACTTCGGACCGGCTTCGGCAAGGACTCGGTGGAGATCGAGAGCTACGTCGGTGGACTAGCCCGCCGCCGTCCGGACCTGATCGTGACCACACTGCGGCTGGCCAACCTGATGGGCGCTCGGGTCGACTCGTCGATCACCCGCTATCTGAGTCTGCCGCTGGTGCCGCGGCCGATGGGCTTCGAGGCCCGGCTGCAATTCCTGCACCCGACGGATGCCGTCCGGGCACTGCTGCTCGCGGTGGATCGGGAGCTTCCCGGCACCTTCAACGTCGCCGCTCCCGACCTGATCACCCTGAGCCAGGCGCTGGCGGTGGTCGGTCGGCCGGGGCTGCCGGTGCCGGGATCGGCGACGGCCGTTCTGGCGGCGATCGGCCGACAGGCGCGGATCCTCGACCTGTCCGCAGACCAGATCGCCGCGTTGACCTACGGTCGGGGGATGGACACCACACGATTCCGGGCGGTGGCCGGCTTCGTACCCGAGATCGGCTCGCGAGCGGCGCTGGAGGAATTCGCTGTCGCGAACGGACCCGGACCGCTCCGGCACGCCGAGGAGCTGATCGACAAGGCGGCCGCGTTGGCCGGTGGACGGAGTGCAGATGTCGTCGCAGGGCAAGGCTCGGGTCAAGATGGCTGACGTGATCCCGATGGACGAGTACCGCCCGGATGATGATCATGAACCCGAGGCCGACGGTCAGCCGCGAGATGATCATGGCGAGCGAGCCGAACAGCGCGAGCGCGATGATCATGATCAGCCGAACGAGTTCGGTCGGGTGCTGACCGAATTGGTCGGCGCGGGCAGACAATTGCTGTCCGGGCTGGCCGATACGCCGATCGACCAGCTCCGCGGACTGACCGAGGATCCGCTCCGGGAGCTGTTTGCACTGGCCGAGCGGCTCGGCGTCGACTGGCCGACCACGGTGGACGAACTGGCGGACTACGCACGATCCCGGATGACCGGGGAGTATGCCGTCGACGAGTTCGGCTTCGACCCGGAGTTCACCAGCACGGTGGTGCTGCCGGCGTTGCGGCAGCTGGCCCGACAGTGGTTCCGGGTGGAGGTCCGCGGCGCCGAGAACATCCCGACCGATGGTGCGGCGCTGGTCGTCTCCAACCATGCCGGCACGTTGCCGCTGGATGCGTTGATCTTGCAGTCGGTGATCTTCGACGAGGTCGAGCGACATGCCCGTTCGCTCGGCGCCGACCTGGTCTTCGCCACCCCGTACAGCAGTGACTTCGCCCGCAAGATCGGCGTCACGCTGGCCTGTCAGGAGGATGCCGAACGGCTGTTGGACAGTGGCCAGTTGGTGACGGTCTTCCCGGAGGGCTTCAAGGGTTTGGGGAAGCTCTACTCCCAGCGCTACAAGCTGCAGCGCTTCGGCCGTGGCGGTTTCGTCTCGGCCGCGGTACGTGCCCAGGTGCCGATCGTGCCGGTGTCGATCATCGGCTCGGAGGAGATCTACCCGCAGATCGCGCAGCTGCCGACGCTGTCCCGGATCCTCGGAGTGCCGTACTTCCCGGTCACCCCGTTCTTCCCGCTGCTCGGCGTGCTCGGGATGATCCCGCTGCCGTCGAAGTGGATCATCCAGTTCGGCGAGCAGATCGCCACCGACGAACTGCCGGCCGGTGCGGCCGAGGATCCGATGATCGTCTTCAACGTCACCGATCAGGTCCGCGAGACCATCCAGCACAGCCTGTACGCGCTGCTGAACGAGCGCCGCGGCATCTTCGGCTGAGGAGCCCACCGGCGGCGCCCAAGATCAACTTCCGAACAGGACGCTGGCCCCGGTGTCGGCCGAACCGACCTGGCTCCGGAAGGCACCGAACAGTTCACGTCCGGTGCCGTAGGTGTCGGTGGCAGGCGGCGTGGCCGGAGTCCGGTCGGCGAATTCGTCCGCCGGGACGTGCACCTCGAGCGTCCCGGTCGCCGCATCCAGGCTGACCAGATCGCCGTCGTGCAGCCGGGCCAGCGGCCCGCCGATCGAGGCCTCGGGGGTCAGGTGGATCGCTGCCGGGATCTTGCCGGAGGCACCGGACATCCGGCCGTCGGTGATCAACGCCACCCGCTGGCCGCGGTCCTGCAGCACGCCCAACGGAGGGGTGAGCTTGTGCAACTCCGGCATCCCGTTGGCGGCCGGCCCCTGGAAGCGGATCGCGGCCACCAGATCCCCGGTCAGTTCGCCGGCCTCGAAGGCAGCCAGGAACGCGCCCTGGTCGTCGAACACCCGGGCCGGCGCGGTGATCGTGCGATGTTCAGCGGCAACCGCGGAGGTCTTGATCACGGCCCGGCCGAGATTGCCGGCCAGCATCTTGAGCCCACCGTCGGTGGCGAACGGCTGATCCGCCCCGCGCAGCACGGTCGGGTCATGGCTGCTGGTCGGACCGTCGATCCAGGTCACCCGACCGTCGAGCAACCGAGCCTCCTGCGTGTATCGCTCCAGGCCCGGACCCGCGACGGTCGTGACGTCGGGGTGCAGCAGCCCGGCCTCCAGCAGCGATCGGATGGTGAAGGCGAGTCCGCCGGCGGCATGGAAGTGGTTCACGTCGGCCGCACCGTTCGGGTAGATCCGAGCCATCGACGGCACCACCTCGGACAGTGCGGACAGGTCGTCCCAGGTCAGCGTGATGCCCGCTGCGCGGGCGATCGCGACCAGATGCAGGGTGTGGTTGGTCGACCCGCCGGTGGCCAGCAGGGCGACCGCAGCGTTCATGATCGACTTCTCGTCGACCACTCGGCCGATCGGAGTGAATTCGGTTCCCGCTGCCGTGATCGCCACCGACCGCGCGGCCGCGGCGTCGGTCAGCGCGTCCCGCAAAGGCGTTCCAGGGTTGACGAAACTCGAGCCGGGCAGGTGCAGTCCGAGCACCTCCATCAGCAGCTGGTTGGAGTTCGCGGTGCCGTAGAAGGTGCAGGTGCCGGCGGAATGGTAGGACGCCGACTCCGCGGCCAGCAGTTCGTCCCGGCCGGCTTCACCGGCGGCGTACCGCTGCCGGACCTGAGACTTCTCCGAGTTGGGCAGCCCGGAGGTCATCGGTCCGGACGGCACGAAGATCGTCGGCAGATGGCCGAAGGACAACGCACCGATCAGCAGCCCCGGAACGATCTTGTCGCAGACTCCTAGCATCAGCGCCGCGTCGAACATGTCGTGGGACAGGGCGATCGCGGTCGACATCGCGATCACGTCCCGGCTGAACAGCGACAACTGCATGCCGTCCCGGCCCTGGGTGATGCCGTCGCACATGGCGGGTACGCCGCCGGCGAACTGGGCGATGCCGCCGGACCGGAGCACCTGCTTCTTCAGCCGGGCCGGGTAGCTCTCGAACGGCTGATGGGCCGACAGCATGTCGTTGTAGGCAGAGACGATCGCGACGTTGGGCTTCATCGTCGCCCGGAGCGCCTCCTTGTCCGCCGGTCCGGAGGCGGCGAAGCCGTGCGCCAGGTTGGCGCAGGCGAGACGAGCGCGGGCCGGTTCCCGGTCGGCCGCACGATCGAGCCGTTCCAGGTAGGCGGTGCGCTCGGCACGACTGCGCTCGGTCAGCCGGGTCGTCACCGCAGCCAGGACTGGATGTACGGAGGTGGTCATGGCTGCCTCGCTGACAGGGAGATGGGGCACGAACTGCACGAGGGCAACACGCTAGAGGCACTTGTGGGTATTGGCAATACACACTTCCGCATTTTGGAAGACAAAAGCGAGAACGTTTGGTGGTTTCGCGTCCCATTTGCCGTCGTGCTTGAATTCCGAGCCATGGCCACCATCCAGGGCCCATCGACGGCCGGCGACGTTCTTGCGCTGGTCCGTGACGGGGCAACCACACGATCCGACCTCGGTCGGCTGACCGGGCTGTCACGTACCGCTGTCGCGGCCCGGGTCGGTGCGCTGCTCCGTTCCGGGCTGGTGATCGAGGCCTCCGACGAGCCGGGGGTGTCGACCGGCGGACGTCCGCCGAGCCAGCTGCGGTTCAACCGGGACGCAGGGGTCGTGCTGGCCGGGGCGATCGGTCGCAGCCGGACCCAGGTGGCGGTCTGCGACCTGGACGGAACCGTGCTCGCGGGCACCGATGTCGACCAGGAGATCGGGGTGTCGCCGGACGAGCTGATGCCCGCAGTCGTGGGCGCCTTCGCGGAGTTGCTCGAACGGGTTGCCCGCCCGGCATCGTCGGTGCGCACGGTCGGGCTGAGCATCCCGGGGACGGTCGACATCGACCGCGGCGCCAGTCTGGACTCGCCGATCATGACCGGCTGGGACGGAGTGCCGCTGGCGCCGTACCTCGAAGGGCTGACCGGGGCACCGGTGTTCGTGGAGAACGATGCGAATGCGATGGCCCTGTCCGAGCGGCGCGGTCATCTCGAACAACATCGCGATCTGATCTTCCTGAAGGCGTCAACCGGGATCGGCATCGGGGTCGTCGTCGACGGCCGTCTGGTCCGTGGCCGGTGGGGTGCGGCCGGCGAGATCGGTCACACCAAGGTGACCGCCGCCGAAGGACTGGCCTGTCGCTGCGGAGACACCGGTTGCCTGGAGGTGCTGGCCGGCGGGTGGGCCCTGGTCCGGCGGGCCGAGGAAGCCGGGCTGAAGGTCACCCACGTACGCGATCTGGCCGCCCGCGCGGTCGGCGGGGACGCCGAGGCTCGGCGGTTGATCCGCGAGGCCGGTCGCCGGACCGGCGAGGTGCTGGCAGCCGCGGTGAATCTGCTCAACCCCGAGGTGGTCGTGGTCGGCGGCGATCTTGCGGCCGCGTACGACAGCTACGTGGCGGGCCTGCGGGAGTCGCTGTACGCCCAGGCGTCGGCGCTGGCGACCCGCGAGTTGTCGATCGTGCCGCTGACCCACCGGGAGCACGCCGGCGTGGTCGGCTGCGCCGCGCTCGCGCTCGGCCAGGTGCTGGCTCCCGCGGCCGTGGATCGCGCTCTCACCTCCTGAAGCGTCGACAGAATGTCATGATCAACACCGTGATGCCGGAAATGCTCTGGGAGAGCACCGATGCCGACGTCGAGCTGCAGCGTCGCTTCGGCTTCGCCTCGGTCGATGCCGCCGCGGCGTGGGCGGAGGAGCTGCTGGCCGAGGACTACGACCTGGAGCTGACGCGTCTCGACCGGATGGTGATCAGCGCTCACAACCTGATGCTCTGGGTGACCACCGCAGCCGCCGATCGGCTGATGATCAAGGTCTGCAGACTGACCGAGGCGCATGACTGGCTGAGTGCCCGAGCGGCGCTGGTGCAGTGGCTGGCCGAGCAGGAGTTGCCGGTCGCCGCGCCGCTGCGCACCCGCAGCGGTGATGATCAACTGCTGCGGGATGACTCGTCGATCGGCGTCCAGCCGATCCTGCCCGGCGAGCTGCTGGACGCGACCGATCTTGATCAGGTTCGCGCCGCCGGATCAACCCTGGCGACGCTGCACCGACAGCTGGCGATCTGGCCCGATGCCGTTCTGCTCGAGGATGTCCAGCCGGTGGCCGGGAGCAGTACGTTGTGGGCCTACCCGGACGGCCGAGCCGAGACGGTGCCGAGCGAGCTACGGCGGCGGCTCGAGCAGCGGATCGTCGACCTGCCGGAGCTGTCCCGCCAGCCGGTGCACTCGGACTTCCGCGGCGCCAACGTGCTGTACGGGGACGGGGAGATCACCGGAGTCATCGACTTCGAGGAGGCGCGGCTGGACGCGGCCGTGGTCGACCTCGCGCACGCCGTGTGCCTGCTCGGCACCTGGTACCGGAACTGGCAGCCGATCACCGACCGGGCGCAGAGACTGTTCCTCGACAGCTACACCGAACGGCGCCCGCTGACGGATCCGGAGCAGGTCTGGCTGGCGCCGCTGGTCGGCTGGGGGATGCTCGGACAGGGTTGGTGGGAGGACGCCGCCCGCTGGCTCCGCTGAGGCGCCGCGTCCGCTCAGCCGTGGTGGACGTGCTCGTGCTGCTGGTGGGTTGTCGGCTCGAGCTGGAAGGTCGAGTGCTCGACGCTGACCTCGAAGTGCTCGGCCACGCAGTCCTGAAGTTGATCAAGGATCTGCGGGGCATGGCCGTCGGTGAAGCAGGTCGCATCGACGGTGACGTGGGCGGTCAGCACCGGCAGCCCGGTGGAGATCGTTGATGCGTGCAGGTCGTGGACCTCGTGCACGTGCGGTACGCCGAGCAGGTGCGTCCGGACCGCATCCAGGTCGAGCCCCGGCGGGGTCGTCTCCATCAGCACGTTGACCGTCTCCCGCAGCAGCTTGACCGCGCGCGGCAGGATCAGCAATCCGATCAGCAGCGCGGCGACCGAATCCGCCCGCTGCCAGCCGGTGAGGTTGATCACGATCGCGGCGATGATCACGGCCACCGATCCGAGCGCGTCGTTGAGGACTTCGAGGAACGCCGCGCGCAGGTTGAAGTTGTCGGACCGTCCACCGAACAACACCGCGATCGAGATCAGGTTTCCGACCAGTCCGATGATGCCGAAGATCAACAAGCTCTGCGAATTGATCTGGGGTGGCTCGAACAGCCGCTGGATGCCTTCCACCAGCACGAACAGGCCAACGGCGAACAACACCGCGGCCTGTGCCGTTGCGGCGATCACCTCGGCCCGGGCAAAGCCCCAGGTCCGTCGATCTGTAGCCGGCCTCAGCACCAGATTCGCTGCCAGCAAGGCGATCGCCAGGCCACCGGCATCGGTCAGCATGTGCCCGGCGTCGACCAACAAGGCCAACGATCCGGTGACCGCGGCGCCGACGACCTGCACCAACAGGATGCCGGCGGTGATCACGAACGCGACCGTCAGCCGCTTCCGGTTCTGGGCCATCCCGCTGCCGTGATCATGGCCGTCCATGACGGCCCCCTTCGGTCTGTGAGCGCGGTTCGTCAACGGCTGCCGGTGCATCATCCTCGCCGGTGAGTTCACCGATCGAGGTCGTACAACTGTCGCCCCGCCACGCCTCGAGCCCTTCTCGGACAGCGAAGATCACGATCACCAGTCCGGCGACCGGATCGGCCCAGGTCCAGCCGAAGGCGCTGTTCAAGATCAATCCGATCAGCACGGCGGCGGAGAGGTAGGTACAGATCAGGGTCTGCTTCGAGTCCGCGACCGCCGAGGCCGACCCCAATTCCCTGCCGGTACGACGCTCGAGCAGGCTCAGCACCGGCATGATCACCAGGCTCACCGCGGCCAGCACGATCCCGACAGTGCTGTGCTCGGGAGATCGCCACCCGGTCAGGGTGAGGACGGCGTCCACCGTGACGTAGCAAGCCAACCCGAAGAAGGAAACGGCGATCACCCGCAACGCCGTGCGTTCGCGGCGTTCCGGGTCGGCCGCCGAGAATTGCCAAGCAACGGCCGCCGCGGAGAGCACCTCCACCACCGAGTCCAGCCCGAATCCGATCAGGGCTGTG
Organism: Microlunatus sp.; assembly: GCA_036566865.1. Lineage (GTDB taxonomy): Bacteria > Actinomycetota > Actinomycetes > Propionibacteriales > Propionibacteriaceae > Microlunatus. The sequence continues at coordinate 15,516 of DATCVL010000205.1, forward strand.
GAGGACGCCGCGGCGCCGGCCGAGATCGCCACGATCGCCTCGATCACGTTGTAGCCGATCGTGGCCGCGACGATCAGCCGGATCCGTCGACGCAGCACGCTCCGTCGGCCCGGATCGAGCGTGTTGATCATGTTCCTGGTCATGATCAACAGCAGTCGTCGGCGTCTGCGTCCGGGCAGGTCCGGTCGGTCGCGACCGCAACCACCGCCGTACGAAGATCATCCAGCGCGTGTCCGAGTCGTCGGTCCGCCAACTCGTACCGGACCCGGCGGCCGTCCGGCACGGCCACCACCAGACCGCAGTCGCGCAGGCAGGCCAGGTGGTTGGACAGCCGGGTCCGGGAGATGCCCAGTCGATCGGCCAGGTCCGAGGGATAGGCCGGAGCCTCCCGCAGTGCCAGCATCAACTGGCACCGGATCGGATCAGCCAGCGCCCGCCCGAAGCGGGCGAGCACGTCGATGTCGGGAGCGAGTTTCAGCACACCCGTGACGATACACAGAATCCTGAACTCAAGATAGCCTGAACTATCTGGACGTGATCAGGACGGCGGGTCCTGCAGTGCTCGCACCTCGATGCGCCCTTGAAGGGCCTCGGCGGCCCGGGTCGTCCAGGCCAGGGCCTCGTCGTCGTTGTCGACCTCGATGATCCAGAAGCCGCCGACGTATTCGTCGGCGACCACGAAGGGTTCTTCGACTACCGCGGTCTCGGCGCCGGTCGCGTCGACGGTCCGGGCGGTCGACGGCGGATGCAATCCACCGGCATAGCGGAGGGCGCCGGACTCCTGCAGGGCGCTGTTGAACGCACCGACTGCGGCGAACACGGCCTCCAGTTCGGCCGGGTCGTTCTGTTGCATCGACTCCATCGTCGGCTCGTCGGCCGATGAGTGCGGCACGGTCAGGAAGTACTGCGTCATGGTGGGTCTCCTTGTCGCTCGCCCGACGGGCGGTTCTGCTGTCGGGCCCACAGGCCCGTGTGCTGAAGACGTCGAACGACAACGGTGTCGATCGACACCGGCGCCGGTCGAGGATCGACGCACCGGCCACAACCGTAGACTGTGGGTCACCCGACCGCGACTGTTAAAAGTCCAACAGTCGCCGGCCGACGGTACGAAGGTGTGGCTCAGTCCCGCTTGAGGATCCGGCGGACACCGAAGCCGGCGGCCAGGGCTCCGGCGGCAACTCCGGTCGCGCCGGCACCGAGCAGTCCGAGCCGCACGGCCTGGCGATGGGTGCGAAAATCCCGGATCTGCCAGTCGACTTCCTGAGCATGCTGAGTCAACCGCCGGTCCGGGTTGACGGCGCAGGGATGGCCGACCAGCGACAGCATCGGCAGATCGTTGTACGAGTCCGAGTAGGCGAAGCAGCGGGCCAGGTCCAGCCCGTTCTCGGCGGCCAAGCCGCGGACGGCGTCCGCCTTGGCGACGCCGTGCAGCAGATCGCCCTTCAAGCGCCCGGTGTACACCCCGTCGATCGACTCCGGCACCGTCGCCAGCGCCCCGGTCAGCCCGAGCCGGGTGGCGATGATGCTGGCCAGCTCGATCGGCGCGGCCGTCACCACCCAGACCTGCTGACCGACGTCGAGATGGGTCTGCACCAGTGCCCGGGTGCCCGGCCAGATCTTCGGCAGGATGGATTCCTCGTAGATCTCCTCGCCTGCCTCGGCGATCTCCTGCACGGTGTGGCCGGCAATGAAGCTGAGCGCCGAATCCCGGGCCTGCTGCATGTGGTTGTCGTTCTCCCGGCCGACGATCCGGAAGTAGGTCTGCAGCCAGATCCCCTTCACGATCGCCCGGGTCGGGAAGAAGCCCCGCTTGTAGAGGCCGCGGGCCAGATGGAACAGCGACGCACCCTGGATCACCGTGTTGTCCAGGTCGAAGAAGGCCGCAGCCTTCGAGTCGGGCCGGATCAGTGGCGCGGGGGCCTCGGCCGCCACTCCGGGCGCCGCTTCGACGCCTGTCTCCGGCAGCGAGGTGCCTGTCTTCGACCTCGAGATGCCGGGCTCTGACATCGAGGTGTCGGCGCCCCCGTCTGGCACCGCCGTACCGGAGTTGGCGTCGGGCGTCGTCATGGTCCCTAACCCTAATGCGACCCGCCCACCTACCCTTCAACGGCTGTGCAAGACTCCCGGGCATGGCTTGGAACCCGTCTGAGATCGCCGGCCTCGGCGACGCCCGGGTGGTGCTGCTGACCCGGGTCGGTTGTCACCTCTGCGCCGACGCGCTCGCCGTGGTCGAGCGGGTCTGCACGGCCACCGGCACCCGGTACGCCGAGGTCGATGTCGACTCCGACCCGCAGCTGCGCCGGCAGTTCAACGATCAGGTCCCGGTCACGTTCGTCGACGGTCGTCAGCACGACTTCTGGCGAGTCGACGAGCAACGACTTCGTACCGCCCTGTCGTCTCCGGCGACACCACCTACCTGAATAGAAAGTGATCAACAACCGTGCAGCGCATCGCCCAGATCATCCAGCTCAAGCCGGACGAGATCGACGAGTACAAACGAATCCATGCCGAGGTGTGGCCGGGAGTGCTGGCCCAGATCGCCGCGAGCAAGATCAAGAACTATTCGATCTTCCTGCGTGAACCGGAGAACCTGCTCTTCGCCTACATGGAGTATCACGGCGACGACTACGCCGCGGACACGGCGAAGATGGCCGAGGACGAGACCACTCAGCGCTGGTGGAAGATCACCGACCCGATGCAGCAGCCGCTGGACACGGTGGCCGACGGACAATGGTGGGCCCCGGCCGAAGAGGTCTTCCACGTCGACTAGCCGTCGATCCTCGGCTTGCGTCCGGGCGGGCTCGCCGGATCAGCCGGTGCGGCCGGCCTTGTGGATCAGCGTGAAGGCGAGGCCGCCGAGGGCCAGCGCAGTGAGGAGCACCAGGCCGAGCGCGTAGTCGGGCAAGAGGATCTGGTAGGTCGCACCCATGATCAACGGCGGGAAGAATCCGCCCAGCCCGCCGGCCGCTCCGACCACGCCGGTGACGCTGCCGACCTTGTCCGGCGGTGCCTGACGGGCGACCCAGGCGAACACGCCGCCGGTGCCGAGACCGAGGAACGCCGCCAGGATGGCGAAGGTGCCACCGGACAGGATGTCGGGCGGCGGTTCCAGTGAGGCGATCACGGCCATCACGGCGGTGCCGGCCAGTGAGATCGCCACCACCGCGCGCGGGCCGATCCGGTCCGACAGCATGCCACCCACCGGCCGGGCGATCACGGCCACGATGGAGAAGATCGCGGTCCGGGTGCCGGCCTGCGTGAGATCGAAGGAGTAGACGTCCTTCAGGTACGTCGGCAGATAGGTCGAGAACGCCACGAAACCACCGAAGGTGATCGCGTACAGGAACGACATCCGCCAGGTGACGCCGAGCTTCAGGGCGCTGATGATCTTGGGTGCGACCGGTTGGGTGGAGGGCGTCCAGGAGGGCGCGTTCCGCATGAAGGTCCAGCACAGTGCCGCACCGACCAGCAACGCGACCGCGATGATCACGTGCGTGGTGAAGTAGCCGAACCAGTTCACGAACCGGGGGGTGAAGAAGGACGACAGCGCCGTGCCGCCCATGCCGGCGCCGAAGATGCCGGTGGCCATGCCGCGGCGGGCCGGCTCGTACCAGGCGTTGACGAAGGGGATGCCGACGGCGAAGGTGGTGCCGGCGATGCCGAGGAAGAACCCGAAGATCAGCAGTAAGGGGTAGGAGTCCGCATCGCCGGCGACCGCCACCAAGATCACGAACGGTGCCGCGGCCAGCATCAGCACCGGAAACATCACCCG
>DATCVL010000206.1:0-2979 GCA_036566865.1 Microlunatus sp.
CTCGTCGCGGCGTACGAGCAGGGTGACCGAGGAGCCGAAGCGAGTGAGGAAGAGGGCCTCCTCCAGGGCGGAGTCGCCGCCGCCGACCACCACGATGGGCTTCTGCCGGAAGAAGAAGCCGTCGCAGGTGGCACACCAGGAGACGCCCTTGCCGGAGAGCTCGTCCTCGCGGGGCAGGCCGAGCTTCTTGTAGCCGGAGCCGGTCGCGAGGATGACGGACTTCGCGTAGTGGGTGTCGGTCGCGGTCTTGATGACCTTCACCGGGCCGGTCAGGTCCATCTCGATCACGTCGTCGGGCTCGAGCTCGGCACCGAAACGCTCCGCCTGGGCACGCATGTTGTCCATCAGTTCCGGGCCCATGATGCCGTCACGGAAACCGGGGAAGTTCTCCACATCGGTGGTGTTCATCAGGGCACCGCCGGCGGTCACCGACCCCTCGAAGACGAGAGGCTGCAGTCCGGCGCGGGCGCTGTAGACCGCTGCGGTGTAGCCCGACGGGCCAGAACCCACGACGATCACGTTGCGGGGGTCGGTCGGGGACGACGGGGTCGGCATCTTTGGCTCCTCAGGTGTGGCTGGCGAAATGCACAACAGATCGTAGGCCACGTACATTCCTTGGTCCTGAACGCGGAGACGCAGCACCCTCGGGGGCATGTCTGGACGTACGTGTGGCGATTGCACACTCGGCCAACCGGAGCGGAGTCGGATGTGTACATGGGTGGACAGTCAAGAACCGAGCGCGCCCGACCCGAAATTTTGCAGCAGTCCCAGGCCCGTCGGCACGCGAAGACGGTAGGGAGTAGCCGGGTTGCTCGCCATCGGTATCGCGACAGGACTGCAGCAAGCGGTACCACCATGCGTCCGCGCAGGTTCTGCGCCGCACTGATCACGCGAAAGTGCGTACAACAAGTCTTTTTGCCAGTTATCGTTCCGGGCCACCGAGTCACGGGCGAAACGTTCACCCGACCCCAACTGCATAGGAGGCCATCTTGAGAAGAAAATTCGCGGGCGCGTCGGCACGCCCCGTTGCGGCGCTGATCGCCGCTCTAGTGATGTGTGTTGGACCATCTGCATTTGCACCTGCATCTGCTGTGCCAGTCCAGGTCCCAACAGCCATCGCCTCGGGGGATCCATTTGCTGACTTGGCCGGCGACAGTTTACTGACTGTCAAGGAGGCCTCCGAACGCCTCGAGTCCGGGGGAATCGGGACCATGGCGAACACGAACGTGTATTGTGCCATCCTCGACGGCAGTTTCGGCTGCAAAACTGGCTACAACAATGAGGATGGGCTTGTCGTTGCAGCCGCCTACGAGAATCGCTGGTTCAACAGCCAGAACGACGGATTCGTTGTAATTATCTTCAACCCCAAGTATTCGGTGGGTTGCACCTCCACGACCAGCGACTTTGAGGGCGGGGCAAACTTCGGGTCCGCCTATCAAGACAGGGTTTCGTCCATCAAAACCTTCAGCGGCTGTGACATCAGCCTGTGGTCCCGTAGAGACCTTCAATTCGAGGGCACGTCGTGGATCGATTCGGAGGACGACCTGTCCCCCTCTGGTTGGAACAACCAGGCGCAATCTTTCGAGATCTCGTGACCTCGTAGCGTGAGTGCCCGTCCGCCAGCATCGGACGGGCACTAGCTCTACCAGACGTCGGGCTCCGGACATGCTCGACTCAATGGACCGAGGCGGTGTCCGCTCTCAGCCAAGCGCCAGCGATTCATGGTCCTGCGGCCGAGCGGGTGGCGCAATGTCGCGGCTGCCCGTGAGTGGGTGTATTGAGGTCGAACCGGGAAGATCTGGTCGCGCGGCTACAGGACCTATCGCAATGGCGAGGCGGTCGAGTTCGTCCCGCCGCCGACAACGTATCGCCTGGCCGTGCGGGAGATCAGCAACCGGTGCTATCTCAAGACGAGCGGATCCGTGTCGGCAACGCTCGAAAACGAAGCCGATGCGACGCTCGAAAACGAGGCCACCGGTTCGTCCGTTCCTAGTCTGCCGTGTCTTGGGTTCTGATGCTGGGTAGGGTCTCGATGCCGCGGTTGCGTAGCCGGTAGCTGGCGCCCTTCAGGGTGAGGACGTCGGCGTGGTGGACGACGCGGTCGATCATCGCGGCAGCGACGGCCTGATCACCGAACACGCCTCCCCAGCCGCTGAAGGGTAGGTTGGATGTCAGGATCAGCGAGGTGTTCGTAGCGGCTGCTGACCAGCTAGAACAGGTTCGCCGCGTCTTGCACGAAGGGCAGGTAGCCCACCTCGTCGACGATGATCAGTCCGCAGCGACGTAGCCGGGCCAGTTCGTTGGGAGTCGGCCTAGGACACCAACTCGGCGTACTTCTCAAGTGTGCGTCTGAGGCGCTGCCCTGATGGGAATCTGCTGCTTGCTTGCCATTTTCTAGGCCGTCGGCGTCCCGAAGACTTCGATCTCCTTGACTTCGGTGCGGTAACCGCCGGGGACCTGGGGCAGGCCGGTCATCCATACGAGTACGTAGTTGCCCTCGGGGGCGCCGTCGACCTTGATCTCGCCCTCGGTGCCAACGCTGCCCTTGGCGGCGGGTGCGCCGGTCGGGTCGTTGGTCCACGGGGAGTCGCCGACGTAGATCTCGACGTCGGTGGGCTCCCCGATCATGTTGAACTTCAGGGAGTCGATGGCGTACTCGTCCTTGAGGTTGAGCACCAGCCCGACACCAGGCTTGAGCGAGCGAGGACGGTCGCCGATCTGGTCGTTGTATCGGGCCGTACGCCACGCCAGCCCGTTCGGGTCGCCGTCGACCACGAGGTCGACGAGGTCGGGAGTCTCGGTGGGCGGGACGCCGTGAGGGTCGAGGTCCTTGGCGGCGATGCCCTTGATGGGGGTCGGCTTGGCCTCAGCGGTGGTGTCGCCGCCGTTGTTGCCGGTGCCGGGGTTCTCTGCGGTCGTTTCGGGGTCGTCGCCGATGATGTTCCAGGCGATCGAGCCGGCGATGAGGACGAGCACCAC
>DATCVL010000207.1:0-4940 GCA_036566865.1 Microlunatus sp.
GGGAGTCTTCGTGCCCGTCGCCGGGTTCGTTTTCCAACCACAGTTGAGTTTCGGCAGCCGGCGCGCCACCGGCCCGCCTTCCAGCCGGTGTTGGGTTGTGGCGGTGTCAGTGGCGCTTCGGTGTTCGTTTTCCAACCGGAGTCGGGTATCGGGAGTCTTCGTGCCCGTCGCCGGGTTCGTTTTCCAACCACAGTTGAGTTTCGGCAGCCCGGCCGCCACCCGCGTCCCGCCCGCGCGCCACCCGCGCGCCACCCGCGCGCCTTCCAGCCCGGTGTTGGATCTCGCTGACCATCGTGAGCGGCCGTCGGCGGGCCGAGCCCCGTGGGCAGACGGCGGTTGCGATAGGGCCACGAGCGCGCCGCGGTCATCGCCCGAGCCCCGCGGATCACCTGGGGATCCACATCCACCGGGGCGCCGAGATGATCAGAGCTCCACAGCGCGCCTCAGGGGATGGCGACGGTGATTCCGGCGGGGGCGTTCGGGCCGGACATCGCCTCCAGGGCGCGACCCGCACCTTCCAGATCAGTGATCTCGGTGACCAGCCGATCCGGGCGTACGCGGCCGGATGTCACCAGTTCCAGGAGGCCGGGGTAGTGGGCGGCGGCGATGCCGTGGGAGCCGTGCACCGACAGTTCCCAGGCGATCACCCGATCCATCGGGATCGGTGGGGTCGCGGCCGCGCCGAAGAGCAGTCCGACCTGGACGTGGTGACCGCGCCGTCGCAGGCTGCGTACCGATTGGACGGCGGTGGCCGCCGTGCCGGCGCAATCCAGACTCAGCGGTACGCCACCGGTCTGCTCGATGATCACCTGTGCCGGGTCGTCGAGGTCAGCCCGGATGCTCGTCTCCGCGCCGAACTCCGTGGCGAGGTTCAACGCGTCGGAGGAGATGTCGACAGCGATCACCCGGTATCCGAGGGCGGCGCCGATCATGATCGCCGACAGCCCCGCGCCACCGGCCCCGTACACAGCCATCGGCTCGCCGGAGTTGATCTTGGTGTGCCCGGTCACCGCACGGTAGGCGGTGCCGAAGCGGCAACCCAGCGCTGCGGCCGTAGTGAATTCAAGATCATCCGGCAGTCGGATCAGGTTGAAATCGGCGGCGTGGATCGCCACCCGTTCGGCGAAGGATCCCCAGCCGGTGAAGCCGGGCTGAGTCTGGTCCGGGCACACCTGCGGGTCACCGCCGCGGCAGAGATCGCAATGGCCGCAGCCACAGACGAACGGCGTGGTCACCCGATCGCCGGCACTCCACCGCGCGACCTCCGGCCCGGTCTCGATGATCAGCCCGGCCAGTTCGTGGCCGCCGACGTGCGGCAACGCGACCGGATCATGCCCGACCCACGCGTGGTAATCCGAACGGCACACGCCGGTCGCCCGGACCTCGATGATCACGCCGTCCGCCGGGCAGACCGGCGTCGCGGCATCGATCACCCGCGGCGCCTCGCCGATCCGGTCGTACACCAGAGCTCTCATCGCACTCCTCACCCTGACGTCCAGCTATGACAGCATTCTTGCCCCGCATGACGGCCGGAACGGCAAGGACCCTCCGCAGGACGTGCCTGCGGAGGGTCCCGGTACTCGAGCTGGAGGAGCCTCAGGCCTTCACGCCGGAGAACCGGAGGGAGACGATCTGGAACGGACGGACGGCGACCCCGGCCGACTCCGTGCCCGCCTCGACCAGTGCCGGCTTGACGTCGGCGATGGTGCTGATCGGACGCTCCAGAAGATCAACTTCGGTCACCGAGTCGTAGCCGAAGCCGGTCGTCACGGTGGCCCGACCGCGGCCGCCGTACGGCTCGTACAAACGAATGATCATGTCGCCGGATTGATCATCGGCCAGCTTGATCGCCTCGATGATCGCCTGCCCGTCGACCGATGCGATGGCCGGCACCTGAGCAGCACCCGGCTGACGCCGTTCCGGCAGGTTGATCTGGTAGCCGGCACTGATCGCCTGCGGGATGTCGGCGCCGATCTCGAACCGCGCCTTCAGCACATGCCGGTCCTGATCGGTCCGCGGATCGGGGTAGCGCGGGCCGCGCAGCAGCGACAGCCTGACCACCGAGTAGCTGCCGCCCTCCGGATGCGGATGCCGGGACACGTCGTGCCCGTAGGTCGAATCGTTCGCGACGGCAGCACCGAAGCCGGTCTCGCCGACCTGTACCCAACGATGAGCACAGACTTCGAACCGCGCGGTGTCCCAGGAGGTGTTCTCGTGGGTCGGCCGCTCCAGGTGCCCGAACTGGATCTCGTACGCCGCATTGTCGGCGTGCACGTCGATCGGGAAGGCGAGCTTGAGCAGCTTCTCCTGCTCGTGCCAGTCGATGTCATTGCTGATCTCGACCCCGGACTCGTCCGGACGGACGGTCAGCACCTGATCAACCGTGGAGTTGTTGAAGGTACGCCGCAGCCGGACCTCGACCGAACCGTCGGGCAACTGCTCGGCCTTGAGTCCCTCGACCTCGGTCAGGTTGGTGACCGTGTGCTTGTAGAACTCGTCGATGTCCCAGGCGTCCCAGGCATTCGGGAAGTCCGCGTGCAGCTGGAGCAGATTGGCGGTCTGGCCGGCCGGCAGGGTCTCCCGGCCGGTGGCCTTGTCCACCGCAGAGGTGATCAGACCATGATCATCGATCCGGATGCTGATCTTGCTGTTGCTGATCAGGTAGCCGCCGTCGGCGTCGGTCAGGCTGACCGGGTCGGAGACGACGCGGCTGTCGGCGGGTGCGGCCGACAGTGCGACCAGGCCGCCGCGGCTGACCGGGGCACCGTTGAAGATCGTTTCTCCGTCGCCGCTGCCGAATTTGGCCACCAGTGCTTGCTGGGCATCGTCGATGATCTTGGTCAGATCGGTGAAGATCTGCTGGTAGTTCTCGCGCGCCTCGCGATGCACCCAGGCGATCGCCGAGCCGGGCAGGATGTCGTGGAACTGCTGCAGCAGCACCAGCTTCCAGATCCGCGCCAATTCCTCATACGGGTAAGCGAAACCGGCATGCACGGTCGCCATCGCCGACCACTGCTCGGCCTCCCGGAGCAGATGCTCGCTGCGCCGGTTGCCCTGCTTCGTCTTCGCCTGCGAGGTGTACGTGCCGCGGTGGATCTCCAGGTAGAGCTCGCCCTTCCAGACCGCCGGGCTGTGGTACTCGGCAGCGGCGTCGGCGAAGAATTCCCTCGGCGACCGGATCGTGACCTGGGCCGAGCCCTCCAGGTCCTTGGTCCGGCGGGCTCGCTGGATCATCTCCCGGGTCGGGCCGCCACCGCCGTCGCCCCAACCGAACGGAGCCAGCGAGTGCGAGGACACACCCTTGTCCCGGAAGTTGGTCACTGCATGATCAAGTTCGCGGCCCGACAAGTCGGAGTTGTAGGTGTCCACCGGCGGGAAGTGGGTGAAGACCCGGGTGCCGTCGATCCCTTCCCACATGAAGGTGTGGTGCGGGAACTTGTTCACCCTGTTCCAGGAGATCTTCTGGGTCAGGAAGTACTGGACGCCGGCCAGCTTGACGATCTGCGGCAGCGCACCGGAGTAGCCGAACGAGTCCGGCAGCCAGACCTCGTCGCAGAGCACGCCGAACTCTGACTGGAAGAAGCCCTGGCCGAAGATCAACTGCCGGGCCATCGCCTCGGAGCCGACCATGTTGGTGTCGGACTCGACCCACATGCCGCCGACCGGGATGAAGCGGCCCTCGGCCACCGCCGCCTTGACCTTGTCGTAGACCTCGGGGCGATGTTCCTTGATCCAGTCGTACTGCTGAGCCGAGCTCATCGCGTACACGTGATCGGGGTAGGTCTGGAGCAGATTGACCTGGTTGGCGGTGGTGCGAGCCACCTTGCGTACGGTCTCGCGGACCGGCCACAGCCAGGCCGAGTCGATGTGCGCATGGCCGGTCGCGGTCAACTGGTGGGCACTGGCGTTCGCCGGCTTGGCGAAGACCGGCTGCAGCGACTCGCGGGCGGCCGCGGCCGTACCGGCGATGTCAGCAAGATCAACAAGATCCAGCGCGTGATCGAGTGCCAGCAGGATCTCCCACTTGCGCGGCTCGCCGACCGGCAGCCCCTTGGCGAGTTGATCAAGGACGTCCAGATCGGCGACCAGCTCCCAGGTCTCGCTGTTGAACCGGTTGATGTCGGCCCGGATCAGCTTGTAGATGGGATCGGTCGGCGCGGTCAGCTTGTCGCCGAGCTCGGTCGGCTTCCAGTCACCGACCATCGGGTTGGCTGCGGCCTCGATGTAGAGGTCGATCTCCCGGCTCTCCGGCTTGACCCACTCGTTGAACGGGTTGATGCCCTTGATCACGGTGCCGTCCGGCCGGTAGATCAGGCCTTCGGCCTGGAAGCCGGCGCCGCCGTAGTTCCAGCCGAGGTTGACCACGATCTCGGTGTCCTCGAGCTCAACCTCCGCCGGCACCGTGCCGGTCACATGCAGCCAACTGGTGCCCCACGGCGGGCCCCACGGATCGCCGACACCGAAGGGCTCGTAGCTCGGCTGGGCATTGCCGTTCAGGCCGAGCGCGACGGCCGGGTCGACCGGCTCACCGCTGCCTCCTTCGACATGCCAGGCCTGGATGGTGAGGTCGGCGACCGGGGTATGGACGGCCGGCGAGATACGTTCCCGCAGCACCCGCCGTACGCGGTTCTCGATCTCTGATTGGCGGTCGTGCATCGGGACAGCTCCTCGCTGAGACATGACGGTCGGGTGGCGCGGAGGTTTTCATCCTCCGGCTTGATTAATACGCCCGAAACACTATCCGATCGGATCGGCTCGATGGCACGAGCCGTCGAATTCGGTCACCGCCGCTGGGACGGAATCGCCCACCCGGCGGACCTGCGACCGATCATCCTTCGGGATCGGGAAGCAACGTGCCCTGGTGGTACACGATCTGCCATTCACCAGAGCCGCCTGGATGCCCGCGATCTCGTCGCCACAGTGAGCTGCGGGCAGCCCGG
>DATCVL010000208.1:0-36493 GCA_036566865.1 Microlunatus sp.
CCATCTGGGCCACACCGCTGATGTTGCTGCGGATGCTGGATCCCGGCACCTGGGTTGTGGCGATGTCGCGCTACCAGGCCTTCGAGGTGTTCGGTCCGGGCGTCGGCAGTTGGCTGGTGATCAGCAACCTGGCCACCGTGCTCGGGCTGATCGTGATGATCGCGCTCTATGTCAGGATCCTGCGTCTGCCGGAGCCATCCACCGGGGTGACCGGGCTGGTGGTGCTGGCCACGGTGGCAATCATGATCATCACCAACAAGACCCTGAGCCCGCAGTATCTGCTCTGGTTGGGCGGCCCGCTGGCGGCCGTGTTGATCATGAGAGCTCGTGATCAACAGGGGCGGCTCACCGTCTACGCCCGACTGGCGGTCCAGGCCTTGGGGCTGGCGCTGCTCACCCACCTGGTCTATCCGCTGACCTACTTCGGCTTGTACGGAGATCGGCACGGAGCGCTCTTCGTCACCTCCACCACACTGCTGGTGCTGCGCAACCTCGGCTTGTTGGTCTTCACCATCGCGCTGGTCGCGGTGGCCTGGCGGGCGACCCGGCCGCAGCTGCACCCCCTCCCGGTGCTCCGCCGCAGCCCCAGATGATCATGGACGAGGTTCGATGACGGGACTGCTGATCGGTGCCGATGTCGGCGGCACCTCGACCCGGGTCGCGATCGCCGATCACCGGGGGATGGTCCGCGCGGTCGCGCGTCAACCGGCAGGCAATCCCAATGCGGTGGGGGTCGACACCTCGGCGAGCAGGGTTCGGGCCGCGATCACCGATGCCCTCGGACAGCTCCGAGGTCAGGAATTCGACCCCGACCCTGTCCGGTCGGGCATCGATGCGGTCGTGCTCGGGATGGCCGGCTTCGCCACGGCGCTGGATGCCGGGGCGGAATTCCTGGCGGCAGCGCTGCCCGACGAGGTCGGCTCGCCGACGGTTCGGATCGTTTCCGATCTGGCCGTCGGGTACGCCTCGGCGACCCCTCTCCCCCGTGGTTACGTGGTGATCGCGGGCACCGGGTCCGGCGCCGCCGAGGTCGACCGGGGCGAGATCATCGCCCGCCGCGGCAGTTGGGGTTGGCTGTTGGGCGACGAGGGGGCCGGCTTCTGGCTCGGTCGCGAAGCCGTCCGGAATGCACTGCTCGAGACCGAACGTCGACTCCCGTACGGCCCACTGACCCGAGCCGTGCTGCAGGCGCTCGAGATCGGCCCCGACGATCCCACCGAGGCGCTGGCCGGACTGACCCGGGTGCCGTACCTGAGCCAACCGGTCAAGCTGGCCGAGTTGGCGCCGTACGTCACCGGCCTGGTGGACAGCGATCCGGCGGCGGCTGCGATCTGTGCCCGCGCCGCGGATCAGCTGGCCCGGCTGGTCCTCGATCTGCAGCCGATGCCGGGTCGGCCGATCGTGGCCACCGGCTCGGTGCTGCAGACGCCCGGCCCGATCCGGTCCGCCTTCACCGCCTGCGTGCAACAGCAACTGGGCAGCGCGGTCATCGATGCGCATTCGGGACTGGTCGGCTCGCTCTGGCTGGCGGCCGGTGCCGCGGCCGACCGCACTGCCGCCGACGGCGCCGGCGGCGACGGGTTACCGGACGCGCCGGTCCATGAACGCCTGCTGGCCACCCTGGACCAGCACTGATCGGTACCCGATTCCGTCGGCTCAGCTGCCGGACTCGGCCGGCAGCTGGCTGACCAGTCCGACCAGGTTGCCCTCCGAATCACGGACGAAGGCCATCCACTCGTCGGTGCCGGCCGGGCCGAGGGTGTCGTCGCGATGGGCGAAGATGACGGCCGGTTCTTCGACGATCTCCACGCCGTCGGCGCGTAGCCGCTCGACGGTCCTCCCGACGTCGGGAACGCGCAGATAGATCAGCGCCGAGGGCGCACCCCGATCCAGCAACAACCGGGTGCCGTCGAGCACGAAGAAGAGCAGTCCGGGTGGGTCGTAGACCGCGGCCGGCGGCTGTTCCAGCAGCCGTTCGTACCAGGCTCCGGCACGCTCCAGATCGACGGCGTGCTGGGCCACTTGCAGCACCTTCATCTGCTCCTCCGTTGCGCGTCATCGGCCCACCCGGACGGGGTTTGGCAGAGCCTGCTCGGGCACGCCGTACCAGTTCGCTCCGTGGTCTTGATACTTCGGTAGCCTAGGGGGCTGTCCGGGGAAACCCGGGCCAGGCAGAGAGCGAACAACCGGAAGAAGGCGACCGTGGCCACCGCGCCCGACCCACACTCCACCACGAGCAACTCAGCAGCAGAAGACTTCGGCGCGAACGACTGGCTCATCGAGCAGATGTATGAGCAGTACGTCGCCGATCCGAAATCGGTCGATCCGAGCTGGGCGAAGTACTTCGCCAGCAACGGGGCCCCCGGATCAGCGCCAGCAGCAACCAGCACCACCGTCGCCCCCGCCTCCGCCGCCAAGCCCGCTCCGCCCACCTCACCGCCCAGTGCAACCAAGAACGGTGCCGCCGCAGCCAAGCCGACTGCCACCTCGGCGGTCGCACCCGCTGCCGCCCAGCCGGCCACGAACGGCACCGACACCACCCATGCCGCCCCGGCCCGGCCGGCTCCGGCCTCCAAGGTCGAGTCCAAGACCAGCCAGCCCGCCAAGCCGTCCACCGGCGCCGGGCTGCCGGCCGATCCGCCGAATCCGGCCGTCCGCCCGGAGGCCGGCACCGACGAACCGGTGCGGACGGTGATGCGCGGTGCCCCGATGCGGACCGCCAAGAACATGGACGCGTCGCTGTCCGTGCCGACCGCGACCAGCGTCCGTTCGCTGCCGGTCAAGCTGCTGATCGACCAGCGGATCGTGATCAACAACCATCTGCGCCGGGCCCGTGGCGGCAAGGTCTCCTACACCCACATCATCGGCTACGCGATTGTCCAAGCCCTGAAGGCGATCCCGGACATGAACGTCTCCTACGAGGTGACCGACGGCAAGCCGAATCTGATCAAGCCCGCGCACATCAATCTCGGCCTGGCCATCGACCTGCCCAAGCCGGACGGCACCCGCCAGCTGGTGGTGCCGAGCATCAAGGGCGCGGAGAACCTCGACTTCGCCCAGTTCTGGGCGGCGTACGAGGAGATCGTGAAGAAGGCGCGCAGCAACAAGCTGACCGTCGACGATTTCGCCGGCACCACCATCTCGCTGACCAATCCCGGCACCATCGGTACCAACCATTCGGTACCGCGGTTGATGAACGGCCAGGGCGCGATCGTCGGCGTCGGCTCGATGGACTACCCGGCGGAGTTCCAGGGCTCCAACCCGGAGCGGCTGAACACCCTCGGCGTCTCCAAGATCATGACGCTCACCTCGACCTACGACCACCGGGTGATCCAGGGTGCGTTGTCCGGTGAGTTCCTGGCCAAGCTGCACGCCCTGCTGCTGGGTGAGGACGGCTTCTACGACGAGATCTTCACCTCGCTGCGGATCCCGACCGCCCCGATCTACTGGGCGACCGACCGCAGCACCATGCATGAGGACCAGGTTTCCAAGAATGCAAGGGTTTTCGAGCTGATCAACGCCTATCGGGTGCGCGGTCACCTGATGGCCGACGTGGATCCGATCGAGTATCACCTGCGCAACCATCCTGATCTTGATGTGCAGACCCACGAGCTCACCTTGTGGGACCTTGATCGAGAGTTCGCGACCGGCGATTTCGCCGACGGCTCCGGCCGGATGACGCTGCGCAAGATCCTCGGCATCCTGCGGGACTCCTACTGCCGTACGGTCGGCATCGAGTACATGCACATCCAGGACCGGACCCAGCGTCGCTGGATCCAGGCTCGGGTGGAACGACCGCACGAGTCGATGCCGCGGGAGGAACAGCTGCGGATCCTGGACAAGCTGAACGAAGCCGAGATCTTCGAGACCTTCCTGCAGACCAAGTACGTGGGTCAGAAGCGGTTCAGCCTGGAGGGCGGCGAGTCCGCGATCGCGCTGCTGGACGAGATCTGCGAGCAGGCCGCCGATGATCATCTGGACGAGGTCACCATCGGGATGGCCCACCGCGGCCGACTGAACGCGCTGGCCAACATCGTCGGTAAGTCGTACACCCAGATCTTCCGCGAGTTCGAGGGCAACATCGATCCGCGGACCGTCCAGGGCTCCGGCGACGTGAAGTATCACCTGGGCGCGGAGGGCAAGTTCACCTCGCTGGCCGGGAACACGATCAAGACCTCGATGGCGGCCAACCCGAGCCATCTGGAGGCCGTTGATCCTGTCCTGGAAGGGATTGCCCGCGCCAAGCAGGACATCCTTGATCAAGGTTCGGAGTATCCGGTGCTGCCGGTGCTGGTGCACGGCGACGCCGCCTTCGCCGGACAGGGTGTGGTGGCCGAGACCTTCGGCCTGTCCCAACTGCGCGGCTACCGCACCGGCGGCAGTGTGCATGTCGTGGTGAACAACCAGGTCGGCTTCACCACCGCACCGACCGAGGGTCGCTCCTCCACCTACGCCACCGACGTGGCCAGGATGGTACAGGCACCGATCTTCCACGTCAACGGTGATGATCCCGAGGCCTGCATCCAGATCGCCCGGTTGGCGTACGACTACCGCCGGGAGTTCAACAAGGACGTGGTGATCGATCTGGTCTGCTACCGCAGCCGGGGTCACAACGAGGGCGACGACCCGAGCATCACCCAGCCGCTGATGTACGACCTGATCAGCAAGAAGCGCAGCGTCCGCAAGATCTACACCGAGGCCCTGATCGGCCGTGGCGACATCACCATCGAGGACGCCGAAGAGGTCCTGAAGAAATTCCAGTCCCGGCTGGAGAGCGTCTTCGAGGAGGTGCGGCAGGCGGCCACCGCACCGGTGGACGACGAGTACCGGCGGCATCCGAAATACCCGGAGAAGACCGGTGCCAAGCACGGCACCTCGATCAGCTCCGAGGTGATGCAGCGGATCGCCGACGCACATCTCAACGTGCCCGAGGGATTCACCGTGCACCCCAAGGTGCTGCCTCAGTTGCAGCGCCGGGCGAAGTCGATCGCCGAGGGCGGGATCGACTGGGGCACCGGCGAGATCCTGGCGCTCGGTTCGGTGATGATCGAGGGCCGGCCGGTCCGGCTGACCGGTCAGGACACTCGGCGAGGCACCTTCTCCTCCCGGTTCGCCGCGCTGGTGGACCGGAAGAACGCCGACGTCTGGATCCCGATGCAGCATCTGGATCCCGACCAGGGCCGTTTCCACGTCTTCAACTCGCCGCTGAGTGAGTACGCCGCGATGGGCTTCGAGTACGGCTACTCGGTCGCCCGGCCGGAGGCGCTGGTGATGTGGGAGGCGCAGTACGGCGACTTCTCCAACGGTGCGCAGACGATCATCGACGAGTTCATCACCGCCGGCTACTCCAAGTGGGGCCAGAAGTCCGGTGTGGTGCTGCTGTTGCCGCACGGGTATGAGGGTCAGGGTTCCGATCACAGCTCGGCCCGGATCGAGCGCTGGCTGCAACTGGCCGCCGACCACGCCTTCTCGGTCGCGCAGCCGTCGTCCTCGGCGAGCTACTTCCACCTGCTCCGCAATCACGCGCTCAGCGCCAATCACAAGCCGCTGATCGTGATGACCCCGAAGCGGATGCTGCGGATGAAGGCGGCGGCTTCGCAGCCGACCGACTTCACCGACGGCGGCTGGGAGCCGGTGCTCGGCGATGACTCGATCACCGATCCGAGCAAGGTCCGCCGGCTGATCCTGACCAGCGGGATGGCGCGCTGGGAGCTGATGGCCGAGCGGGACAAGCAACACAAGAGCGAGGAGATCGCGGTCGTCGCCCTGGAGCGTTACTACCCGCTGCCCGCCGAGCAGATCGCCGCCGAACTGGCCAAGTACCCGAACCTGGAGCAGTTCTACTGGGTGCAGTACGAGCCGAAGAATCAGGGTGCCTGGCCGTTCCTGGCGCTCAACCTGCCGGAGGCGTTCGCCGAACTCGGTGTAACCCAGCCGCTGGTCCCGGTCACCCGGCTGTCAGCGTCGGCACCGGCCACCGGCTCGCACAAGGTTCACGAGGCGGAGCAGAAGCAGTTGTTCGCCACCGCACTCGGCTGATCAGGCGATGTACTTCACCGATCGAGGGATCGAGGAGCTCGAGTCCAGGCGCGGTGACGACGAGGTCACCGTCGCCTGGCTCGCCGATCAGCTGCGGACGTTCGTCGATCTCAATCCCGAGTTCGAGACGCCGATCGAACGCTTCGCCACCTGGCTGGCCCGGGTCGACGACGACTTCGAGGACTGACCGCCGGACCTGATCATGCTCGATTGTTGATCATGACCGAGTTGATCGTGGTCGGCTGTTGATCAGGGTCGAGTTGATCATGGTCGAGTTTGATCAGCGTCGAGTTGATCATGGTCGGGCTCCGAAGTCGTCGGACCAGTCGTACCGGACCTCGGCATCGCCGAACCGCCAGTCGACCGGCGTGCTGGCATACAGCGCGTCCAGCGGCTCGACCTCGTCCGGTCGATCCGGTACGGCTCCACCGTCCAGCGCGATCTTGATCGCGGCCGCCATGTCCGCGTCGGTCTGATCGGTCCGGGCGGCCGGGTCGACGGAGACGAACAGCGCCGTCCCGGAGCGAGCGACCAGGTCGAGGAACTGGCGGTTCAACGCCCACGGCACCTGCGTCGTACACGGCACACAGTCGGCGTCCAGGGTGAAGAACCGGCGGTGCTGCGGCAGCCGATGGGCCAACGTGTTGACGCCCATCCGCCGGGTCCGTTCCCAGTCCCGGCCGGAGGTGTCGTCGCCGGTGCGTTGGGCATCCACCACCGTGGCGGCCAGCTGTCCGACCGTGTTGCAGCCGAGCACCAACGCGTCACCGGCGGCATCGCGGATCAGGTCGTAGAAGGTGTTGATGATCTCGGCGTTGGTCCGGCTTCGGTCGGCGAACGACCACCCGGGATCGGTCAGCCCCATCCCCATCGCCGGTCCGAACCGGCCGAAGATGTCGTCGGTGCTGAAGTCGTGCTTGATCAACTCGAAACCCCAGTCGCGGAATCGAGCAAGATCATCGGCAACCCGGGCCCGCACCTGGGGCAGGGTCGGATCCAGCGCGATCCCGTCCTCGGTGTCCGGGCGCGGAATCGCCAGCCCGCGGTCCTCCTCGTTGCGCGACCGCAGCGGCCGGAACCACAACCCGGGTCGGGCGCCGAGGTCGGTGATCTCGCCGGCGATCTGGGCCATGTCGTCGAAGACTCCCGGAGTGCCCGCGTCCCACGGGCCGCCCGATCCGGGGCCACCGGGGTTCCAGCCGTCGTCGATGACGCTGAACGGCCGCACCGGATGGCCGTCGCTGAGCTCGACCACCGTGCGCGCATCCCCCAGCACGGCATCGCGATCGAAGCCCACCCCGTAGGCGTAGTACCAGTTGTTGGCACCGACCAGCGGCTGGTACGAGGTCGGCCGGGCGCCGTCGACCATCGCGTCGACCAGCCTTCGCTGGACGATCGGCAGCGCGTCCGTCCCGCGGACCGAGCGCACCCGGGCCAGGTCGATCCATCGATCACCCGGCTGCAGGGCCGAGCCGCCGTTGCGGACATCGAGCCAGAGCGAGACGCCGGACCGATCCACCGTCCAGCAGCAGAATGCGGCCGGGCGGACCTCGACCCCGGCGCCGATCGTCTGCCCCGACAGCGGATCAGTGCCCAGCCAGTACCACGGCAGCAACCGCTCCGGCCGCAGGTGCTGCCAGCCCAGCTCCGCGTAGGAACGCTCCCAGGCGTCGCCGAGGACGAGCAGCCGCTCCGGCAGCGGTGTGGCCCAGCGCAGCACGATCCGGGACACCTCACCGGTCGATCGCAGTCCGATCCGCAGCCCACCGGTGGCCGGATGATCAAGATCAACAACGGTCGCACCCCAGCTCCAGGTGGCTCCCTGCTGCGACGCCGGTGCCGGGCGATCATCCGGTCCGGCTTGGATGAACACCCCACTCGGTGCGGTGGTGTCGAACGGATCGGCGGTCGGCGTGATCATCTCAGCTCCTGAGCGGCGATTGGTGATCATGATCAGCGGCACCGTACCGGACAAACCCGATGCCGCGGCGGCCGCCGCGGTCCCGACCTGGACAACCGAGGTCAACGGCCGGCGGTACTCTCCCGGACGATCAGGCTGAAGTCGATCGGTTCGCGATCATGATCGGAATCGGCTGTCGGTGAATCCAGCAGCCTGATCGCCTGCCGAGCGACCTGGTCGCGGTTGGTGGCGATGGTGGTCAGTGACGGAGTGGCCACCTCGCCGTAGGGGATGTCGTCGAAGCCGATCACGGCGACATCCTCAGGCACCCGGATCCCGTTCTGCAGCAGGGCTCTGATCACCCCGAGGGCCAGCCAGTCGGTTGCGCAGAACAACGCGTCCGGCCATGGCTCGCCGGCCGCGATGATCTTCAGGGCAGCCTCTTCCCCGTCGATGCCGCGGACCCCCGAGACCGCCCGCAGCCAGCGCGGATCGGTCCGCAGACCCGCCTCGTCCACGGCCTGCCGGAACCCCAGGTAGCGGGGATTCGACTGACGTGGCCGACCGACTCCGACCATCCCCAGCCGTGTCCGTCCGAGCTCGATCAGGTGCCGGGTCGCCATTCCGGCCGCGGCCCGGTTGTCGATGCCGACATGCGGAACCCCGACCACGGTGGCTTGTTCGCCGAGCAGGACCAGTGGCGTGCTGTCGGTACGGGCGGCGATCTCGTCGGCACCGATGGTGAGCGGGCTGAAGATCATCCCGTCCACCCGACGGCTTAACTCGCCACTGATCACCCGCCGCTCGGCGTCGAGATCACCATCGGTCTGTTCGATCAGGACGACCGCGCCGACCGCGTGGGCGGCGTCGATCACATGGCGCGCCAGCGCAGCGAAGTACGGCCGGTCCAACTGCGGCACGATCAGCGCGAACATCCCGGCCCGGCCACGAGCCAGATTCCTGGCCGACAGGTTGGGCCGGTAGCCGAGCGCGTCGATCGCCGTCAGCACCCGGTCCCGAGTCTTCGCCGACACGTGCGGGTAGTCGTTGATCACGTTCGAGACGGTCTTCATCGACACACCGGCACGCTGGGCGACATCTTCCAGCCGAGGCTTGCGCATGATCATCAGGACCCGATCCTAGCGTTCTGGTTCCGAGCCACTCGAGTCCTGAACCAGCGCCGACGGCCGACCCCGTCAGGTTGGGTCAGCCGGCCAGCGTCTGCTGCGCTTCCTTGATGAAGCGGGCGGCGCCGGCCGCCGGATCGATCTTGCCGAAGCCGACATCCTCATTCACCCGGGTCAACGATTCCTGCAGCTCGCCGTACCCCTTCGGCCACGCCGCCGGCGGCGGTCCGACCTGGTCCTTGATCTTGTCGATGTACGCGATCGCCTTGCCCTCCGGCGATTCCGGGTCCGTCGCCAGCTGCTCGCGGCCCTTCGCCGACGGCGGTACGCCCAGACTCAGGCCGAAGGTCTTGATCGCGGCCGGGTCGTTGATCATGTAGTCGATCAGCGCCTTGGCACCGTCCTGGTTCTTCGACGCGGCCGAGACCACCCAGAAGTCGAGCGCCTTCAGGAACTGTCCCTTCAGCGAGCCGGCCTGCTTGGCTGGCAGCGGCACGATGTCCAGCGGGTCGTCGACCAGCGGTGCGTAGAAGGTGAGCTGCTGCACCCAGCCGAAGGTCAGCGGAGCCTTCCCGGTCGCCAACAGGCTGGTGGCGAAGTCGCCCGTCTCGGCCGAAACCGACGGCGACGGCGCGGCCTTGGCCGAACGCAAATCCTGCCAGTAGGCCAGCCACTCCTCCACGTCCGCTGCCTCGATGCCCAGACCGTCACCGGCGAACATCTCCTTGCCCAGTTGGCGTACGAAGGGCTCGAGGAGCTGGATGTTGCCGCCGGAGTCGGTGGTCCCGTACTGGCCCTTGCCGGCCTCGCCGGCGTACCCCTTGGCCAGCTCGGCGAACGAGTCCCAGGTCCAGTCCGAGGACGGTGCCTTGGCGCCGACCTTCTCCCAGGCAGCGGGATGGGTGAAGACCGCATGCGAGATGGAGCTCTGGCCGATCCCGTAGGTGCCGCCGGCGATCTTGCCGCTGTCGGCAACATCAGCATCCAGCGCGTCGGTCTTGATCTTGGAACCGACCGCGTCGGACAGATCGAGCAACGACTGTCGTCCGGCGTAGTCGGCGAAGTAGCTCATCGACATCCGGAACACGTCCGGAGCGTTGTGCGCAGCGGTCTCGGTGGCGAGCTTGTCCCAGTAGCTGTCGAACGGCGCGAACTCGGTCGTCACCTCGACGCCGGAATGCTTGCCGTGATAGGCATCCAGCACCTTCTTCATCGCGGCATGCACCGGATCGCCGCCGTACCAGCCGACCCGCAGCTTGCCCTCGGTCGCCGATCCAGCGCCGCCCTGGGAGGTGCATCCGGTGGCGACTCCGGCAACTCCGAGAGCACTCGCCGCGGACAGCCCCAGCAGCGAACGCCGGCTCATCTTGGTCATGGTGTGTGTAGGCATGAGTCCCCTTGCGGGATGGGTCAAACGGCCCATCGCCAGTTGTGTGGAACGATCTTCGGTGTGTAGTTCCCGGTCGGCAGGTCGTCGGCGATCCTGATCATCCAGCGGACGAGGTCTGCGCTGAGTTCATCCCGGATCGCCCGCTGCTCCGGGTCGTCGTAGAGATTGATCAACTCGCCCGGGTCCCGGGCGAGGTCGTAGAGTTCGGCTCGGCCGTCGACGTCCATCGTCAGCTTGTGATCACCCCGTCGAACCATCCGCATCCCGCCGCTCTGGGTGACGGCGTTCAGCTCGTCGAATGTCCTGCCCTGATAGGGGAAATGCAGCTCGGGACGTTCATCGGCTGAATACGGCGCGCCGCCGTACCCCAGCTCGCCGATGATCGAGTCGAACTCGTCCGGGGGCGTGGCTCCGCCGCGCAGCAGCGGCAACAGGCTCCGGCCCTGGACCCCGGCCGGGATCTCGGCTCCGACCAGTTCGCACACGGTCGGCAGCAGATCCACCATCGACACCAGCTCCGGCCGGGCCTGACCCGGCGCGATCCCGGGGCCGCTGATCTGGAACGGGATCCGCATCAGCGCATCCGACATCCCGGCACCCTTACGCTGCAGACCGTAGTCGGCGAAGAAGTCACCGTGATCGCTGACGAAGATCACCACCGTGTCCTGCAGCCGATCACCGAGATGATCCAACAGCCGGCCGATCTGATCATCCAGCAATCGCAGCATGCCCAGGTAGTTCGCCCGGTAGCGGCGCCATTCCTCGTCGTAGCCCGGCCGCTTCTCCTCCACCACGTCGCGCAGCCACCGATAGGTGCGGCCCTTGGATTCGATCGCCTCCGGTCCGGCCCATCGATCTGGTACGTCCTGCTCATCCACCAGCGAGAAGTAGGGCTCTGGCACCTGGTAAGGATTGTGCGGCTCCGGAAAGGACACCCACCAGAAGGCGGGTTGATCTTCCGGCGAGGAATCCAGGGCGGCGATGGCATCGCTGGTGATCCGGTACGGCAACTGATCCTGCACGTCGAACGGTGTCGGCTCGGCGGCCACCCCGTGATCGAGTTCACTGAGCCAGTTGTCGAACCGGCGGTGATCATCGGTGTGCTCGGGGCCGGACACGTGCCAGTACGGCCCCGCATAGCTGTCGAAGTCCTTCGGTCCCCGATGCATGTGCGGCTTACCGGAGAAGTGCAGCTGATAACCCTGCGCGCGCAGCACATCCAGCAGGTCCTGCTGGTAGTAGGCGTGCTCGGCGTTGCTGTTCTGCCGCACTCGATGCGCGGTCGGGAATCGCCCGGTCAGCAGGCTGGTTCGGGCAGGAACGCAGGCCGGGTAGCTGGTGTACGCCCGGTCGAAGGCTGTCCCCTGCTCGGCCAACGCATCCAGCCGCGGCATGCTGTCGACAGCGCAACCGGTTCGGCGGGTCAGCCCGACTCGATGCTGGTCGGTCATGATCAACAAGATGTTCGGACGTGTCGGGCTCTGGTTCGACATGGCTCCCCGGTGAGATCGCAGCGGTGTTTACAGCGCTGTAGATCGTAGCGAGGTCACCTCCGAAGGTCCAGTACTGTTCTGTCACCGCAGCTCCTGCGACCTGCCCGAGCATCGGGCGGCCGGCCGGCGACGACGCCGATAGACTGACCGGCAATGCTCACCGATGACCTCGTCGCCACGATCCGCAGCAGGGTCCGCGCCCCGCAGTTCCCCGAACGATCCTTGATCATCACCGAGGTCGGCGCCGTCGCCGACGGCCGCACCGACTGCACCGCAGCCATCGCTACCGCGATCGAGAAGCTGGCGGCAATCGGTGGCGGCCGGGTGATCGTCCCGCCGGGCACCTTTCGCACCGGAGCGATCCACCTGCTCGACAACATCGAATTGCACCTGCAGGACGGTGCCGTAGTGGAGTTCAGCCAAGATCCGCAGGACTATCTGCCGATCATGCGAACCCGCTACGAGGGTGTTGAGTGCTACAACTACTCCCCCTTCGTCTATGCGGCCGGCCGTACCAACGTCGCCCTCACCGGCAACGGCGTGCTGGATGGCCGGGCAGACGATGATCATTGGTGGAACTGGACCCGCGGGGATCACAGCGACGGCACCGACAAGCGGGAGTTGTTGGCCGCTGCCGAGGCCTCGGTCCCGGTGTCGGAGCGCCGCTTCGGCGCAAGATCTCGGCTGCGCCCCGGTTTCGTCCAGTTTCTGGACTGTCGCAACGTTCTGGTGCAGGGAGTCACCTTCCACAATTCACCGATGTGGGTGCTGCATCCGGTGCTCAGTCGCAACGTGATCATCCGCGACGTGACCGTGGACAGTCACGGCCCGAACAACGACGGCTGCAATCCGGAGTCCTGCCGGGATGTCCTGATCACCGGATGTACCTTCGACACCGGCGACGACTGCATCGCGATCAAGTCCGGCAAGGACGCCGACGGCCGGCGGATCAACGTGCCGTCGGAGGACATCTTGATCACCGACTGCGTGATGCGCGACGGCCACGGCGGCATCACCATCGGCAGTGAAGCCAGCGGCGGTGTTCGCCGAGTCGTCGGCCAGCGATGTCGGATGGACAGCCCGGATCTCAAGCGGGCCTTGCGGATCAAGTCCAGTCCGCGCCGCGGCGGCGTGATCGAGCAGATCCGATTCCGGCAGATCAGCATCGGCTCGGTGGCCCAGGCCGTGATCGAGATCGCCCTGGACTACGAGAACACCCGATCCGGCCCGTATCCACCAACGGTGTCGGACATCGAATTCGCCGACATCACGGCATCATCCGCGGATCGGGCCTTGCGGCTGATCGGGCTACCGGAGGCGCCGATCACCGACGTTCGGTTGATCAACTGCAGCTTCTCCGGACTCCGGTCCACCGACCGGATCGAGCACGTGGTCGGCCTCCAGCAGTAGTGCCTGCCACAACGGCAGCGCGATCACCCAGGACGGGTTCCACGTGTTGGCGGCGCCGCGCTGCTGCCAGTCGGTGACGAAGTACGCCTCCGCCTGCTCGCCGACCACCTCGAATCCCCACTCACCCGGTGTCGTGCAGATCCCCTGGCGGAGGGCGACGTCGATCTCGATCGCCCAACGACAGTAGCGATCCACACCGGTGAGTCGACCGAGCCGCCAGAGGTCGTGGGTCCAGAAGAACACGTCCAGGTGATGATTCTGCACGCTCACACCCGGCCAGCCGCGGGATCGGAAGCCGGCCTCGGACAGCATCGCCCCGGGCTCGAAGCTCGGCGAGGTGTGATAGACCCAGGTCAGCAGCCAGTCGGCCACCGCGGTGCCGCGATCAAGGTAGCGCCGATCCCCGGTCAGGTCGTACATCGTGATCAACAGCCGCAGGTAGTAGAGGCCGGATTCCTTGTCCTCACAGGCCGCATCCAGGGTGGCGAACGCGTACGGCCGCTCGAAACCCGGCCCGGGCAGTCGATGGTAGGCCTCGGCCAATTCGATCGCGGCATCGAGATGACGCTGATCACCGCCGGCTCGGTACGCGGCCGCAACGGCATGCGCCGCGGGGACACCGGCAAAGCCCCGCCGGTCCGCGATCGGCGACCCGTCCGCCCGCCAGCCGATCGGCGCGATACCGCCCGCCAGCCGGGTCTTGATCACATGATCGGCTCCGGTCACGACCGCATCCGCCCAGTGATCGGGAACCGTCTCGCCGGCGATGGTCAGGTCCTCGATGATGTCGGCCAGGTCAACCAGTGTCTCCCCGTGCGCTCGCGCGGAGATCATCGGTGCGCCGTTCAGCCGGAAGCCGCCCCAGCTCGGATCGTCGTGCACGTAGTGATTCCAGCGCAGCCCCTCGAGTTGCGACGCCGAACCGTCCAGGTAGAACTCCACCGCGCGCCGACAGCGATCCAAGCGCGCGGGCTCGGAGTTGCGCAGCCCGAGCCGGGCCTCGCACCAGGACAGCCGCAAGCTCTGACCGGTCCAGCCGTAGAGGAAATCGTGATCGGGACGGCCGGGCTTCTTCCGCGGCTCACCCCAGGCGGGAAACTTCAGGTATCCGGCAGCGGTGCCGTCGTCGAACCAGCGAGCGTCCAGTGCCGCCGTCTTGAGCGCTATCGCTTGATCGCGGCTCAGCTCCGCACGATGATCATGATCACCGGCCGGGAACGCCTCCTCGGCGAATTCCACCAGTCGCCGATATCCCTGCCCGGGTGGGGTGATCCGGGTGCGTTCGATCAGGAAGCGCTGCTCGAAGCGGGCGCCCGGCGACAGCGTCAGATAGCCGGCGGCTCGTTCGGTGATCACCGCCTTGTGCACGTAGTCGACATCCGCGCAGCCGTCGAACATGATCACCCCGCTGGCGCCGATGATCAAGGTCCGGTCCGGATCGGCGACCGCGCCCAGCGAACCGACGTCAGCACGGGACGGATCGTCCTCGATCGCCAGGATCAGCGCCTCACCGGCGCGTTCGGCGCAAACGGCCGGGATCGGCAACCGGTGCGCCTGAGTGACGAAGCCACCCCGGCCGACGTGCGGAATCGTCCGGGCCGGATCGACCGCGGGATTGTCGTGATAGATCACCTGCGG
Source organism: Microlunatus sp. (assembly GCA_036566865.1). Taxonomy (GTDB): domain Bacteria; phylum Actinomycetota; class Actinomycetes; order Propionibacteriales; family Propionibacteriaceae; genus Microlunatus. The sequence continues at coordinate 14,998 of DATCVL010000208.1, forward strand.
GATGGTGACCCGGGCACCGGCCGCACTCCTCAGCACCAACCCGACCACAAGGTCATCCAGCCGGTGATCTGCGGCGGACCGCCAGCCCAGCAACACGGCCAGCCGGTCACCGTCCGGCCGCAGGGTCGCGCGAACCACAAGATCATCGACCCGACCGGTGACGACGATGGCGTCGGCAGCCGCGGCCGTCGTCGGCTTGTCCCACGTCGGCAGCCGCAATTGCCAGGGGCGACCGGTCGAGACCAGCAGCATCCGACCGAGCAATTCGGCCGGGTCCTCGCCCGGCTCGCCACCCAGCAGGGAGGCGATCTTCTGCTCGATCAACACCGGGTGATCCGGACGGCGTTGTAGAGACGAACGGGCAATTCGAGCAGGAACTCGCCCCGGACGCGTTCGGCGACCACCTCGATCTGCAGGTTCCAGGTGTCGATCACCTCGACCCGGAAGTCGGCATCCTCCGGCAGGTCGAAGCGACGGTGCCGGAAGCGGTGCGCGCCCAAGTACTGCAGGTAGTACGCGCCCGGCACTTCCAGCGTCGAGGCGTCGTAGGAGGCCGAACCGTACGCCAGTCCGGGTGGCGCCTGGTCGATGATCGATCGCAGCATCGCCAGCCGCGGTGCCGCCGCGCCCTTCAACTCACCGCCGATCGCCCACCAACGGTTGTCGTACCACTCGCCGTGGCCGGCGAATCCGCCGCGGCAGACCGCCTCCCAGATGTCGTCGACCAGATCCTCCGCGCTCCGGCTGCCCTCGGCTTCCGACGCATCCCCTTCCATCCCGACGCTGTCCAGCAACACCGGCTTGCGATAGCGCTGGGTCAGTGTGGAGCAGAAGCGGGGTTGATCATGGCGCAGGCTGCAGTGAGTGATCAACTCTCGGCCGAAGTCGAAGCCGGGCCCGGCCTGGACGGTCCGCAGCCGCTGACCGTGATCAGCTTCGGCGAGCAGCGCCAGCGCGTCATCCCAGAACTGCTCGGTCAACCCGGTCGATCCGGCCCGCTGATCCCAACGGTCCGGATCCACCGCAAGGCACCAGGTCACGTTGCGGAATGCGGCAAACCGAGCGACCAGTCCACGGAGGTAATGCCGCCAGTCGAACTCATGATCACCGAACAGCCCTCGGTCGAAGATCACAAGTTCGGCCTGCACGGGCAGCGCGCCGAGCGCTGCCACGGCGGACTCCAGTCGATCAAGTTCCTCCGGGGTGGGTGGTTTGCTCGCATCGGCCGCACCCACGTCCATCCTGATCTTGCTGAACGGCGCCTCGGCCAACTGGGCCAGCGTCGCGTCGCGTATCGACCGATCCTGCAGGTGCCACCACCGGGCAACGGTGCCGATCGGTGTGTACGCCGTCCCGTCGGCGTGGCTGAACCGCAGCTCGTCGGCGATCACCACCGGACCGTGATTGTCCGGACCGGGAGGAACGCATTCCATCGTCCCCTGGCCCGCCGGCTCGCCCTCCGAGTCCAGGACGCGATAGCTCCAGGTGCCGATCCGATCCGGCGAGAAGCGGACTAATTCCCTGTCCCGCAAAGGAAAACTGTCGACGTAGCGGCTCTGTTCCTGCAGCTCGAAGATCACCGTCGCACCGGGCGTGCCGGTGACGTCGAGCTCAGCGATGCCCCACTGTTCGGCGATCACGCCGCCTCCCCCGCCGCGGCCGACTCGGAACCAGCTTCCGGCGCCGAGCCGATGTCCGACGCCGCCGCCCGGCGGACCCGGATTGCCAGATCACTGCGACCCAAGGGGACCGTGCAACGTCCACGATGGAGCCCCGGCAGGGACTGCACCGTCATTTGCCAGGTGTCGATGATGTCGATCAGATGATCTTCGGTGCCCAACTCCAGCACGTGGCCGGCCGGCACCCGTTCGCCGAAGTAGATCAGCTGGTAGCCCGGGGTGTTGATCCAGTCGGCCGGCGCATCGTCGATGACCGAACGCAAGAAGGCGATCCGGGCCGGGCTGTCACCGATCAGCTCGCCGCCTCGTGAGATCCAATGCCCGTGCGGATTGTCGACGTAACACTCGCCGTGGCCGACGAACCCGCCGGCCGCCATCCCGTGCCAGAACCGGCGCACCATCTCCCGTCCGGTCAGGTTGCCCCACCGGCGGTCGATGTCCCCCTCGTAGCCGATCTCGTCGATCACCACCGGGCGTGGATGCCGGGTGCGCCAGCCGGCCGCCAGCGCGGCGTCCCAGTGCTGGATGCTCTGGTGGGTCGTCCAGGGCTTGTCGAAGTCGTAGATCGACACGTACTCATACATCCGGGTGCCGTTGTGGATCGAGGACAGCCGCCGGTACGGGTCGATCCGCTGCAGGTACAGCAGCAGGTCGTCCCAGTCGGCAACGGTCTTGGCGCGGTTGAAGTCGTACTCGTTGGAGATCGACCACCAGACGTTGCGGAAGGCGGCGAGCCGAGCGACCACGTACCGAAGGAAGAACCGATCCTGTTCCGGGGTCATGTTGTCCACACCCCAGTGCCCCTTGTCGTACGGGTGGAACAAGATCAGATCCGCCTCGATGCCGAGCCGTCCGAGATCGCCGATCCGCCCTTCCAGGTGCTGGAAGAACTCGACATTGAACCGGGTCCGGTCCAGCGTCTCGGGCGAGCTGCCGACGAACGCCAGCCGGTCCGGCTGCATGTTCTGTGTCGGCAGGATGCACATCCGGACCTTGTTGAACGGCGAGCCGGCCAACGCCTCCAGGGTCAGCTGTTCATGATCAAGATCACCGGTGTGGGTCCAGTGGTAGCAGGTGGTGCCGTACGACTCGTGCCGGCTGCCGTCGGCGTAGCGGAACAGTGACCGGCCGTGCACCCGTACCGGCCCGTGATTGCCCGGTGCCGGCGGCCCGACCTGGAAGCGACCGGATCGACCGTCCAGCTCGGCCACCGTGCTGTGGGTCCGATAGCTCCACTCACCGTCACGATCCGGCGAGAATCTGATCTTGTACCGGCCGTCTCCGTCGTAGAAGCCGTCCACCTGCAGTCGGCGATTGCGGAAGCTGAAAGTGGCCCGCAATTCCATGTCGGTGAAGGGATTCCCGCCGCTGGGGCCGTTCAACTCGATCTCGAAGACGCCCCAGCGCTCGACCGCGTTCACCCGGCATCAGCCTCGATCCAGTCCGGTTCGAAGGTCACGTGCTTGATCGTCTTCCGCAGCATCGAGTACGCCGCCTGCAGGCGTCCGTCCGATGTTTGCAGCAGGGCCGGATAGGAGTAGCCCATCGGACGGTCCCGATACTCGATGTCGGCATTCTGAAGATTGCGCCGGATCGGCCAGGTCCGGCCGTCGTCGGCCGAGATCGCCAGCGTCAGCGGTGTCCGCACCGCCTTGCGACGGGTGAGTGGTCCGTCCGGACCGTCGACCCAGCGGAATTGATCACGTTCCAGGGTGGCGTCGTTGAAGATCACCACCAGCCGGCCGTCGGTCAGCCGGAGCAGTTGGATCGCCGAGTTGTTGTTCGGCAGCTCGGTGCGAATGGGTGTGGTCCAGGTCCGACCAAGATCATCGGAGCTGGTCGCGTAGATCCGGTCCGCGTCCCGGGAACGCAGCAGGCCGAGGAGGCTGCCGTCGGAACGCTCCGCGACACTCAGCTGAACTCGACCGAGGGATTCGTCCACGACGTGCTCGGCCCAGCTCCGGCCGTGGTCCGTACTGATCGCGGCGACGCTGTACTCCCCCTGGTCGGTGACCCGGTAGATCGGCAGCAGCCAGCTGCCGTCGGGCTGGAACTGCGGCGGGTTGCGCAGGAACACACCCGGACCCGCCATCAGCACCCACGGCTCGGACCATGATCGCCCGCCATCGGTCGAAGTCCTGGCATAGACGACCGCATCCCGTCGATCATGCGGCGTGTTGCTGGTGTGCAGCAGCCAGATCATGCCGTCGGGATCGGTGAAGATCACCGGATTCTGCTCGGAGTGTTCCGGATCGGCGGCGATCAGGATCGGCTGCTGCCAGCTCGTTCCACCGGCCGGCAACCGGGACAGCACCACATTGGTGCCGGGATCTCCCTCCTGTGGCCCGTTGAACCAGGCACACAGCAGATCGCCGTCCGGCGTCTCGGTGAGCGAGGCGGCATGGCTGTCACCCGGATGCAGCACCGGCAACAACGCCTCGGTCAGCAGCGGGTCGGCGCCGGGCCGCAGCACGCCGTCGAACCGCGGGTCCAGCTCGGTCGACTCGGGTCCGGTGGACCCGTCCAAGTCCTCGAAGATCATGCTGCGCCCAACTCCTCGATCCCCCGCAACTGGAGTTCATCGGCGAAATGGCAGGCACTCAGCCGCCCGGATGCCGTGGCGTGCAGGGTCGGCACCTCGGTCCGGCAACGGTCCTGAGCGTAGAAGCAGCGCGGGTGGAAGGGACAGCCGGACGGCACGTTGGACGGATCGGCCACCTCGCCGCGCAGCACGATCCGTTCTCGGCGTTGCCCGGTCGGATCGGGATCGGGCACCGCCGACAGCAGCGCCTCGGTGTACGGATGGCGCGGCCGGCCGAAGACCTGATCCGTCGGGCCGGACTCGACCACCTTGCCGACGTACATCACCACCACCTCGTCGGCCATGTACTCGACGGTGCCGAGATCGTGCGAGATGAAGAGGTAGGTGAGCTCGTTCTCCTCCTGCAGATCCTTGAGCAGGTTGAGGATCTGAGCCCGGACCGAGACGTCGAGCGCGCTGACGGCCTCATCCGCGACGACCAGCCGAGGATCCAACGCCAGAGCCCGGGCGATGCCGACCCGCTGCCGTTCGCCGCCGGAGAAGGCGTTCGGATAGCGATGCCGATACTCCGGCCGCAGTCCGACCCGGCGGAGCAGTTCGACCACCCGGTCGTCCGCCTCGGATCGCGGCACGCTGTGATGGACCGTCAATGGTTCGGCCACGATGTCGCCGAGCGTCAACCGCGGGTTCAACGACGAGAACGGATCCTGGAAGATCAACCGGATCTGCCGGCGATACTCCTTCATCTTCCGTTCCGGCACCTGAGCAAGATCGACCCAGTCGCCGTTCGGCGCGGTGTAGTTGATCTTGCCCGCGGTCGGATCGAGGACCCGCAGCAGCAACCGGCCGAGCGTGCTCTTGCCACAGCCGGACTCGCCCACCAGCCCGACCGTGCGACCGGCCGGGATGGCCAGATCAACGCCGTCCACGGCCTTGACCACCCGGGTCACCCGGCTGAGCAGACCGGAGCGGATCGGGAAGTCCTTGGACAATCCCTCGGTCTTCATCAGCAACGGAGCGCTCACGCCGGTGCCCGATCTTCCTTGATCAACAACGGTATTCATCGATCGTTCTCCTCGTCGAACAGCACGCAGCGCACCTGATGACCGACATCGTCGGTGATCACCGGAGGTGCGATGGTGTCGCACCGACCCGGGATGAAGTAGTCGCAACGATCATGGAAGGCGCAGCCTTCCGGTCGGTCGTACGGGTGCGGCACCATCCCGCGGACCGGATCCAGTCGTGCGCCGCGGCGCATCCCCAGGGCCGGCACCGACCGCAGCAGGGCCCGGGTGTATGGATGCTTCGGGCTCGCGAAGAGCGTCCGCAGGTCGCCACACTCGACCACCTTGCCCAGGTACATCACCACCACCCGGTCGGCCATCTGCGCGGCCACTCCCAGATCGTGAGTGATCAACATGATCGCCATCCCGAACTCCTGCTGCAACGACTTCAGCAGTTCCAGGATCTGTGCCTGGGTGGTGACATCGAGAGCCGTCGTCGGCTCGTCGGCGATCAGCAACTCCGGATCGCAGGACAGCGCCATCGCGATCATGGCCCGCTGCCGCATCCCGCCGCTGAGCTCGAACGGATAACTGTCGACCCGCTTCTCCGGTCCCGGGATGCCGACCCGACCGAGCAGCTCGATCGCCCGCTGCTTGGCTTCCTCCTTGGTCAGCGGTTCGTGCAGCCTGATCGCCTCGATGATCTGGTTGCCGATGGTGTGTACGGCAGACAGCGAGGTCATCGGCTCCTGGAAGACCATCGCGATGCGCTTGCCCCGTACGGCCTGGATGGTGTGCTGCTCGGCGGTGACCAGATCGACCATGCCGTCCGGTGCCTCCGGAGCATCCGGCAGCACCGGCTCGTCCTTCCGCCTCCGTCGGAGCCGACGACGACGCGGCTGCTCGGTCGCCGCGGACGGCGGCGCCGGCACCCACACCTGCCCACCGGCGATCTTGCCCGGACGATCGACCAGGCGAAGGATCGACCGCGCAGTCATGCTCTTGCCGCAACCGGACTCGCCGACCACGGCAACCGTCTCGCCGCGACCGATCTCGAGGTCAACGCCGTCCACCGCATCGACCACGCCGTCCTCCAACTGGAATTGGGTTCTCAACCCTTCCAGCCGGAGCACCGGCAGGCCGTCGTCGTCTCGGCGTAGCGCCGGATGTTGATCACTTGTAGGGGTCTGCAGCATCGCGTAGTCCATCTCCGACGAAGTTCATGGCCAGTACGGTGACGAAGATCGCCGCACCGGGGAGCATCAGCCAGGGCGCCGTCTGGATCGCCCTGATGTTCTGGGCATCCTGCAGCAGCACACCCCAGCTGACAGCAGGCGACTGCAGGCCGAGGCCGAGGAAGCTCAGGCCCGTCTCGGCCAAGATCATCGACGGCACCGACATGGTCAGCGAGGCGATGATGTGGCTGCTGAAGGACGGCACCATGTGGCGGAAGATGATCCGTGGCCGGCTGCAGCCGTCCAGGCGCGCGGCGGTGACGAAGTCCTCCTCGCGCAGCGACAGGAACCTGCCGCGTACCACACGGGCCATGCCGGTCCAGCCGATCACCGACAAGATCACCGTGATCGCGAAATAGCGGGTCAGTGGTCCCCAACCGGCCGGGATCGCCGCCGACAAGGCAAGCCACAGCGGCAGGGTCGGGATCGCCATCAGGAATTCGATGATCCGCTGGATCAGGGTGTCGGGTTTGCCGCCGTAGTAGCCGGAGATGCCACCCATGGTGAGCCCGATCAGGAAGCTCATCGCGACGCCGACCAGGCCGATGGACAGCGAAACCCTTGCCCCGTAGAGAATTCTGGTCAGCAGGTCGTGCCCGGATCTGTCCGCGCCCCACACGTAGAACGGCGGTCCCAGCTCCTTCGGCCCGATCAGGTGCCGATCTGCCGGGAACAGCCCCCACATCTTGTACGGCTCGCCCTTGACGAAGAGTCCGACATCGATCCGCTGGCTCTCGTCCACGGTGAAGGTACGGGCGAACGTCTCCGGATCCTGTTTGACGTTGAATCCGTAGACGTACAGCCCGAGTCCTTCGGTCTGGCTGTACACGTGCACCTTCTGCGGCGGTGCGTAGGCGTACTTCTCGTCCGCCGCCGACGGCACCGACGGCGCCAGGAACTCGGCGAAGATCGTCACCGCATAGATGAAGATCACCGCGGCCATGCCGATCCGGGCCAGCTTGTGCCGGCGGAACTTGCGCCAGATCAACTGCCACTGCGACGAGGTACCGCCGCGAACCGCGGCCTGGCGATCGCGCTGCTTGGGCAGCGTGCCGGTTCCGGTGGTCGCTTCTTTCTCGACCGTCGATTCGATCATGTTCTCGACCACGTCAACTCTCCGCATACCGTCGTCGGATTCGTGGGTCCCACCAGGCCAGGGCCAGGTCGCTCAGCAGCGTGCCGATCACCATCAGCGTGCTGAGGATCAGGATGAAACTCCCCACCAGATACATGTCCTGACTCTCCACACCGCCGAGCAGCAGCGGGCCGGTGGTCGGCAGGCTGAGCACGATCGAGATGATCGTCTCGCCGCTGATCAAGCCCGGCAGCAGCCAGCCCACCGTGGAGAAGAACGGGCTCAGCGACATCCGCACCGGATACTTCAGCAGCAGCTTCCACTCCGGCATCCCCTTCGCCCGGGCCGTCACCACGTACGGCCGGTACAGCTCATCCAGCAGGTTGGCTCGGGTCGTCCTGATCAGACCGGCCGTACCGGACATGCCGATGATCAAGATCGGCACCCACAAGTGGGACGCCAGGTCGATCACCTTGCCCAGGTTCCACGCCGCATCGGCGTACTCCGGTGAGAACAGCCCACCGACGCTCTGGTTGAAGTACCGCGCACCGACGTAGAGGAACAGCAGGCCGATCAGGAACTCCGGCACGGCCATCCCGACGAAGCCGAAGATGGTGGCCGCGTAATCGCCCTTGGAGTACTGCTTGACCGCCGAGTAGATCCCGATCGGAAATGCCACCGCCCAGACGAAGAACAGCGTGCTGATCGACAGGAACGCCGACAGCGCCACCCGGTTCCAGATCAGACTGGACACCGGCTTGTTCCAGGCAAACGATTGTCCGAAATCGCCGTGCAGCAGGATATTGCTGATCCACTTGAAGTACTGGACGATGAATGGATCATCCAGGCCGTAGCGTGCGCGCAGCGCGTTCATCCGCTCCACGCTGAGCTCCTGCCCGTTGTTCTCGGCAAGCGCCTGCAGGGTGTCGACATAGTCGCCGGGTGGCAGCTGGATGATCCAGAACGCCACCAGGGAGACAACGGCCAGGGTGAGCACCATCAACCCGAGCCGGCGAACCACGTACTGTGCCATGAGTAAGTTGCCTGCTCAGCTCTCGAAGAAGTAGTGCTCGGGATTGCTCGGCCCGGGTGCTCCGTAGCCGCCCGATCCCGGGAACTCCTTCATCACGTTGCGGAAGTTGTTCTTGGCGATGCCGTACGAATCCGCCATGGTGCAGATGCCGATGTAGACGAACTGCTCCTTGGCGAGCTCGATGATCTCCTTGCCGATCTTGGTCGCCGCGTCCGCGTCGTAGGTCGCCCGCATCTTGTCGAACAGCTGCAGGGCGGTGAGGTAGTCACCCGGCGGTTTGGTGCCGGTCTGCCCGTCGGTGCCGTACCAATTGGCCCAGGTGCTGCCCCAGCGCGACGACCCACGCGGATTCGAAGCCACGTAGTAGTGGTTCGAGCCCTGGGTCGCGCGGACCTCGAAATTGCCCCCGGTCCAGGTGGAGGCCTCGGCAACGTTCGCCTCGACCCGTTGCCAGTAGAGATCCTCCGAGACCCGCTGGGTCTGCATGTCGATGCCGACGTCCTTCCAGTTGGCCTTGATCAACTCCAGGCCGTCGACATGGTCGGGCATCGCCGAGTTGACCACAACGGTGACGGTGATCTTCTTGCCGTCGCGGAGCCGGAAGCCGTCGGAATCCTTCTTGGTGTAGCCGGCCTTGTCCAGATGCTCGTTGGCCTTGTCCGGTGAGTACTCGGTGAACTGAGTACCGAACTCCTCGTCGTAGACAGGACTGCCCGGCAACGGCGCACACTGCCACGGCTTGCCCTGGCCCGCGTACACACTGTTGATGATCTTCTGTCGGTCGATCGCGTAGGACAACCCGACCCGGAAGTCCTTGTTGGCGTACATCGCCGCCTTGCTCTTGTCCTTCAGGGTCTGGTTGAAGCCGATCACGAAGGCGTTCACTCCCTCCGGACCGACGGTGAACATCCGGTAGTCACCCTTCTGCCTCCCCTCGGCGACCACCGGCTTGTTCCGGACCGTGGTGAAGTTCCGCATCTGCATGTCGAACTCACCGTTGGTGACCTTGAGCAGTTCCACCTCGGGATCCAGCAGCACCGCACAGTTGATCTTGTCGATGTAAGGAAGCTGACTTCCGTCCGGATCGGTCTTCCAGTAGTACGGATTGCGCTCCGCCGTCACCGAATTGCCCTCGCCCAGCGGCGTGACCAACTTCCAGGCGGTCAACGTCGGCATGTCGGCATTGCTCCAGGACGTGGTCTTGGCTTCCCAGAGCTGCAGCCAGTCGTTCAGGTTCTCCTTCTTGACCAGCTTGTCGATGTCCTTGTTGTACTTCTTGTGGAATTCCTTGAGGTAGTGCTTCGGCATGATCATCGCGGCCTGGCCGACGGCGATCTCGTTCAGGAATCCCGGCTTGGGGTTGGTGAAGATGTACTGGACCGTCAGATCATCGACCTTCTTGAAAGTCGCCGGCTTGCCGGTCTTGCCGTCCAGCCAGAGGTCGTAGATCCCGCCGTCGTGCATCTCGGGATAGATGTTGACGTCCTCGTAGGTGAACTGCAGGTCATCGGTGGTCAACGGCTCACCGTCGGACCACTTGGTTCCCTCGCGCAGCTTGAACTCGAAGATCCGACCGCCGTCAAGATCACGGAAGGTCTCCGCGACGTTCGGCATCATTTCGTCGGTTCCCGGCGAGTTGGTCCACTTCCGGGTCCACCGGATGATCGGGTCGTAGCCGATACTGATCGTCAGCCACTGGGCGTCCTCCTCGGTGATCATCGCCGAGTGCCAGGTGCCGCCGTACTGGCCCACCTTCTCCACCGGCTCGACCACGGCCGGGCTCTTCGGCATTCGCTCCTCCAGCGGAGGCAGCTTGCCTGCTTTCACCTGCTCTGCCAGGGAAGGAGCTTCCTTGCCCTTCGGGCCAGAGTCGGACGCGGCCTTCTCCCCGGCCGGAGCCGTGTTGAAGAAGCTGCACCCGGACAACGAGACTGCGGCACCGAGCCCGGCACTGACGCCGAGCAGGGCACGTCGTGTCAACTGCGGATTCCTCGCAAGTGTGGACACCGTTGTACTCCCTTGCTTGTCGAACGGACCGCCGTAGCGGCATGAGTTGTCAGCGGCTAGGACGGCTGCTGCGCGCCGTCCTGCCGGTCAAGCTTTTCGATCAGGGGAATCACCCCGACCACAAGGCGCTCTTGTTCCTCGGCGTCAAGATCACGAAGCGGTGCGACACCGCGCGCTCCATCGATCCGGCCGACTGCCGCAAGCAGGAACTTGTAGATGCCGGCGATCGCGGTCGGGCTGGTCCGCCCGGGGAGCCGGAGAGCGGTCATCAGCTCATCCGTCTGCCGCTGACGCGCGCGGGTCTCGTCCCAGTCGCCTCGGCAGGCCGCCTGGTACTGGGCGACCAGATGACGCGGCACCAGATTGGCGGTGGACGACATCGCACCGGCGGCACCGACGAAGTAACCGAGGTCGCTGACCGCCGAACCGCCGGTGAAGCACGGCAGCGTTACGCCGGCGTCGGCTGCGGCTTCGATCAAGCGGCGCAACCACAGCACGTCGGAACTGCTGTCCTTGGCTCCGCAGACGACACCCTCCAGCACCAGGTCGATGATCGACTCGATGCTCAGTCCGGGACCCGCGATCTGCGGCATGTGGTAAGCGATCACCGGGCCGGCTTCTGCTGCCAGAGCACGGAAATGTGCCTTGATCTCGTCCTGGCTGAATTGGGCTGCGTACGGCGGCAACACCGACACCCGACTGGCGCCCGCCTTCATCGCTGCCCGGGCCTGCTCGATCGCCAGCGCCGAGGAGGTGTCACCGACATGAGCGATCACCGGCACCGCGCCGTCGGCGATCCGCACACACTCGGCAACCACCCGGGCCCGCTGCTCGACGTCCAGCCCGTAGAACTCACCGGTAGTGCCGTTCACCCACACGCCGTCGATGCCGGCCTCGATCAGATGACCGACATGCCGCTGCAGCGAATCGGTGTCCAACTCCCGTTCGTCGGTGAGTGGAGTGATGACCGGTGCCAGCACACCGCCCAGTTGATCTTGAGTCACCCGCGATCGCCCTCTCCCTTGAATGCCGCCGGAATACCAGCATGATTGGAGAGACATCCCGTTGTTGTCAAGCTCGGATCCGCGACGCGCCGGAGATCTCTCGCAAAACTTGACATATCCCTGCGTTCGGGCTGGCATGCTAGAAGCTGTTGGTTGGCATACCATCGTGATCGGGAATTCGCCGGCCGCTTCACCAGCAGTGCTGCCAGCAAGGAGAGGGAGTAAGACATGGCAACAACCGCGCCTCCGCCCGATCAGGGCAGCCTGGAGGCACGTGCGCACGAGTCGCTCGTCGACTGGCTGGTCAACGAGCATCCGGCTCCGGGACAGCCGGTGCCGATCCGGGAATTCGCCCGCACGCTCGGGATGAGCCGTACGCCGGTCCGCAGCGCGGTCGGTCGGCTGTACGAGCGCGGCCTGCTGGCTTATGACTCCACTGCCGGTTTCACCGTGGCCATCCCCTCGCTCAGCTCGATCTACGAGCTCTTCGAGGTGCGGTTGATGATCGAATCGCACAGCGTCCGGCGCTTCTGCCAGCAGCACCCCAAGGGCACCCCGCCGCACATCCTCGCCCTGGTCGACGAGGCCGAGGAGCTCGCGACCCGGGCCGTCGATGATCAAGCCGCCTACATCGCCTTTCGCGAGAACGACTCGAAATTCCACCGCAGTCTGGTCGAACTGGCCGAGTTGCCCCGGCTGCTGGAGATGCACAGTGAGCTCCACCTGAGCATCCACGTCACCCGGGCCGGCATGGAGGCGCCGATCACCCACGACCGGCTGGACACTGCGGTCGCCGAGCACCGGCAGATCACCGATGCGCTCGACCGCGGTGACATGGCCGCGGCCCAGGATGCGCTCGAGTCCCACATCCTCCGAGTTCGCGACCAGACGATCGTCTTCCTCAGCAAGCCGCGCTTCGCCGCCACTGCTCCATGACCTCCGATCCAGACCGGCCGACGCGAGAGTCTGTCCCGTCGATCGTGCCTGCGGCCGCGGATGGTCTGGGCCTGTGGCCGCCGCCGGGCAGCGTCGACATCTGCCCGGACACGCTGCTCCGGTTCCGGCTGCAAACCGGTGGCATGCCACGTCGGGTGACGATCAGGACGGCTACCGGTGAACCGGTGGTCCGGATCGAGCCGGACGGATCGGGGTTGGCCCGGCGGACCGTCGGCGGTGCGCTCGATGATCGTGGTCTGCCACATCTGTTTCGCTATCGCCCCTTCGAGGCCGACAGCACCGGCGACCTGCTGACGGTGCATCCCCCGTTTCCGCTGCGCGCCTCGACCCGGTATCGGATCGAGGTGCCCGGCCTGGATCGGGACTGGACCTTCCGGACCCGTGATCAACTCCCGCCGAGCGCCGAGCGGTTGCGGGTCGCGGCCGACGGCAGTGCGGACTTCTGTACGGTTCAGGGTGCCATCGATGCGGCACCAACCAATCCGTCCGGTCCGGTGATCATCTCCGTCGCTCAGGGACACTACCGGGAGATCTGCTACATCACCGAGGATCGCCCACCGATGATCATCCGCGGCGCCGGCCGCGGGCGGACGGTGATCAGCTCCGACAACAACAACCGTCTCAACGGTGCTCCCTCACACAGTCGGTCCCGACTGCGCCGGCTCGGTGATCGTGATCTCTACAACGGCTGGCGGGCCGGGGTCAGCGTCGATGCTCCCGACGTCACGTTCGAGGACCTGACCTTGATCAACAGCACTCCGGCCGGCGGATCGCAGGCGGAGGCGTACCGCGGCAACCACGATCGACTGCTGCTCAATCGGGTCGAGTTGTTCGGGCACCAGGACACCCTGCGGATGCAGGGCCTCGGCTTCCTGACCGACTGTCTGATCAGTGGCACCGTCGATTTCGTCTGGGGAGCCGGCAGCGCCTTCCACTGGCGTAACGAGTACCGATCCCGAGGGCCGGGTTACGTGCTGCAGGTCCGCAACGGCGCCGGCGAGCACGGGCACGTGCTGCGGGAGTGCCGGTTCACGGCCGGCCACGGCGTGCCCGACGCCGCGGTGCAGATCGCGCGAACCGACAGCACCGCCTTCCCGCACAGCGAGGTGATCTTGATCGACTGCACCTTGGATCGACACATCGATCCACAGGGCTACCTGATCACCGGTGATCCGTCGGCCGAGTCGGTGCGTTTCGGCGAACACGGCTCCCTCACTCCGGACGGAACCGTGCACGATCTCGCGCGCCGGCACCCCGGTCTGCGCCGACTCGATCCGGACGAGGCAGCTCGATTGCGGGATCCTGCCGAGATTCTCCGGGGCTGGGTCCCCCGCACCGTGAATGCCGAGTCGGAACGCTCCGACCCCGGCGGCCAGATCGTGATCAACTGGTCGGCGCCGCCCGGGCATGATCGGCACGATCTGGTGCAGCTCGGTGACATCGCCGTACCGGTGGAATCCTCGGCAACCCTGGGAGCACTGGAGATCACGGCGCCGCGGCGACCGGGACGCTATCCGATCGCCTTCCGATCAGCCGACCGGCCCAACCCGGGCGCAGCCGCCGTGACGTCGATGATCGAGGTGGTGGATCCATGACGGGCTCCCGCCCGGTGGCGCGGGTGAACGAGACGGTGGCGGCCCAACGATCGGCCGAGATCCGGACCATGCCACCCCAGGTGCTCGGGGTCGACGTCGATTCCTTGATCACGGTACGCAGCCCGGCCGATGTCGCAGATCGACGGGAACGGCTGATCGAGTATGTCTGGAAGGGATCCGGACTGCCGACCGATCGCCCCTTGGTCGAGGTCGAGGTCGAGTGCCCCGAGCTGGCCGACCTGGACTCGGCCCGGATCGATCGACTGGTCCACCCGCTGCCGCACGGCGGCACCGCAACCTCGTACCTGGTGCACCCGGTTCGGCCGCGAGCCGGCCGGCTGGCGATCTACCTGTCCGGGCACGGCAATCCGCGCAGCCCGCGCTATCACCGGCCGCAACTGGCGGCCATGCGCGAGTTGCTCGATCGGGGGTACCGGGTCGGCTCGGTCGACATGCCCTTCTTCGGCTGGAATCGCGAACCGACCTCGACCGGATCGGCGGAGCCGCCGGCGGACTGGCCGGATCACCACGAGGTGCTGGATGATCTTGAATCAGACCGGTTCTCGGCCGCCCGGCTGTTCGTCGAGCCGGCCGTGTCCATGATCAATGAGGTCGCCGCCGCCGGACCGCTGGACGACGTCGCGGTGGTCGGATTCTCCGGTGGTGCCTGGACCACGACCCTGCTGGCTGCCGTCGACGAGCGGGTCAGCAGCAGCTTCCAGGTCGCCGGGTCCTGCCCGTTCTACCTGCGTGCCCATCCGGCATCCAAGCCCAACTTCGGCGACTGGGAGCAACGCCGGGAATCACAACCAGGCTTGTACGAGATCGCCGGTTACCTCGACCTCTATGTCCTCGGCGGCGCCGGTACGGGCCGCCGCCAGGTGCAGATCCTGAACCGATTCGACCCGGTCTGCTTTCCCGGTGTCGGACATCGCAGCTACGCCCAGCCGGTGTCCGATCGGACCGCGGTGCTGGGCGGGTCCTTCGAGGTCGTCGACGATCCGACCCATGGCGAGCACCAGGTCTCCCCGTACGCGATCGCGATGATCGGCTGGCACCTCGACCAACTCGACACCACCATCCAGGAGTGAAACAGTGCACGTCATTGCCGACGCCACCGGCCCGGTCAAACCCACCGCCGCAGCAGCGCTCGCCCAGCGCGCAGAGGTCCGTGCCGAGATCACCGGAGGCCTGCTGGCCCATTGGCAGCAGGTCAATCGCGACGCGAGTATCGCCCTCGGCATTGCCAAACTGAGCGAGGCCGGCAACTACGACAACCTTCGGCTGGCCGCCGGCGAGAAGCTGGACGCGAGCTATCGCGGCCCGGTCTACATGGACTCCGACATCTACAAGATGTTGGAGAGCGCCGGCTACGAACTCGCCCGCGGCGACGATCAGGAGTTGATCGACTTCGTCCGAACCGCGACCGAGTTGATCACTGCTGCTCAGGCCGAAGACGGCTATCTGAACTCGCACTATCAGGTGAAGGCGCCGCAACGGCGCTACACCGAGTTGACCAACTCCCACGAGCTCTACACCGCCGGCCACCTGTTGCAGGCCGCCGTCGCGCTCACCCGGGCCGGTCATGATCAACTGATGCAACCGGCCAGCAGGCTCGCGGACCACCTGGTACGGGTCTTCCTGACCGAGCGCTATCCGCACCTGGACGGACATCCCGAGGCGGAGACCGCGCTGGTGGAGTTCTATCGGGAGACCGGCCAGCGTCGCTACCTGGAGCTGGCCCGGCGCCTGATCGAGGACCGCGGTCGGGGTCAGGCCGGTCAGCATGCGGTCGGCTCGGCGTACTTCCAGGACGCGATGCCGGTCCGGCAGATGCCGATCTTGACCGGGCACGCGGTCCGGGCGATGTATCTGGAGGCCGGCATCGTGGACGTGGCGATCGAGACCGGCGATCTCAGTCTGCTCGAGTCCTCGGTACGTCGTTGGCAGGACATGGTCGCAACCAAGACCGTGATCACCGGCGGCAACGGCGCCCGGATGCTGAAGGAGGCCTTCGGCGAGGGCTACGAACTGCCGTCCGATCAGTCGTACAACGAAACCTGTGCCGCAGTGGCTCAGATCCACTGGAGCTGGCGGCTGCTGCTCGCGACCGGTGAGGCACGCTACGCCGATCTGATCGAACGCACCCTGTACAACGTCTTCGCGGCGTCGGTCTCTGCCGATGGAACCGAATTCTTCAAGGGCAATCCGCTGCAACGGCGTCATGATCACGAACAGGTGATCGGCGATCCGCGGTATCGAGGCGGCTGGTTCTGGTCGGCCTGCTGCCCACCGAATGTGACCCGGCTGATGGCGTCGTTGCAGCACTACCTGGCGACCGTCTCCGGCGACGACACCATCACGATCCAGCAGTACGCCACCGGGCGCTTGTCCGCCCAGCTCGGCACCGCTTCGGTGCGGCTGAGCATGCGGACCGACCTGCCCTGGCACGGTCGAGTCGTGATCACGATCGATCAGGCCGCCGGCGAGGACTGGGCGCTGGCGCTGCGGATCCCCTCCTGGAGTCCACAACCGGAGATGTTGATCAACGGAGAACCTCAGCCGGTCAAGGCCGATGACTCCGGCTATCTCAGCGTACGACGCACCTGGCAGCCGGGCGACACGATCGAGGTGATCATGGAGCTGACCCCGCGAGTGATCACCGGTCATCCGATGATCGATGCGGTCCGCGGCTGCGCGGCGATCGAACGTGGCCCGCTGGTCTACTGCTTCGAGCAGGCCGATCAAGAAGCCGGCGTCGACTGCGAGCACCTGCAGCTCTCCGCCGAATCGGTGATCACCGCCGGGCCGGCCGAGGAGTTGGACGGTATCGGCCGGACCGTCCGGCTTCGAGTGTCGGCATCCGAGCTGACCGGGCTCCCCACCGAGGGACTGCCGTACTACGCCAGCCGGCCACGGCCGTCCACCCGGCCGGTGACGGCGACCGCTGTGCCGTATTTCCAGTGGGCCAACCGGGACCGGCTGTCGATGCGCGTCTGGCTGCCCGTCGGCTGATCGATCAAGATCCAGAACGGGCCCGTCCGGAGATTCCGGACGGGCCCGTTGCGTTGTTGGATTCTTCAGTCGCGATCGATTACCAGTCCTTGCCTGCCTCGGCCTGTGCTGCGATGTAGGCCGGCACGTCCTGTTCCTCGGCGACCTGCAGGGCCGCACTCGGGCTCATCCCGTCCTTCAGCACGTGCTGCCGGAAGATCTCCCAGTAGGGGATGTCCCAGTACTCGGTGTTGTTGTAGTCCTTGATCACCGCATTGTCGCCCCAGAACACCGCCGAAGTGTCGACACTGTTCAACTCCGGGATGTCGGCGCCGAAGGCCTTCTCGGTCGCGGTGTTCTCCAGCACCGGCTTGAGCGCGTGCCGGGACAGCGCAATCTGCCCGTCTTCCGAGGTCAGCCACTTGATCAGCTGCAGGGCAACGTCCTGATGCTTCGCCTCCGGCGGCACGAACGCAGCGGTCTGGTTCGGCTGGTACGTGGCCTTGGATCCGTTCTCCAGCACCGGGACCGGTGCAACCCCAAGATCAACCGACTTGGTCCACTCCGCGAAGTCCGCCTGGTCGTCAGGGTCGGTGAACACCTTGCTGCCCTCGTACTTCGGCAGCTTGCTCAAGGTGTCGACGGCCATCGCCACGTGTCCCGGACGACTCATGTCGCCCTTCACCAGGTCGTCCACGGTGGTGAAGGTGTTGCCCGGAATCGTGAGGAACTTGTACATCGTCGCACCGACCTGCTGGTACGCAGCCGAGGTCAGGTTGATCTTGATGTCCTTCGGCGCCGGCTCCTCCGAACCCGTGTCCAGGAAGGGGTAGGCGCCGAGCTGATTCAGCTCCACGTAGTTGTCCGGGTGCTGCATGTAGCCCTTGTAATGGTCGGTGCCATCATCGCGGGTCAGCTTCTTGGCCTTCTTGTACGCCTGGTCGTAGGTCATCCCAGCCGTCGGATAGGCGACGTTGAACTTGTCGAAGATCTTCTTGTTGTAATAGAGCATGTAGTCGTCGACGAAGACCGGGACGCCGTAGATGCCACCGTCGGAACGCGACTTGACCTGTTCCACCGCGC
This sequence comes from Microlunatus sp., assembly GCA_036566865.1. Lineage (GTDB taxonomy): Bacteria > Actinomycetota > Actinomycetes > Propionibacteriales > Propionibacteriaceae > Microlunatus. The sequence goes on from DATCVL010000208.1 coordinate 33,206, forward strand.
CCTGGTTCAGCGAACTCAGATCGATGCCTGCCTTGTCGATCTGATCGGTGAGGTCCTGTACCCAACCCATCGGCTCGAGATCGCGATCAATCCGGTTTCGCGGGTTGTCCAAGATCACGTCGGGCACAACTCCGGCGGCCTTCAGGTCCTCGTATCGGACCGGGTAGTCCCAGGTTGCGTACTTGATGTCGACATCGGGGAACGCGGCCTGCAGCTTGTCGCCGACGATCGCGTTGAAGGTGGCCGAGGCGTCCTGATGATCGCCTCCGTCGCTCGCGCTGTACTCGAACGGCTTGTAGTTCGCGGCGAAGATGAAGACCTGGTCGGGCGCGACGCAGAAGTCCACGTTGTAGCGGTTCTTCACGTTCACCGCACCCGGCAGGTCGCAATCCGGGTCGGTGGCGGCGGCCGCGTGCGTCGGTGCGATCAATCCGATCGATCCGATCACTGCCGCTGCCGAGACGGCCAAGGCCGTCTTGAATCTCTTCCTGCTCAATCTGGGCATACGAGTCTCCTTCGATCTCGCCTGATGTGTCCCCGAGCGATCCTGTAGTGCCGGGTGCCGGAGCTCCCGGGCGGCTGCCGACTCAGCCGTTGATCTTGACGTTGTGGAATCGGGCCGTGCTGTAGTTGATGATCTTGTTGTCCTGGCGGGCAGAGTCGACCACCAGACCGACGTACAGCTTCTTCGGCATCACGATTCGCTCGTAACCGACCCGGGTCCACTGCAGCGAGTCGTTCCCGAAATGGGCCTCGAACTCCGGGCCCCGTTTGATCAGCCGCACCCATCGCGGCGAGATCGAATTGACCTCGTCCTCCTCGTACGGGTAATCGCTGACACTGGCCTCGGTGGCGAAGGAACGGATCCGGCTGACGTGATCTTTCAGCCCGTCCCTGGCCACCATCACCCCGCCGGTGAAGAACGGCGCATCGGGCTCCAGCGACTCACGGAACATCAACCCCGCATAGACCCGGTCCCACTCCCGGCTCAGATCGTCGATCCGGGCGATGATCTCGACCACGTCGTTCGGCCCGGCCGTGATCGGCTGGTAGAGGAAGTGGAAGGCATCAGTACCCGGCCCGACACCGCCACCGGTGGTGGTGTCCGAGCTGGTCGAACCGTCACTCCTGATCTTGCCGGCACCCCAGATGGTGATGTCGCCGGTGGTGGCGTCGATGTAGTCCGATCCAGGTCGCGGCACGTCACCGATGTCCTTGGAGACCCACGGTTTGACGGCGGTCTTCTGGGCCAGATGCACGGCCGAACCGCTGGACTGCACCTTCACGCCGCGATCGTCGTAGACCCGTGCCGTCAGGTAGAAGGTGCCCAACGGAGCCTTGCTCCAGGTGACCCGATACGGCGCGGCTGTCGACGTGCCGATCAGCTGATCGTTGGCGTAGAACTCCACCTTGGTGATCTTGGAACCGTCGACCGCGGTGGCGTCCGCGCTGACGGTGACCGACTTCGTGGCCTTGCCGTTGCTGATCACCTGGCCGGCGGCCGGCGCCGTGATCGAGACCTGCGGGTAGCTCGTGATGTCGGGCTCGATCGAGTTGACGTACAGCTCGACATTCGCATACCCGCCGGTCCCGATCGCTGTCGCATCGGCCGGGTCCTGCGGGTCGAGTCCGTGCTCGCTCTCCCAGTCGTCCGGGATCCCGTCGCCGTCGGAGTCCTTCGGCGCATCGCCGTTCTCCAGCAGCGGAAACCCACCGACCTCGATCTGCGAGTTGATCAAGCGCCCGGTGCCGGTACGGAGTTCGTTCAGCAATCGCGCGTCCACCGAGTCATAGTGCGGGATGCTGGCCCCGACGCCGTCCAACACTGCTTGGTAGGCGTCGTCGGCCGAGGTCGACGTCCGCGGGTTCGGGATGGCCGCCGGCTCGTCCAGCAGGGTAATGCCACCGACCGCGAGGACGATGCCCTTGGTGTTGTCCTTGGTGATGTCGTCGTGGCCCTCGATCTTGTTGCCCGAGATGTACCAGTTGCCACCCCGGTAGGGCTCGACCACATGCGGTGCGACGGAATCCAGCGTCGCCGGCCCCGGCTTGTAGTAGTTGCCGATCATGTTGATGCCCTCGCACCACTCGGCGCCGTAGCAGGAGGTATAGCCGTAGTCGTAGATCACGTTGTTGCGGTGGTCGACGAGCATCTTCATGTCCTCGGTGAAACTGAACCGTGGATTCCGACCGCCCTGGTGGATCAGCAGGTTGTTGTAGTAGGAGATGTTCTGCCCACCCCACAGCCCGCCGTAGCCGTGCAGGCCCTTGTCGTGCCGGGACATCGACAAGCCTTCGTGAATGATGCAGTTGGACACGGTGACGTCGTAGTTCCCGTACAGCGAGAAGCACTCGTCGACACCCCAACCCACGGAGCAGTGATCAACCACGATGTTGCGGTGGCCGCGCCCGTTCATGGTGTCGATGCCGAGCCCGAGTTCATCACCGGCCCGGACCCGCAGGTAGCGGATGATCACGTTGTCGGCCTGGACCTTGAACTCGTTGCCCTTGATCAAGATCCCGTCGCCCGGGGCGGTCTGGCCGGCGATGGTGATGTTGTTGCCGAGGATCTTGATGCCCTCACTCAGCTCGATCGTGCCGCCGACCCGGAAGACGACGATCCGATCACCTTCCGACACTGCGTCCCGCAGCGAACCCTTGCCACTCTCCTCCAGAGTGGTCACCTCGTAGATCTTTCCGCCCCGGCCACCGGTGGTGAACTTCCCCGCTCCTTCACAACCGGGGAAGGCGGCCACGGTGTTGCCCTGGACCGCTGCCTGCTTGGCCGGCGCCGCCTTGTAGGTGAGCTTGCCCGCAGCCGGGGCGTCCGGTGCGGCGTGTGCCTTGTGCGCCTGCAGGGCCGCCAGCGCGGTGCCCGCGACAGCGGCGCCGACCACGAAGCGTCGCCGCCCGAAACCCGGCAGGTTGTGCTCTGACTCGATGGTCATCCGTACTCCTTTCCGCGCAACGGTGCGCGGACACATGCGGCTCGAACCGGCTTCAGGAGGTGTGACGCGGCCCCCATGCCGGGAGTCAGCGAGCTGGTGCGGCGAAATGCCGCTGGAATACCAGGAACTTAGCCAACCTGGCTCATCCCGTCAACATTCATGCCCATGCGTGTCAAAACTTCCCCGTTAGTGGCATACCACCCTTGACTGAGCACGGTGGGCGGTGTTAGAAACTGTCGAGCTTGATCGACTTCAGGGAGCCCCGTGCGGTACGCAGAGATCAGTCAGCCCGAAAACGCATCGACCCGAATCCAGTACGGCGTCGCGTTGCTACGTGCCG
>DATCVL010000209.1:0-7277 GCA_036566865.1 Microlunatus sp.
GGTGTAGGCGATACCCGACGCGATCGTGATGAGCAGGATGCCGGGCAGCATGTAGTTGATGTACGACTGGTCGCTGCCGGTGTTGATCGCGCCGCCGAGGACGTACACGAACAGCAGCATCAAGGCGATCGGGGTGACCGCGGTGGTGATGATCGTGTCGGGACTGCGAAGGATGTGGCGTAGTGATCGTCCGGTGAGGACGCCGGTGTCGGCGAGGACGTGGGTGGTCATCGGGATTCCTTTCCTGCCTGAGTGGCGCCTTCGGTAGTGGTGTCGTCCGCGGTGCCAGTAGCTGCTTTGTCGCCGACCAGCGTGAGGAACACGTCCTCAAGGGATGGCTGCTTCTCGACGTATTCGATCTTGGCGGGCGGGAGAAGTTGTTTGAGTTCGGCGAGGGTGCCGTTCTGGATGATCTTGCCCTGGTGCAGGATCGCGATGCGATCGGCGAGCTGCTCGGCCTCGTCCAGGTATTGAGTGGTGAGCAGCACGGTCGTGCCGTTGTCGGCGAGATGCCTGACCGTCTGCCACACCTCGATCCGAGCTTGTGGATCCAATCCGGTGGTGGGCTCATCGAGGAAGATCACCGGAGGGCTCCCGATCAGACTCATCGCGATGTCGAGCCGGCGGCGCATACCGCCGGAATAGGTTGACGCCTTACGGTTGCCGGCATCGGTGAGCGAGAAGCGGCTGAGCAGGTCGTCGGCGATCGCACCAGGGTGTTTCAGGTGGCGCAGTTTGGCGACCAGGACGAGATTCTCCCGACCGGTGAGCACCTCGTCGACCGCGGCGAACTGACCGGTCAGGCTGATCGACTCCCGTACCTGCAACGGCTGCTTCGCAACATCGAACGCTTCCACGCTCGCCGTGCCGGCGTCCGCCTTGATGAGCGTCGACAGGATCCTGACCAGGGTTGTCTTCCCCGCCCCGTTGGAGCCGAGCAGGGCGAAGATGCTGCCCCTCGCCACTTCGAAGTCGATGCCGCGCAGCACCTGGACGTCCTTGAAGGACTTCTCGATTCCGTGCACGCGGATCGCGGCCGCGGTTGAATTCTGTGTCGATGTGGCCATCGTGATCACTGCTCGCTCTCGGCGCGCACGACTGCGGCGGTGAGTCGGCGCTTTTCCTTGTCCAGCCAGGAACTTCTGGTGTAGTTGATCTTGAATGATTCGGCGAATTCCACCGGGTCGTCGCCGACGATCGCGTGGACCGGCGTGCCGGCGGCGGCACTGCGCTCGAACAGATCGACGAGATCGTCGAACATCTCCAAGAGCTCGTTGCCGCTGCCAGGGCCGGCATACATCAGGTAGCGCTCGACGCCCTCGACTGCCGTCCGATGACTCTGGGGCAGCTGCCGCACGCGCGACTTGTACGACCGCCAACGCTTCTTGTCCTCGAATGAGCCGGTGATCAGCTCGATCCATCGTGGTGCCATGACAATTCTCCTTCGACCTGGGCTCGTGATCCGCATCCCGATTGGCTGCTTGCTCGCGGGGCCAGCTACTTGGCGTTAATGACTACTGGTACATAGTAAGCACGAGTACCGGTAGATAGCAACACTGAATAGAGGAGAACTTCAGTGATGCGCGGATCCTTGGCCGCTCGCCCGCTCGACCCCTTCCAACACTCAGCGATGACGGCCTGCAGCAGGGCCGGTCGCTCGTGCGGGAGCGCGGGTCCGGGGTCGTCAATGACGGCGAGCGTCGAGCGGGGGTAGAAATCGACAAGATCGGCACCAGCGGCGTATCCCACGGCGGAGTCCAGACGGTCGGCGACGAGAAGGGGAAGATCGGGCTGGATGCGACGGAGATCTTCGAGTCCTTGGAAGGTCGGTTCGAAGCAGGCTTCGGCCTCGCGGTGATCGACACCGGAACCATGCAGCACGAGCACCGGCCGACCAGCGCCGTGCCCACGTAAGCGACGGCCACGTCAGGTACCCCGAGCTCGGCCATTCCACAACCTATCAAGCAGAGTTGCGGCATCGAGCCATTCGAATGGAAGAGCCTGATCATGATTGTCGGGGGGCGCCGTCGTTGACTGAGGGACGCGAGTTGATGCCCGTCCGCCCGATCCGCCTGCCGAGCGCTGCAGTTGCTCGAGGTGAGCTGCAAGGTCTGGCTATTGACGGATGTTGCCGGTCCAGGGATCGGTTGCCTGCGAGTAATTGCGTTGCCGCGTGTTGCTGAGGCTGCCGGGGTGACTGACCGGGTGCACCCGGTACGAGGAGATGAGCGCGCTGCCGTTCGAGCAGGCTGAGTTCGATGCCGTACTGAGTGTTGACGCGCTTGAGTATTTCGGCACCGATGTTCGGTTCCTGCCTTCGTTGCTTCCGGCGCTGAAGTCGGGAGGTCGATTGGGTGTATCCACGCCGGGTCTTGCTGTCGACCCATATCTACGTGACCCGCCGGCCGCGGTGTCCGGCGTCGTTTGGCTGGGAGTCGGCCGCTTGGCATTCGCCGAACTGGTGGGTTCGACACTGGGAGCTCTCCGGTGCGTCGACGCTGGGCAGGCGGCCGCGATGATTGGGTGGACCATCCTGAGCCGAGCTGTAGTGACCAAGTGCACAAGAATGGTCACTACAAAGGAGGCCTGATGCCGAGATCACTGGTTCCGGATCGCCACGGGCGCATCCTTACGGCCGCCCGGCAACTGACCAGATTGGATGCGCCAGATGACCGAGCTCTTCGACACCCATAGCGACCTCACCGTGGCCGGCGGCCCGGTGCGACTGTATCGAGGAGGCGAGGCGGACGCACCGCCCCTGCTTCTCCTGCATGGCGCGATGCTCGACAACGCGAAGGGTGTCTGGCGTCAGGTCGCCCCGGCGCTCGCCTCCGACTACAACGTGCATCTCATAGACCTGCCTCGTCACGGCGGTAGCCGACCCTGGCGCGGCACCTTGGACGACGCCTTCTTTCGGGACTTCATCGAGGAATTGCTGGACGCCCTCGACCTGCCGCAGGTGGCATTGATCGGCCTGTCCATGGGCGGTGGGATCGCTGCCGGATATGCGCTCGAGCACCCGGAAAGGGTCAACGCGCTCATTGCCATCGGCCCCGGAGGGATCGGTGCCAGGCGCCGAGCACAGTTCCTCACCTGGCTGACCCTGCGTACGCCCGGGTTGATGCGACTGGGCACCTGGTATCTGGCCCGGTCCCCGCAAGCGGTCCGGAAGTCGATGCTGCTGCATCTCACGGCCGGGGCCGATACCCGTGACTTCGAGACGATCATCGACCTCGCCGTCGAGGAGGCTCGCGCCAAGCAGAGGAATGGCGAGCGCGCTCTGGACGACTGGCAGATTCACGCCTATGGGCCGTTCTCGATGAGACTCGATCTCCTGCCTGAACTGTCTGAACTGTCCGTGCCGACACTGTGGATTCGCGGCGACCAGGACTCGCTCGTCGGTCATGCGGAACTGTCCGCCGCGGCCGAATCGGTCCGCGGTTCGCATCTCGTCACCATGGTTGATGCCGGTCACGTCGTCACCTACGACCAGCCCGACGACCTCACCGGACTGGTCCGCGATTTCCTCGCATCCACCATCGGCGCCTCCCGCACATAGGGCGCCGTCGACGGCGCCAGCAGCGGCATACCTGGTTGAGTGCGAGGCTGGGGCACTGATGTACTGGCGCGGTTGTTCCTGGGTGGGTTCTGCGTCGATGCGAGGAGTCAGGTGATCGTTCCATGGCCGGAGGATCGGCGGGATCTTGCCGATCTGACTGACTGGCTCGCCTCCGTGATGCCCGGAAGCCCGGTGGTGCACGGACCTGTTGAGGTGCTGCGATTCAAACGATGGGGGGCCACCGCGGTGTTCGACGTGGACGGTACGCCGGTTGTCGTCAAACACGCCAAGCCGGTGCTCTACCCGCACGCTCCCGCCGTACATCAAGCGGTGCAGGATGCCTGCCCGGGGGCGACAGCACCGCTGCTCGAGCACGCCACCGGGAACGGTTGGCAGCGCACAGTTTTCGCCCTTGTGCCGGGGCCCACCGCCGCCGAGACCGGACCGGACTCGCTGCCCGCGGTGGCCGCCGCACTGGGGGAGGTCCAAGCTGCCGTCGCCCGTACCGATCTGACCGACTTGCCTGGCTACCGGGTCGAATCGGTTCCTGACCTCCTCGTCGAGGATCTGCGCTCGGCGAATGACCAGGACGTCGAACTGCTGTCCACATACACCAACGCGTTGCCGGCTCTGCGCGACCATGCCGCGGCGCTCGCCGCGGTGCCCGCCTCCCTTGATCACCCGGACCTGAACGAGAGCAATGCGATCGTCGATCACGGCAAGGTGGTGCTGCTCGACTGGGAGGAGGCCATGGTCGGTTGTCCGCTGCTCTCCTTGGACAGGTTGCTTGCCGAGACCGGAGACACCGAAGCGATCATCGGCGCCTACTGCGATTCCTTCGGCGTACCGAAGGATCTGGTCGACTCGGCCGGCGTCATCGCGCCGTTGAAGCTCGCGATCGAGGCCCGTGCCTACGCCAGGGGTCTGGGCATGCCGCACCCGCACACCCGCCTGACTGCAGACAAGGTGCACCAATGCCTGGACCGGCTCGCAGCACTCAGCGCAGCCCCGCCACGGGGCGCTGGTAGGTCGGCCCGTACCTGACTTGTCGGTACCTCGGGCGGCGGATCGCCCGCTGCGACGTCGTGTCGTCCAAGTGGCTGACGGTTTGCTCATCTGTCGAAAGTCGATAGATTACAATCGTAATTCGACAGAAGGTTGGGGTCATGGGGAAGCTGACAGTGGGCGCGCTGCGCGCCGTGCTCGCGGTGGTGTTCGTCGGCACCGTGCTGGTTCAAGTGATGATGGTGTGGGCGTTGATCAGCGACCCGGAGGTCGGATCGCTTCCGTTGACCGCGCTCCGGGTGATCACGATCGTCGGACTGGTGTCGGTTCAGGTCGTCCTGGTCTGCGTCTGGCGGCTGGTGACGATGGCACGACGCGGAACCGTGTTCTCCCATGCCGCCTTTCGGTACGTGGACATCGTGATCGGCGCGATCGTCGCGGCGGCCCTGGTGTGGTTCGCGGTCACGATCCTCAATGCGCCGGGCCAGCGGGACGATCCTGGCGTCACGGTGATCATGGGCGGGATCGGCCTGGGCATCCTGGGGGTCGCTCTGCTCGTGCTTGTGCTCCGTACGCTGCTTGCCCAGGCCGTTGCGCGCGACGTCGAAGCGACGCAGCTGCAGTCCGAGCTGGACGAGGTCATCTGATGCCGATCGCCGTCGACATCGACGTGATGCTGGCCAAGCGGAAGATGTCCGTGGGCGAGCTCGCGGACCGGGTAGGGATCACGCCGGCCAATCTGGCGGTGCTCAAGAACGGACGAGCCAAGGCGGTGCGGTTCGCGACCCTTGCCGCGCTCTGTGAGGTGCTCGAGTGCCAGCCCGGCGACGTGCTGCGCTGGGAGGCCGAGGTCGCCGCAACTGACGACGGTCGCGGCCGCGATGACTGACCCAGCCGTAGACCGATCGCCGCCGGCCGCCCTTCGCCCCTGGACGTGGCTATGCTCCGACGATGCGATCAGCGCCTCGATACAGCGGTGACGACTTCTACTGCGACGTTGCCATCCCTGATCCGCATCAGCTCGACGTCGTGTATCAGGATGAACTGGTGCTGGCGTTTCACCACACGCGGCCGTACTGGAGGACGCACATCGTTGTGGTGCCGATCAGGCATATCGCGTCGTTGGCCACGGTGACCTCGGCTGATGAGCAGATCGCCCGGCGTTTGCTCGAGGTCGTTCAGTCGATCGCCGCCGAAACCGAACGGACGACTGGTGCCGCCGGAGTCTTGACCAATCTCGGTGAATATCAGGATTCCAAGCACCTGCACATTCACGTACACAGCGGGCCTCGACTCTGACCGGTGACCCGCACTCGGGGCGATCGGAAGGCCCGGCGGCGCTACCGAAAGGTCAAGGCCGACAGGCAGCGCCGACGTTACACACTGCAAGCGGCGCACGAGCTGGCCGACGAGCTCGCACGGGCCGGCGGACAAGATACTCCACGGGTGGAATTCGCCCGCCAGGAAGTCGACAGGATCCGGCAGGCGGCCCCGCCCACGGTCTGAACGATGCGGGACCGGCTGATCACTGATACCGGTTCAGGAACCTGTCCGATCACCCGAGTGACAGCGAGCAGTGCCATCTGGCCGCGAGTCACTCATCGCCTGTCTCGCTGGGGCAGCGGTGTGTAGTGGGACAGCCGGGACTCGAGCAGACCTTCGCCATGGGTGGCACTGTGCAGCGCTCGGCGGAGTGGATCGAGCTCCGCTGTCGGAATCGTTCCGCTGACAACGGCAAGGGTGTCGCTGAGCTGTGGAGCTTCCGGCTGGGCTCGATGCCGGCCGAGGAGGCTGAGTGTGTTGGTCAACGCTTCGGGTGGCGTCTCCAGCCGGAACTCGTCGACGGGTTCGCACACCACAGTTCCGGCCCGACGGATCGCTTCAGCGACGACGATCTCGACGGTGTGCCGGACGTCTGCGGGTGGCGGCCCTGGCGGGATGTAGCCGGTCTCGGTGAGGGTGACCCGGATGTCGACGACGCTCCACCCGTGAGGTCCAGTGCTCAGGGGCACGTCGAGATATCCGAGCAACGCATCGTGGAATGCCTCGACCGTTGAGTAGATGTGCAGCGGGAGACTCGTTCGTGGAACGGCGAGGCTGAGCTCTGTCCCCGCGCCCGGTCGGTTCGGCGCGATGGCGACCCCGACCGTGGAGTCGTAGAAGTGGTCGGGGTCGGACATCCTTCGGACGGCTCGGCCGGTGCCGGCGGGACGCTCGACACAGATGATCTTGGTCGACCGAAATTCGACGTCGATGCCGTAGTCCAGCGCGAGGGTGTCGGCGATGACTTGTTGCTGGACCTCGCCGTAGATGCTGATCCGCAGGGATCCATAATCATCATCGGGCCGGAGCTTGATCAGCGGGTCGAAGTCGGCGATCTGGGTAAGTGCGAGGTGGAGCGCGGCCTGATCGTTGGGATCGCGAGCCGTGACCGTCGTCTCCAAGGCTGGTGGGGCAAAGTGCAACGAGGGCGCGCTCGTGTCTGCGGCGCCGATCCGATCGCCGAGTTGCGCGCTCAGACCATGTACCCGGACGACCTGATCGGCCCACGCGAGTTCACGTCTGACGAAACCGGACGGCTCGCAGACCTCGATCTCGGTCACCTTGCCGACGTCCGCGCCGGCCACGGTGACCTGATCGCGTACCTCGAGTGTCCCGGCTCGAAGACGCACGTAGCAAACACGGTCCCCCGAAGCGGCACGTTCGATCTTGA
>DATCVL010000210.1:0-2695 GCA_036566865.1 Microlunatus sp.
CGACGGACTCGCCGACCTCGGCCGAGAAGACCCGGGCCAGATGGCCGGACGAGATGCCTGCGGCGGCGGCAACCTCCGGCACCGACACGGGTTCGGGCAGCCGTGACTCGATGTACGACAGGGCTGCGCGCAGATGATCCCGGGACGGCCGGTCGGTACGTGGCAACAGCGATCGGTCCGCCAGCCGCAGCAGGACACCCCAGATGTCGGCCCTGGTCCGGGTCGGCGACACCGGAGCGGAGGCGATCGCCGACTCCATCAGATCGGTGATCACCGGCAGCTCGGCACCGGCGGACATGATCAACTGCAACGTGTCGTCCCGATGTGGGTTGGAGCTCCCGGAGCCGCCGACGCCCGGGCGGAGATGGGCGTACAGATGGGTGGACGGTCCCTGGTAGACGTACCGGATCCGCTCGACCGGCGGCACCAGCGACACCGTCCCGGGCGCGATCTCGTACGACCGGCCGGCCACTTCCAGCGTCGCGTGATAGCCGTACAGATGCAGCGACCACAGCTCCGGCAGCTGGAATTCGTCCACCAGCCCGCGTACGCCGTGGGTGCCGCGACCTTGGTTCACCACCTCGGGCGGCTGGCTCAGATCCAGCGACACCGTTGGCACCTCTGATTCACCCATGCCGGAATTCAACCAGTACTCGCCGGATCGTTACCACGACATCAGAGGCTCGGAGCTCTAGCGTCGTTGACTGGATCACTGCCCGTTGCAGTGAACTCACCTACCAACCCGATGGAAGGACCGCTCCATGACCGCCTTGGTCGACCGGAAGCACCTGATGACCTCGGTAGAAATGGCCCACTTCGTCTCCCACGGCAGTTTTGCCCTGGAGGCCGTGGTGCCGGACGCCATGAACCGTCGCGCGATCGAGATCCTCGACGCCGGCATCCCCGGCTATCCGTTCGGCACGCCGCTGGACGAGGCCTTCCCGAACGGCACCTTCGTCCGCGAACTCCTCGATCTGCCCGCCATCGCCGGCGCCGTGCAGAGCCTGGTCGGACCGAACCCGGTGATCGATCACCACGCCGTCCATGTCCGGCCGCCGCATGGTGGCGAAGCCCAGAACATGCACGGCGACGCCATTCTGGACACCCGCACCGACGCGTTCGACATGCAGCTGATGTACTACCCGCGCGAGGTCACCCTCGAGCAGGGCGGCACCCTGAGTGTCCCCGGCACCCATCTGCGCAAGATCAACCAGACCGGCATCGGTCGCTACCAGAACCTGGCCGGGCAGACCCGGCTGACCTGTCCGGCGGGCACGGTCGTCTTCCTGCATCACGGCATCTGGCACGGCGGCCGGCGCAACGACTCCGACCAACCGCGCTACATGTTCAAGATCAGGTTCAACCCGACGGTTCGGCAGCTCCGGCTGTGGAACACCGACGACATCGGCGATTCCGCGGTGTTGAAGGAGCTCACCACGACCTTCGGCTGGACCCACGCCAACGAGGGACGGCTCGAACTGGTCAACCGGGCCAAGCTGTGGCGCACCCTGACCGGTGATCAGTTCTTCGACATCGACAACTACCTGACCCGCGAGCAGCTCCGGCCGCAGTTCATCGCACCCGGCGCCTCCGACCTCCGGCTCGGTGCCGAGCAGGTCGCACAGGGCCAGCACCGGTGACTCGCCCGCGTCAGTTGATCAACCCGCACTGCTAAGGACGAACATGACCAGCACTGTTGACGAATCCTTCTCCGCACGCCCCATCGACCCGCACCTGCGGCAGCAGGTCCTGATCCTCTACCTCGGCACCTCCGCGCTGGACTCGAACGTGATCGGCTGGAGCCGGTACGACGGCACCGGCCGCTCCCGCCCGACGATGGGCGACAGCGACGAGCCGCCGTACGCCACCGGTGTGGATGCCCTGATCGACGGCTGGCGCCTGATCCAGGCCTCCCAGCTGCAGGCCCATCAGCCGGGACATGAGTACGACGTGTCCTACCTGCCGTACGAATTCTTCTTCGAACGGCTGGTCGAAACCAACGGATAGCAGAATCCGCGGGTATCGGAACTGCCGACGCTCCTGTCGCTGATCCGTAACCGCTACGCTGCCGACGACCGCGGCCACCGCTCACGTGGTGGCCGCGGTCAGCCACGTTCATGATCAACTCGCAGAGGAGTCCAGGTGACCGCATCGCCGGAACCAGGAACGCATCGGCTCGAATATCGGAGCCCGGCTCGGCACTGGACCGACGCGTTGCCGATCGGCAACGGTCGGCTCGGCGCGATGGTGTACGGCGATCCGAACCATGATCATTGGCAACTGAACGATGACACCTGCTGGTCCGGCTGGCCGGACAGTGCGAGCGGGACTCCATCCAGCACGGAGCCCTCACCCCAGGTGATCGAACGGGTTCGCGCCGACCTGCTCGCTGGTCGTGCCGCTGAGGCCGAGCAGGAGATCCGCAAGGTCCAGTACGGGCACTCCCAGGCCTATCAGCCACTGGCCGACCTGAAGCTCGACATCGGCGGCGAAGAGTCGACCCTGCGACGGCGAACCCTCGACCTCGGTACCGCGATCGCCGGTTGGCAGAGCGATCAGGGTGAGGCACAGGTGTTTGCGAGCGCCCCGGCGCAGGCGATCATCGGCCACTACCGCTGGCCGGAGCCGCAAGCGGTCCAGCTGCACTTGACCGCCGCGCACCAGGAATTCGGCCGATCCATGGTCCGACCAGCCG
>DATCVL010000211.1:0-9099 GCA_036566865.1 Microlunatus sp.
CACCGACGAGGAGCGGACCGCCTTGATCGCTGCCCGAGGCCCGTTCGTCCGGGCGGTCGGTCAGGGCGTCGTACCGGACAGGCTGGAGCAGGCCGACGTGGCCGCCCACGCGATGGCCACGCTGCAGATCACCGAGTCGGCATGGGCGTACATGACGGGGCGGCCGTTCCATGGACTTCGTACTCGGCTGGACGGAGCCGCTGCGGCAGCTGATCTGCCTCGATGAGTCTGACCGCGGCTCTGGTGCTGGCCAGCGCCCTGCTGCACGCGATCTGGAACACGGCTGCCAAGTCGGTCGGTGACCGGTGGGTGTCGAGCGCCCTGATGGGATGTGGCTACCTGATCGCCGGCCTGGTGACGGTGCTGCTCCGGCCGGCACCCGATCCGGCCTCGTGGCCGTTCTTGATCACCTCGGCGGTGCTGCAGGTCGTCTATCTGCTGCTGCTGACCAGCGCCTACCAGCACGGCGACATGAACCGGCTGTACCCGTTGATCCGCGGGCTGGATCCGTTGCTGGTGTCGATCGTCGCGCTGACCGTGCTCGGTGAGCAGATCAGCGGTTGGGCGTTGTTCGGGATCGGCATGCTCTGCGCCGGGCTGGCGGTGCTGGCACTGGGTCGCGGGCTGCCGAAGCGGGGCGAGGGCATCGGCCTGGCGTTGCTGACCGGATGTTGCATCGCGGCGTACAGCCTGGTCGACGGAATCGGTGTCCGGCACAGCGGTGAGGCGATCGGCTACGCCGGCTGGATGTTCCTGATCCAGGCGCCGTTGTTGATCATCACCGCGCGGCTGCGCGGCGGCGCCGATCTGCCCGTACGGATGCGACCGCATGCGGTGAAGGGTATCGTCGGCGGTCTACTTTCCTTCCTCACCTACGGAATCGTGGTCTGGGCGCAGAACAGGATGCCGCTGTCGATGGTCGCGGCGTTGCGCGAGACCGGGGTGGTCTGGGCGGTGTTGCTGGGCACGGTGCTGTTGCGGGAGCGACTCAGTCGGCGTGGCGTGGTTGCGGCCGGCCTGGCGCTGGCCGGAGCCATGCTGGTCGATCTGACCTGAGCACAGCGGGTCCAGCCGAACCGCGAAATCAGCGCGTCACACCGAGGCGCTGGGTGCCGACCACAGCGAGCAGCCGGAGCAACTCCTCGTCCGCCGACCCCGGGCGGGCGGTGTGGATGATCACTCGCTGATCGCAGTCGGCGACGTCGAGGACGTCGCAGTTGACGGTGATCGGTCCGACCGCCGAACCGGTGAAGGTCTTACGCAGTGTGGCCGGTGCTGCCACGTCGTGGGAGTTCCACAGCGTCTCGAAGACAGCACTGCCGGCACGCAGTTCCATGATCAACTCGCGGACCGACGGGTCGGACGGATAGCGAGCCGCGGTGGCGCGCAGCTCGTGGGCGACGTGCTCGCGGAACTCGGCCAGGTCGGAGACCTCGTACAAGCCAGACTCGCCGGGACGCAGCAGAAACGCACGCCGGGCGAAGTTCCGCTCCCGCGGCGGCACCGCGGAGAAGTCCTCCATCAGCGCGCAGGCAAGATCATTCCAGGCCAGCACTTCGAAGATCGCCGAGGTGACGACGGCCGCCGAATTGGGCAGCCTCTCTATCAGATCGAGGATGCTCTGCCGGACCACCCGCGGCGGACCGGGACGCGCCGCCGGCGCAGCCCCTGCCAGCAGGTGCGCGTGATCGGTCTCGGCGTCGTTGAGCCGGAGCGCGCGGGCAAGTCCGGTCAACACCTCTCGGGAGGGCTGCGGCCCGCGCGCCTGCTCCAGCCGGGTGTAGTACTCGACCGAGATGTGCGCCAGTTGCGCCACCTCTTCCCGCCGCAGCCCGGGCGTACGACGCCGCCGACCGGCTGGCAGTCCGACGTCGGCAGGCCGGATCCGCTCACGACGGCTTCGCAGGAACGCCGCCAACTCCGTTCGATCCACAACGTCAGTGTGCCCGGCACCGATCCACCGAGCCAGGTACTCATCGTGCCTGGATGAGCGCTGCGAACCCACCCACCGTTGACGGCATGACTGGATTGCTTCAGGACAAGATCGCGTTCATCTCCGGTGCCGGTCGAGGGATCGGCGCTGCAGCGGCTCAGCTGTTCGCCCGGGAAGGCGCGACCGTGATGTTGGCAGCACGGTCGAAGGACGAGTTGTCGGCGGTCACCGACACGGTGCGCGCCGAAGGCGGCCGGGCGGCGTACGTGGTGTGCGACCTGGCCGAGCCCGCGAGTGTGTCGGCCGCGATCGCTCGTACCGTGACCGAGTTCGGGCGACTTGATGTGGCGTTCAACAACGCGGCGACCATCCAGACTCCCGGCCCCGTCGAGGCCCTGTCGCCGGCGGAGTTCGACCGGGTCTTCGCCGTCAACCTGCGCGGCGCATGGCTGTCGATGACGGCAGAGGTGGAAGCGATCCGTTCCGGACCCGGTACTGGTGCGATCGTGAACACCTCCAGCATCGGCAGCCTGCGCGCCAATCCGAGGCTGCCGGCGTACGGAGCGATGAAGAGCGCGCTGAACAGCCTGACCCAGTCCGCCGCGGTCAGTTGGGGGCCGGAAGGGATCCGGGTCAATGCCATCGCGCCCGGCAATACCCGGACCGAGATGATCACGGCCTGGGAACAGCAGGTGCCCGGCATCGTCGAACATCTCGTGGCCGCTACCCCGCTGGGACGACAGGCAGAGCCGGAGGAGATTGCCGAGGCGGCCGCCTGGCTGCTCAGCTCCCGCGCATCGTTCGTGACCGGGGCCGTGCTGCAGGTCGACGGCGGCGCGGGTGCATGATCATCTCACCGAAATGAAAGGCATCACGCGCATCGGGACCCAAGATCACACCGGCCGCACCCCTTGGAAGCAGCAGCACCTCGTGGCAACGGGTGCGGCTGCACCGCCAGGGTGCGGCCCTGCGGTTTGATCAAGGTCAGTTCAGCGCCCGCCGGTGCGAAGTCGGTAGTTGCTTGGCCAGCAAGGACGGGTCGGCCGTCGAGGCGGCCTCACCGGCTCCGCCGGGCTGAATGACGCCGTTGATCTTGAGCGCGTAGTTGGCGTACTTGGTCGCGGTTTCGGTCGGATCATCGGCGGCGACGATGAAGCCGATCCGATCGGCCTTCTTGAACGCCTTCTGTGCCTTGGATTTGCTCAACTTCGCGGTGCCGTCGTCGGCGACCTTCAGGTCGGCGTACGCGACCCGCTTGCCGTCCAGGCTCCAGCCGACGGCCTGCAGACTCCACCCGGCCACCGGGATCGGCGAGATCTCGGTCGCCGATCGCGCACCGTCGGTGTTGGTGCCGTCGGTGATCACGGTGTCGCCGACCTTGACGTCGCGGATCCACCAGCCACTGGGATCCTCGTTGTTGCCGTTGGTGGCCTCGTCGGTCATGTAGCGGAAGGACAGCTGCACGTCCTGGCCGGCATAGTCGGACAGGTCGTAGCTCTGCGGTACGTACCCGTCGGACAGGCCGCTCAGGCCGGGAAGTTGATCAACGATCCGTCCTTCGGCGGCCGGATCATGATCACTGGTGGTGTCGGTGCCGGCGACGGTCTGGTAGGTCTTGCCGCCGTCGGTGGAGACCTGAACGATGCCGAAGTCCCATGCCTCCTCGATGTTGTACTTGGTCGAGATGGTCAGGGTCGGATCGTCGGTGGGTACGGTCACGTCGTAGACGGCCGTGTTGTCCAGTTCGTCACCGACTCCGCTGTAGAGCGCATCGTCGTTGACCGTCCAGGCCAGCGGATCCGGCGCGTAGGTCTGGGCGCCGGAGAAGTTGATCTTGCCGATGGTCCGGCCGTTCACCGGCCGATCGGCGATGCCGAGGACGAAGTCACCGCCATTGGTCGGAGCACCGGGCGAATCGTACGAACCGGTCCAGGCCCAATCGACCGCCGAGTTCAGTTGATCAGCGGTGAAACGCGCCTTCTGATCCTTGGTCAACCCCTTGGCACCGTTGTCCACAAGGCGATCCAGGGCCATCTGAGCCAGGAAGTCGTGCACCACATCGGTCGACGTCAGACCGGGAGCATGATCATCAAGGTAGGCCTGCAGCGACGCCAGGCCCTGCTTGTCGCTGGTGTGCAGGTACTTGATCGCGTCCTGTCCGAACTGGTTCTCCAGGTAGCTGACGAAGGCATAGGCCGCCCCGTAGTCCGACAGCACCGAGGGCGAGCCCTGATCCTCCCAGCGGGTCAACGAATTCTCCGCTCCGCAGTAGGGGAAGTCGTCGTCGGCCAGGAAGCCTTGGTAGCAGGTGAGGTGGCTGTCTGCGCCGGTCTGTCCGTACGGCAGGGTGGTGTCGACATAGCCGACCAGGGTCTGCGCGTAGTCCGACAGGCCCTCGTTCAGCCAACTGGTCTCGGCGCCGTCCTGGTAGTACTCCAGCAAGTGCTGGTATTCATGCGCGAAGGTGCCCTCGTAGTCGAACGGCCGCGCGGCCTGCTGGGTGGAGCAGCGCCCACCCGGGGTCTCGTCCGGCGGGTTGGCACCGGTGCGGTGCAGCCAGTCGTAGGAGTCGATCGTCATCACGTTGCGATCGAAGGCCTCGTTGAAGGTCGGCGAGAAGAAGCCGCCGATGAAGGTCGCGCCGTCCGGGCTGGTCGGGTCGTAGTAGTTCGCGTCGCGCACGTTGCCGATCAAGGCGATGGTCTTGTCCCCGTCGCCGACGTAGTAGTTCGGATCACCGCCACCGAGAACGTCCCAGAGCGGACCGCCGAAGCCGATGTCTTCCTGCTGACTGCCGTCGCGGTCCGGCGCAGTGGAGAAGAACTGCGACTCCTTGGGCAGCATGTTGTTGTCGAACTCGTCGGCGAGGTATTCGGCCTGCGCGGTGGTGACGACATTGCGGACGCCATCGTTGCGGCAGTCACCGGTCGGGTAGTTGAGGTTCTTCTGCACCCACACCTCGATGTTGCTGCCCAACGCGGTGAGTACGAAGGTGGCAGGTGCGTAGCTTCCCCGGTAGTCATCGAGGATCATCCAGGTCTTCTCGCCACCGACCGGGATGTCACCGGTCCCGACGTCCTCGGATGCCTGCTTCTTCACCCTCGCTCCGGGCGCCGGCGCCCTCTCGGCAAACCGATTCTGCTCTGCCTTGCTCAGCTTGACCGAGTTCTGCTTGCGCAGTTCGGGTCCGATGTCCTTGACGTCCGAGGTCGGCCGTTGGCCGGCTACCGGGTGCGGTAAGGGATCGGCACCGGCCGTGGTGGCGGTGGTAGCAGCAAGTCCGGCGACTGCGAGCGTCGCTGCGGTGGCAGCGGCGACCAGTCTTCGGCTCCGGCGTCGGAAGGGTGTTGCTGGCATGCGCGTCTCCCCTGTGCATCGACCGGGCCATCCCCGAATTGGTCAGCCCGGCGGGCGCCGATGGTGATCGGCTACTGGCACCGGAGTCTTGTCGGAGGGCTGAACGGGTGTCAAGGGTGACTTGTGACGAACGCGGCTTGTTTTCGGCAGCTTCTGGCGGCGGCCGCCGCTCAGTCGCGGCCGACGGCCCGTTCCATCCGCGTCACGCCGTACTGCCGCCGTTCCCGGAGCAGTTCGCCGGGGGTGGAGTACGGCGGCGCCGCTGCTTCGCTGCGGGCAGCATGGTCGACGATCGCGTCCACCAGCGATCGCACCATCTCCAGCCGCGGCCAGCGTGCATGGATGCCCTCCTGATGCTCGCGGACCAACTCGGCCCGTCGACCGAAGTCGATGCCGATCCCCTCCCGGGTCAGGTAGCACAACAGCCCGCGGCGTTCGGCGATGCCGGCACTGGTGTGCAGCGCGATCGCCTCCCAAACCCGGTCGACGTCGCGGCCGGGAACGCCGAGCGCGGTGAGGAGTTCGGCGGCCAGATCGGCGCCCTCGACCTCGAACCGCTGACGCCCCTCAGCCCGATCACCGGTGCCGAGATCGTGCAGGACTGTGGCAGCGAACAGCAGCGACGGGTCGAAGTCGGCATCGCTGGTCACGTTCTCGTGCTCGGCCAGCAGCACCGCCCACCAGTAGCTGCGGACCGAGTGGTTGAAGATCGGCTCCGTCTCGGTTGATCGGGCGAGGTCCATGGCCGCCGCAGCAATTGGTACTGGGGCGATCTCCCAGTTCGTCCACATGTCCAGCATTCTGCTGGCTACGGCGGGTTCGGACGCGTACTTTTCTCGACCGCGGCCCGGAAACGCAACAAGGGCGGGTCCGAAATGGACCCGCCCCTGTTGGGCTGTGTCAGACGCTCAGTGAGCAGGACTCACTTGAGGGTGACGGTGGCGCCGGCGGCCTCGAGGGCCTCCTTCGCCTTGGCCGCAGCGTCCTTGTCGACCTTCTCCAGGACCGGCTTCGGCGCGCCCTCGACCAGATCCTTGGCCTCCTTCAGGCCGAGCGAGGTGAGGGTACGCACCTCCTTGATGACCTGGATCTTCTTGTCGCCAGCGGACTCGAGGATGACGTCGACCTCGTCGGAGCCGGCTTCCTCGTCCGCAGCGGCGTCGCCGCCGCCGGCCGCGGGGGCAGCGGCAACCGCGACCGGGGCGGCAGCGGTGACCTCGAAGGTGTCCTCGAACTGCTTGACGAACTCGCTGAGCTCGATCAGCGTCATCTCCTTGAAGGCGTCAAGGAGCTCTTCGGTGCTGAGCTTCGCCATGGTGGCGTTCCTTCCTTACTTCTCTTCTTGCGCAGCGTCGGCTGCAGGGGTGTCATCCGCAGCAGGTGCTGCATCAGCTTCGGTTGCTTCTGGTGCCGATTCGGCTGCCGGAGCAGCTTCGCCGGCGCCCGCGATCACGGACGGATCCTCCTGCGCCTTGGCCTCCAGGGCACCCAGCACTCGGGCGGCCTGCGACAGCGGCGCGTTGAACAGCGAGGCAGCGTTGCCGAGGGTGCCCTTCATGGCACCGGCCAGCTTCGCCAGCAGCGTCTCCCGGGACTCGAGATCGGCCAGCTTCTTCACCTCGGCGGCGCTGATGACCTTGCCATCGAGCACACCGCCCTTGATCACCAGAAGCGGATTCGCCTTGGCGAAGTCCCTCAGCCCCTTCGCGACGTTGACCGGGTCACCGTCGATGAAGGCGATCGCGGTGGGGCCGGCGAGCTGCTCGTCGATCCCCTCGATGCCCGCTTCCCGGGCCGCGATCTGGGTCAAGGTGTTCTTCGTCACGGCGTAGCTGGCGTCCTCACCGAGCGAGCGGCGCAGATTGCGCAACTCGGCGACGGTGAGACCGCGGTACTCGGTGAGCACGGCGCCATGGGAGCTGGTGAACTTGTCCTTCAGCTCCGAGACGGCGGCCACCTTGTCCGGCTTCGCCATGGGTCTCCCTTCCACTTCTTTGCATTACTCACCGGTTGACCACCGGGGAGTCGTCAGCCCGGCGGTGTTACGCAGTGAAGAAGTGGCTCGGGAACGAAACTGCTCCAGAAACCAAGAAACCCCGGTGCGCAGGCGCCCGGGGTGACGATCATGATCACTTCGAACCGGACAGATCCGGCTCATGATCAAGAGGTCTTACCAGTTCACCTGCGCGGGTCGCTCCATCAGGAGCTCTTCGGATCTGCGATCGACCAGCGGTCTTCGGCAGCCATAAGAGTACGGGACGGCCCCGGCGGGTCCAAATCCGCCGAAGCCCCTCACGGCCACCCACGGAGGTGGGCTCCGCTCGGCACGCTTGTTACCCGACTCCGGCGGGGAAACGTACGCACTCGCGATCGGTTCGGCCGCCGTTTCCCAGCCGTGGATGGAAAACGTACAACCGAAGTGCTGGCTGGCCGCCCCGGACGGACGGGACTGCAGAGGATGCGCGCGGTAACTGCTGCCCGCCCTTGCCACTACCGGCCTGATCTGTCGACCCCCCCTGCGCCGTTGGCAGGCGACGTTCTCCGGCATCGGATGGAAAACGAACGTCCGGTGACTCCGTGATCGAAATCTTTTTCAACCGTGGTTGGAAAACGGACGGGTGCGCGGCGATGGCGATGACGTTCACCGACACCGGCCGGGTCACGAACGGGTACGGGAGCCGGGCGCTGCTTGAGTGCCTCGGAGGGTCAAAATCGTTCAGCCAAGCACCGGATGTGCCCTGGTTCTGGTCAGGTCGTTGGGGTCTGCTCAGGGTCTCCTTTGGAGCTGATCAAGAATCGCTGACCCCTCCGAGCAACCGTTTGCCGCCAAGGTCACGAGAAGATAACGTCCCGGCCGTGGTCCTTCGTCGGGATGAGGGGCCGCCACCGCGAAGGGCCCCTTATACCCGCGGTGCAATCTATCGAGGGGAGCAAGTCCATGCGCGCATCCGGCCAATCGCCGGCGGCGCGGCGCGCGGACAGCAGTGCGTCGAAGCCATCGCAGATGTCCAAGAACATCAGACCTCGTCGGGCCCTCAACCCGGCACCTGTACCGCAATCGGCGGTCAGCAAAATCGGGCGCGCGGGCGTGGGTGTGGCCGCCAGTGCAGCTCTGGTCGGCGGACTGGCGTTCGCCACCGCCCCGTCGGCAGCAGCTGCCGGCGCCTGCAAGCCGAGTGGGTCGGCGGCCAAGATCACCAAGGGTGAACATGGCAAGCAGGCGCGAGCTGCGGAGTGCCTGCTGAAGCGGGGCGGATTCCGCGCCACCGTGAACGGCCACTTCAGCAGCACCGACCGGCAGGCCACCAAGGCCTTCCAGTCCTCGCGTGGCCTGAAGGCCACCGGCAATGTGAACAAGAGGACCTGGGTTGCGCTGATCTCCCAGGGCACCAAGGTGAAGCTGGTCCAGGGCTCCAAGGGCAGCTCGGTGGTCCGGCTGCAGAAGTCGCTGAGCGCGTACGGCAAGAACGTCCAGCCGACCGGCTATTACGGCAAGATCACCAAGAGCCGGGTCAAGGCGATCCAGTCCAAGTACGGCTGGAAGCAGACCGGAATCGTCGGCAAGGGCGTCTGGTCCTTCCTGCAGCACGGCGGCCACTGGAGCAAGCCGAAGCCGGCCGTCAAGGCAGCACACGTGTCGTCCTCCTCCAAGGGCTTGAAGGCTTTGTCGTACGCCAAGAAGCAGCTCGGCGATCCGTACAGCTACGGCGCCAACGGACCGGGCTCCTTCGACTGCTCGGGTCTGACCCAGGCGGCATGGCGTTCGGCCGGCGTTAAGCTGGCGCACAACACCAACGCCCAGTTCAGCT
>DATCVL010000212.1:0-16578 GCA_036566865.1 Microlunatus sp.
CGCTGCAGCTGGACTTCCGCCCGCGCGCCCACGAGTCGTTGCGGGCCAGGCCGCTGACCCGGGGGAAGAGCGGCCGCTGGATCCGTGGCGGCACCGGCTGGCATCAGTTCTCCGCGATCCCGCCGCTCGGCGACGTCGACCCGGCGCATCATCAGGTGCTGGCCGCGATCCGCGGACTGGGCCGGGACCAGTGGAGCAGCCAACAGAATTGGAAGCGTCTGGACGACATCTCCGGTACCGCGCTGTGGGCGCTGTTGGAGCAGGCTCGTGCGGCCGGGCTGACCATGATCAGCGACGAGGCGGGCGCGCCCGTGGTCATCGAGGACGCACCGATCTCGGTGCATCTTGAAGCCCATCGGGCCGATCAGGAGTTGATCTTCGAACCGGTCTTCGACCATGGTCTCGGGGCGATCGACCCGACCACGGTCAGCATCATCGGGATCCCGCAGCAGCTGATCGTACGGCGCGACGACGAGGGTGCGCTGAGGTTGGCGATGCTCGATCAGCCGCTGCAGCCGGCGCTGGCCCGGCTACTCACCACGGGTCGTCCGCTGGTGGTGCCGGCAGCAGACGAGCAGAAGTTCACCGACGACTACTTCCCTCGGTTGCGGACCAACATCAACGTCCGGTCCAGTGACCACAGCTGGCAGCCGCCGGCGGCCCGGGAACCGGTACTGGCGCTGGAGCTGCGGCCGCGGTCGGACCATCGGATGGAACTGCGCTGGGACTGGTGGTATCGGCGCGGCGAGGACGACCCGGGGGAGCGGTATTCGCTGCTCGTCGGCCCGGGTGCCCAGCATCGTGACCTTCCGGCAGAGCAGGAGATCCTGAACCGTCTCGATCTGAAACGCTTCGACGTCCTGCTGGACCGGTCGGTGTCCAGATCGCTGCTCGCGCGCAATCTGCTGGATGCCGACGACATGATCGAGTTCGTCTCCCAGGTCCTGCCGCAGCTGGATGGCGAGCCCGGCCTGGTGATCATCTTCGACGGCCGGTTGCCGGACTATGCCGAAGCGAAGCGGCCGCCGCTGATCAAGGTCCGGACCGAACACATCCGCGGCGAGCGGGACTGGTTCGAGCTCTCGGTGACGATCGAGGTGGACGGCGAGAAGGTGCCGTTCACCGAGCTGTTCAAGGCGCTGGCCAAGGGCAGCGGCACCATGATCCTGCCCAGCGGCACCTACTTCCGGCTGGACAAGCCGGAATTCCAGGAGTTGGCGGATCTGATCGCCGAGGCGCGAGCGATCGGCGAGCCGAGCGCCGACGGGGTCAAGATCAGCCGCTACCAGGTGGACTGGTGGGAGGAGTTGGAGAAGCTCGGCGTCGACCTGGAGCAGGCCGCCGAGTGGCGGTCGGCGGTCGCCGGGCTGAGCCGAGCCGGCAGTCCGGAGCGGATCGAGCCGCCGGCCGGCTTCACCGCGAGCCTGCGGGACTACCAGCGCGACGGTCTGGACTGGTTGGTGTTCCTTCACGATCATGGTCTGGGCGGAGTTCTGGCCGACGACATGGGGCTGGGCAAGACCCTGCAGACGCTCGCCCTGATCTGCCATACCCGTACTCGCGGCACCGCCGGCAACGATCCCTACCTGGTGGTCGCGCCGACCAGCGTGGTCAGCAACTGGGCTGCCGAGGCGGCCAGGTTCGCGCCCGACCTCCGGGTGGTGACCATCACCGAGACCCAGCGGAAGTCCGGGGTCGAGCTGAGGCGCGAGGTGGCCGGCGCGGATCTGGTGCTCACCTCGTACACCTTGCTGCGGATTGATCATGAGAACTACGTCTCGCTGCCCTGGGCCGGCTTGATCCTGGACGAGGCGCAGTTCGTCAAGAACCACCAGTCCCGTGCCTACCAATGTGTGCGGACGTTGGACGCCCCGTTCAAGCTGGCCATCACCGGTACGCCGATGGAGAACAATCTGATGGAGCTGTGGTCGATGTTCTCGATCACCGCGCCGGGACTGTTCGGCGGACCGATCGCCTTCCGTGACGACTACGCCAAGCCGATCGAGCGCAACCATGATCAAGTTCTGCTCGATCGGCTGCGCAGCCGGATCCGGCCGTTCATGCTGCGGCGTACCAAGGATCAGGTGGCCGCCGAGCTGCCGCCGCGGCAGGAGCAGGTGATCGCCCTGGATCTGTTGCCCAAGCACCGAAAGGTCTATCAGACCCATCTGCACCGCGAGCGGCAGAAGATCCTCGGCCTGCTGGATGATCTTGATGCCAACCGGTTCGAGGTATTCCGGTCACTGACACTGCTGCGCCAGCTCAGCCTTGACGCGTCCCTGCATGACGACACCTATGCCGACATCCCGTCGACCAAGCTGGAGGCGCTGGGCGACCTGGTGACCGAGATCCTGGCCGAAGATCATCGGCTGTTGATCTTCAGCCAGTTCACCGGCTTCCTGACCAAGGTGGCCGAGCAACTGGCCGGCCAAGGCATCCCGTACGCCTATCTCGATGGTCGGACCAAGGACCGGGCGGGCGTGATCGACGGCTTCAAGCAGGGCGCGGCGCCGATCTTCCTGATCAGCCTGAAGGCCGGTGGCTTCGGCCTCAACCTGACCGAGGCCGACTACTGCATCCTGCTCGACCCCTGGTGGAATCCGGCTTCCGAGCAGCAGGCGATCGACCGGATCCACCGGATCGGCCAGACCCGCAGCGTGATGGTCTACCGGCTGGTCGCCAAGGACACCATCGAGGAGAAGGTGATGGCGCTCAAGGCGGACAAGGCGAAGCTCTTCGCCAGTGTGATGGACGGCGCCGCCTCCGGCGGCAGCCGGCTCAGCGCCGCCGAGATCCGGGAGTTGATCGCCTGACAACGGCGTCGGCGCGGGCGGACTGGGAGAACGGCCCGCCTGCACAGCGGGCGTTGGTTCCCGGTGATCGGTCTCGACCGGTGCGAAGATGGCCAACGATGACCGATCCCGCGTTCAGCACCCGTCGCACGCCGCCGACCAGTTCCGGCCGGCCGAGGCTGATGGTGGTCCGGGCGATGAACCGGCGCGGGATCCGGCTGCTGCATGTCGCCGATCTGATCTTGGTCTACCTGCTGCTGTTCGCGATCACCGCGGCGATGGTCATGATCCGGCCGGGATTCAACGCCGCGGCTCATCTGTCCCGCTACGGCTGGGCGTACGCGGTGGTGGCGTTGATCCATCTGGTGGTGTTCTCCGCCGGTGGTCTGTACGACCGGGAGCGACGGCTGGTCGGACAATCGTCCGGAGCGCGACTGGTCGCGCTGGTGTGGATCGCCTCCCTGGTGGTCGGTCTGCTGAGCTGGCTGATGAGCGAGTACCTGATCCCGCGTAGCGTGCTGATCGCCTACGCCGTGATCGGTCCGATCGGACTCTGGCTGAATCGGCGATTCTCCCGTGCGCTGCGCCGACGCACCCAGGGCCCGACCCGGCTGCTGCTGGTCGGCGCGCCCGCCGCGATCCAGATCGCCGAACAGCACCTGGCGACGGATTCGGGGGTGATGACCGTCGGCCGGGCGGGCAGCGTCGCCGGCCTGGAGGAGCAGGTCGGCAGGGCAGGCGCGACCGACGTGTTGCTGTTGGACGGCGATGCGCTGGGACAGCTCTACTCCGACTCGCTGTCCCGGCTGGAGCAACGCGGGATCGAGACGCTGCAACTGGTCCGGCCGCAGGATTCACTGCTCGGACTGCGGGCAGTCGGCGAGATCGGCGGCATGCCGGTGGTGCCGCTGTCCGCCCACGTGCTGAGCAGGTCCCAACAGCGGGTGAAACGTTGGATGGATCTGGCCGTGTTGATCTTGACCGCGCCGGTGACGATCCTGCTCGGCGCGTTGACTGCAGCCGTGGTCGCGGTCAGGGCCGGACGACCGCTGCTGTTCGTGCAGGACCGCGTCGGACGGGACGGCGCCGCCTTCCCGATGCTGAAATTCCGGACCATGCGAACCGACGCCGAGGCCGGCACCGGCCCCGTACAGGCGACCGACAGCGACCCGCGGATCATCGTCGGCCTGGGGTGGCTGCGCCGGACCCGGCTGGACGAGTTGCCACAGTTGATCAACGTACTGCTGGGGCAGATGACCATCGTCGGACCGAGACCGGAGCGACCGGCCGAGATGGCCGACTACGAACGGTTGATCCCCGGATACCGGCGACGGCATCAGATCGAGCCCGGGATCACCGGGCTGGCTCAGGTCTACGGGCATTACCACACCGCGCCGGAGTACAAGCTCGGTCATGATCTTCAGTACCTGGCGAACTGGTCGCCGCTGCTGGACCTGCAGATCATGATCAGGACCGCCTGGGTGATCATCGCCCGCCGGCTCTGATCGCGCAGGCGCTCGTGCACAAGGGGCGTCGAGCGTTGCTCGCGATCCGCTACTCGTAGCCGAGGACTTCCGGCCGCCGCTGTGTCCAGCGCAGTGCCGAATCGATGCCATCGGCGACCGTCAGTTCGGCGGACCAGTCCAGCAGCTCCCGGGCTCGATCCACGGCTGCGTAGGCACCGATCGCATCACCCGGACGTGGCGGCGCTTCCCGGGTCGGCACCGAGCTTCCGTAGACCTGCTCGAATGCCGTGATCAACTCCCGTACGGTGATGCCCTCGCCGCGGCCCACGTTGATGATCACACTCGGCTCGCCGACCCGATCAAGCGCGTGGTCGAAGCGTTCGATGGCGGCGACGTGAGCTCGGGCGAGATCCCACACGTGGACGTAGTCCCGCAGCCCGGTGCCGTCCCGGGTCGGTAGCTCGGTACCGGTGATGGTGAAGGCGGGAATGCGGCCCTGAGCGGCCATCACCAACTGCCCGAGGACGTGGCTCGGCTCCCGGGCGTAGACGCCCGTCTGCAGATCAGGATCGGAACCGATCGGATTGAAGTAGCGCAGCACGATCGCCCGCAGGTCGGTGGCTACGGCGAGGTCCTGCAAAACCTGTTCGGTGATCAACTTGGTCCGCCCGTACGGCGAGGTCGGTGCGACCGCGTCCTGCTCGGTCACCTCGAAGTCCTCGGTCGGGGCATAGAGGCTGGCCGAGGAGGAGAACAGCACCCGCGGCTTGCCGAGCGCCACCAGTTGATCAAAGAGCTCCAGCGACTTGCCGACGTTGTCGCGGTAGTACGCGTACGGCATCGCCACCGACTCCGGCACCACGATCCGGGCCGCCATGTGGATGGTGGCCTCGATGTCGGGGTGTTCGGTGACGATCCGGGCCAGCAGAGCACGGTCGGCGATGTCGCCCTGGTAGAAGATCCTGTCTGCCACGAACTCCCGCGGCCCGGTCAGCAGCGAGTCCAAGATCACCGGCACGTGCCCGGCGGCCTCGAGGGCCTTCGCTGTCGTCGAACCGATGTAGCCGGCGCCGCCGGTGACCAGGATCTTCACCCGAACACCCTAACGGCGGTGTCGGGGTAGGCAGGGTCGCGGCGATCCGGACGGCGCGAGTTTGATCATGGTCAGCGAGTCCAGAGGTCCTCCGGTCGGCGTCCGGGTCGGAAGCCGAAGTGCTCAGCCGTCGCCGTCGCCTCGCCGAAGTTCTCGGCCCAGGCTTGCATCTCGGCCGGGTAGCCGGTGATCACCCGGCCCGCCGGAGAACCGTGTTGGCTTCGCAGCGGACATCGCCGTAGGCGGGTGTGCAGGTGGTAGGCCCGGTCGTCCCACGCACCTCGCTTCCCCGACGGCTCAGCGGTACCAGGCCCTCAGCACTGCAGGACGCCGACACCGTGGTCGGGGTTGATCAGGCACGGCGGGCCGTGTGCACCATCAGGTCGGCGTTCACGGTGACTCGCTCCGGCATCCGCCGCTGGAGCTCGGCGAAGACCGTCTCCCGTACGTCAGCTGCGAGCTGCCGGAAGGCCGAAACCGTGTTCAGCAAGGCGATGTAGTCGTCCCGGTCGTAGTCGAGCAGCCGGCGGAGCCGTTGCTCGACGACGTCGGTGAAGCGGTCGTCGGCGGCCAGTTCGTGTCCGGGCCACTGCATTCCGTCGACCTGCTCCGTGGGTCCGGGCGGAGCAGACGTGTGCAGTGCCGGTCCGGTGACCTCCTGCTCGATCTTGGCCGTCTCGGGGTCCGCCAGTTCGGTCGGGCCGCCGAAGAACGCCAGCAGTCCACCCGGCCGGACCAGTGCCGCGGCCCGGTCCCAACGACCCTCGGGCTCGGTCCAGTGCAAAGCAGCGGCGGCGTAGAGCAGGTCGAAGGTTCCAAGATCATCAACGGCCAGTTCTTCGAAGGTGCTCTGCAGCGACCGGACTGGCAGCCCGGCGCACTCTCGGCGCAGGACCTGCAGCATGGCCGGATCGGGTTCGGTCGCGGTCACCGCGATGCCTGCCCCGGCGACCGCCCGCGTCGCCTTGCCGGTGCCGGCGCCGATCTCCAACGCGGTCTGCACCGGCCGATCGGCCGCGTTCATGATCAGCTCCAGCAGGGACCGGTCGTATCCGGGCCGGTAGGCCTCGTAGTCCTCGGCCACCGGTCCGAAGCTCAGCGCGCGTTTCATGATCATCTCCGTTTCCCGCCGGCGGGTGATCGTCGCGTACCGGTGGGGGTCCAGTCTCGGTCATGCAGCGCCGGTGCACTAGCTGCTTTCCCGGATGATGAGCTCGCTGATCGTGCC
The DNA here is from genome assembly GCA_036566865.1 of Microlunatus sp. Taxonomy (GTDB): domain Bacteria; phylum Actinomycetota; class Actinomycetes; order Propionibacteriales; family Propionibacteriaceae; genus Microlunatus. The sequence goes on from DATCVL010000212.1 coordinate 6,580, forward strand.
CTGGCGAGGGTGCTCTGCGCCGCAGTGCGATGTCAGCAGCGGATGAAAATGATTTGCAGTCAGGTTGGAAACTGCGGACAGATGAGATAATCTCTTGCGGACCATCAGGACCGATCGAAGGGGATCTCGATGTCAGAACCGCGCTCGGCGCCCGTGCGCTTCGGGCGGCGTCGCGTGCTCGCGGCTGCGGGCGCTGCCACAGCGGTCGGGCTGTTGCCGGGCTGCGGCACCACCGCCTTGTCGTCGGACGGACCGCTTCAGGTGTGGGGCGGCGTACCGGCGGAGTCGGGACCGGCCGACCTGATCGCGGGCTTCAAGCGCCGGCATCCGGACGCCGACGTCGTCTACACCCGGTTCGTGAACGATGACCGCGGCAACCTGAAGGTCGACACCGCGCTGCAGGGTGGGGTCGATATCGACGTCTACTTCACCTACACGCCGGGTGCGCTGGCGCTGCGGTCGGAATCGGGCATGACCCTCGACGTGACCGACCGGGTGCAGGACGATCCGGAGCTCGCGCCCTATCTGGACCGCCGCCGGCCGAGGGCGTTCTGGTCCCATGATCGAATCCACGGGTTGGCCACCAACCGCGAGCCGAACTTCATCTTGATCAACGAGGACCGGCGCCGGGCGGCCGGAGCCGAGATCCCGACCGACTGGACCATCGACGATTTCCGTCAGTACGCGGGCCAGTTGAGCACCAGCACGTCGGCCGGGGCGTACACCCTCCCGGACATCGCCCGGATCGCACTCGGACCGGACTACTGGTACCGGTCGTCCGGGGGCTCGAATTTCGGTGACCCGCACTTTCTCCGGATGCTCCAGCTCGGGCAACAGATGATCAAGTCGGGCACCGTCTTTCCGTGGAGCGAGGTGCTGGCCAGACACCTCGACGTGTACCAGCAGAATGCCTTTCTGACCGGGGAGTTCGCGGTGTGGCCGACCGCGCCGTTCAACCTGCGCTACCTGAACAACGCCGAGGACTACCCTCACGACTTCCGGGTATCGTGCGCCCCGGTTCCGACGGTGCCCGGTGGCGGCGACTGGGACACCGGAAGCTACAGCAACTTCGCCATGATCAATCCGAAATCACGTCGGCAGGACCTGGCCTGGGAGTTCGTCAAGTACTGGGTCACCGAGGGTGCCGCGGCGATGATGAAGGCTGGCAAGATGCCGCCGCTGGACACCGTCGATGCCGAGACCGTGTTCGCCGGGGTGCTCGGCGATCAGCCGGAGAAGTACTTCGACGTCGAGTCCTTCCATCGAGTCCTGGTGCAGCACAAACCCAAGCTGGTGGTGGATTCCGAGCTGACCGCCTACCCCGAGATCGAGCTCGCCTTCAATCAGCAGCGCGATCTCTGCTGGCTGAACGAGAAGTCCGCCGAGTCCGCGATCGAGGAGGCCAGGAAGCTGGCCGACGCGGCGATCCACCGCAATGTCGGGGAGGAGTGATCATGACCGCACCGAGCATGACCCAACGGCTCAGTCGTACAGTCACCGTGGAGAAGGCGCCCCGGCGGCGTAATCGCTCCGAACCCAGCGGCTGGGTCGGGCTGGCCTTCATCGCGCCCAATCTGATCGGCGTTCTCGCCTTCACGATCATCCCGCTGATCTCGGTCATGGTGCTGGCCTTCACCGACTGGAATGTGGTGTCGGGGATCGAAGGCATCCGATTCAACGGGCTGGACAACTTCGTCGACATCGCGCGCGATCCGGGCTTCTGGAACGCGCTGCTGCGGACCGTGATCTACGCCGGCGTGAGCGTGCCGGTGACAGTGCTGCTCGGACTCGGTCTGGCGCTGGCTCTGAATCGTGATCTTCCGGGACGGGCAGCGCTGCGGGCGATCTTCTTCATGCCGTACATCGTCAGTGTGGTCGCCATCGGCATGACCTGGCTGATGATCATGAATCCGCGAGCCGGCATGATCAATCAGGTGTTGGCCTTCTTCGGCCTGGAACGGCTCCCGGGCTGGTTCGCTTCCTCGCACTGGGCTCTGCCGGCGTTGATCTTGATGGCGATCTGGGGCAGCGTCGGGTACGCCTCGTTGATCTACCTGTCAGCGTTGCAGGACGCCCCGACCCAGCTCTACGAGGCAGCCGACGTGGACGGTGCCGGCAGCTGGGCGAAATTCCGGATGATCACCTGGCCGGCCATGCTGCCGACCACGGTGTTCCTGTTGGTGACCCTGTTCATCGGTGCATCCCAGGGCTTCGGTGTGATCGCGTTGATCACTGCCGGCGGTCCGGGCAACTCCACCACCACACTGTCCTATTACATGTATCAGAACGGATTCCAGTTCTACCGGTTCGGCTACGCATCGGCGATCGGACTGGTCACCTTCGTCGGGGTGTTGATCTTGACGTTGCTGACCTGGCGCGCCCAGCGGGGGAAGGCTCTCAATGACTGACCTCATCGTCACCACCGGCACCGGTACCGGTGGAGCCCGTAGCAGCGCGGCGGAGATCGAGCAGATGTTGCGCCGGCCGACGGCACGACGCAGGCGGGAGCGCCGCAGCCGCTGGCTCTGGGGGATTCCGTTGTGGATCGTGGCCCTGGCGTTCCTAGCGCCGTTCGCCTGGATGGTGTCGACCTCGTTGAAGCAGAGCGTTGACGCCTACCGGATTCCGATGCAGTGGCTGCCCAGTCCGGTGCAGTGGCGGAACTATCTCGAGGTGCTGGTCGGGGAGAACTCGGTCCTGCCGGCCTTCCTGAATTCGATCTTCGTCGCCTTCATGCGGGTCGCCGGCGAACTGCTGACCGCGACCATGGCCGGGTACGCCTTCGCCCGGATCCGCTTCCGGGGCCGGGACAAGATCTTCCTGCTCTACCTGGCGACCGCGATCATCCCGTCACAATTGTTGCTGGTGCCGCGGTTCATCTACTTCCAGAAGTTGGGCCTGTACGACACGCTCTGGTCGCTGATCCTGCCGGGGATGTTCACCGTGCTCGGCACCTTCCTGATGCGGCAGTTCTTCATCAGTCAGCCGAAGGACTTCGCCGAGGCCGCCAGGATGGACGGCGCCGGGGAGTGGCGGATCTTCTTCCGGATCTACCTGCCGATGGCGGCACCGGTGATGAGTGCGTTGGGCATCCTTGCGTTCGTCTGGTCCTGGAACGACTACGAGACGCCACTGGTGTTGATCAGCAACCCGGATGCGTACACCTTGCCGCTCAGTCTGACCAATTTCGTCGACGAGCAAGGACAGATGGATCCGGGGCTGTCGATGGCTGCGTCGGTGGTCTCGATCGTCCCGGTGCTGATCGTGTTCGTCCTGCTGCAGCGCAAGTTCGTCGCGGCGATGACTCACACCGGGATCAAGTAAACCGCTACGGTCATCAACGAGGAGCCATGGACGACAAGATCGAAGCTGAGCAGCCGAAGCGGGCGCAACAGGCCAACCCGCTCCAGCTGATCAACGACGCGCTGCCGCGGCTGAAGGGCGCGACCGCACGGGTTGCGGAGTTGATCTTGTCCGACCCGCAGCAGGTCGCCGCCGGTTCGATCACCCGGCTGGCAGCGGCGGCGGACACCTCCGCCGCAACCGTCACCAGACTGGCCGGCTATCTCGGGTTCGACGGATTCCCGGCTCTGCGGGCCGCGATCGCGATGGAGACCGGTCGGGCCGCGCAGTCGGGCTGGGAGAGCGACATCGGTTCCTCGATCGCCCCGGACGATTCGCCGGATCAGGTGCTGAATGTGCTCGCCGGCACCGAGGTGAACGCACTGCGCAGCGCGCTGGCTGCCATTGATCTTGATGCAGTGACCCGGGCCGCGGATGCCATCGCCGCGGCCGGCCGGGTGCATGTCTACGGCGAGTGGGGCGACGCGATTCCGGCCCAGGAGCTCTACATCCGGCTACTCAGGATCGGTGTGCCGATCTGGTTCCATGACGGCAGTCAGGCCGCCCGGGTCGGAGCCGGGCTGCTCGGAGAGGGCGACGTCGCGCTGGCGATCTCGCGATCCGGCGCCGACCCGACCGCCGAGGAATTCCTTCGAGTGGCCGCCGAACTGGGTGCCCGGACCGTGGTGATCACCGGCGAACCCGAGTCCAAGATCGCCGGCGCCAGCGACATCGTGCTCTTCACCGGGACGCGGAACGGCCGGATCTGGACCGAGTTCTTCGCCGGTCGGGCCAGCGATGTGCTGACCGCCGGCCTGCTGTTCGTGCTGGTGGCCCAACGATTGCCCGGTCGTCGATCGGTCGGACCGTCCGAGCATCCCTTCACCGTCGAGGAGACCGTGACCGTCAGCAGTTCGCGCCCGAGCAGCCGCTCCGCGAAGCCGGGGCAACGACCGAAGCAGAAGCCAAAGACCGCCGTTCAGTCGACCAGAAATGGACACAACTGATGAAGATCGAATCCGTCCGCAGCGATGTCACCGTGATCGGCGGTGGGCTGGCGGGTGTGTGTGCCGCCATCGGCGCCGCCCGCAACGGGGCCGAGGTCACCCTGATCCAGAACCGGCCGGTGCTGGGAGGCAATTCCTCCAGTGAGGTCAGGGTCTGGGTCTGTGGCGCGACCGCTCACGGCACACAGCACTACGCTCGGGAGACCGGGATCATGGGCGAGCTGTTCGTGGAGAACCAGTTCCAGAACCCGGACGGAAATCCGTACTACTGGGATCTGGTGATCTTGGAAGCTGTCCGGGCCGAGCCCAAGATCAAACTCTTCCTGAACACCGACGTCCGCGAGGTTTCCGCTGATGGCCCGGACGATGATCGCACGATCAACTCGGTGACCGGCTGGCAGATGGGCTCGGAGAAGTTGATCACCTTCAGCAGTGATCAATACATCGACTGCAGCGGCGACGGGCTGATCGGCGTCCTGGCCGGAGCGCAGTACCGCACCGGGCGCGAACCGCGGTCGGAATTTGACGAGCCCTGGGCTCCCGAGGTGCCGGACAACAACACGCTGGGCAGCACGATCCTCTTCTACAGCAAGGATCTGGGCAGGCCGACCAAGTTCGTTCCGCCGCCCTTCGCCAAGGACATCGTCGCCGCCGACATCCCGGAGCACCGGATGATCCGGACCGACATGAACGGCTGCGCCTTCTGGTGGATCGAGTGGGGTGGCGAGTTGGACGTGGTCGACGACAACGAGAAGATCCGCGACGAACTGCAGTCCGTTGTCTACGGCATCTGGGACTACATCAAGAACTCCGGCAAGTTCGAGGCCGACAATCTCACCCTGGAGTGGATCGGCTCGGTGCCGGGCAAGCGGGAGTACCGCCGCTTCGTCGGTGATCACGTCCTGACCCAGCACGACGTACTCGGTCAGGTCGAGTTCGACGATCGGATCGGCTTCGGTGGTTGGTCCATCGACCTGCATCCGCCGGGCGGGGTGTACGCCACCGAGCACGGATCGCGGCACTGGCACCCGGACGGCAACTACCACATCCCGCTGCGCAGCCTGTACTCGATCAACGTCGGCAACCTGTGGATGGCCGGCCGCAACATCAGCGCCTCCCATGTCGCCTTCGGCACCACCCGGGTGATGGCCACCTGCGCGGTCCTCGGTGAGGCGGCCGGTGTGGCGGCATCGATCGCGGCGCTGGACGGTCTGTCGCCGCGTCAGTTGGGGCATCAGGAGTTCGGCCGGGTCCGCAATGCGCTGGTCCGCGCCGATGCCTCCGTGCTCGGCGTACCGAACACCGACCCGGCCGACCTTGCCCGGACGGCGACAGTGACCGCATCGTCGACCCTGCGCCGGGTCGCGGTCGAGGAACCGGCGGATCGGTGGCGGCTGGACGACGCACTCGGCATGGTGCTCCCGGTCGCCGGACGGCTCGGCGGGCTGGAGGTGTTGCTGGACGCGGACCGGCCCGGACAGGTGGCGGTCGAGTTGCACGACCCGATCAAGCCGCAGAACTACCTGCCACTGAAGTTGATCAAGACCGTCACCGCGGACGTCGAGGCGGGCGAGAAGCAGTGGGTCCGGTTCGATCTGGATTGGCAGCCTGACCAACCGCAGAACGGATTCCTGGTCTTTCGTGCCGATCCGGCGATCACCCTGCACACCGCAGACCGGGCCACCACCGGGACGATCTACTTCCGCCATCGCGAGCCCGCGCCGAACGAGCAGTTCACCGAGCAGTTCCGGCACTGGAAGCAGGTCTCCCAACATCACGGGCTGTGCTTCCGGCTGACCGAGCCCACCGAGGTGTACGCCGCCGACCAGGTGATCGGTGGCTACGGTCGGCCGTACGGCGGACCGCGGATGTGGCTGTCGGAGTCACTGCTGGTCGATCCGGCGCCGGCGCTGGAACTGACCTGGGCCGAGCCGCAGGCGATCGGCGAACTGTCGTTGATCTTCGACGACGACCTGGACGAGGACCTGATCAACCTGCATCACCACCGGACCCCGTACGAGGTGCTGCCCAGCCTGGTCCGCGATTATCGGGTCGAGGCCATGATCAACAACGACTGGCAGACCATTGCCGAGGGCCGGGACAATCGACGGCGCCGCTGCGGTCACCGGCTGGAGAAGCCGGTGACCACCGACCGTCTCCGGTTGGTGATCACCGCCACCAACGGCGCGTCCGAGGCACACGTGGTCGCCGTCCGCGCCTACGCCTGAGCAGCCAGGGTCACAGGCGCTTCAGGTACGGCTCCAGATCGTCCGGCAGGTAGGGGATGCTGAGCGTGGTCGGGATGTTGTCAGGTCGACGCCGTTCAGGTCGGTGAAGCGTTCCTTCGACAACACCACTCGAGGTTCAGAACCGGCCCCGGGCAGGTTTGACCAGCTTCAGTCCGAGGCGCAGGAAGCGTGCGGAGGAGGTCTGATGGCTGTTGGTGCAGACGAACTCGGATGCGCTGAGGAAGTTGCCCAACCGGAAGGACTTGCCGGCGCGGGTCAGTCGTCGACCAGGTCGCCTTGGCGACCCGACCGGTCCAGGCCGCGTCGGGAGATGATGCCGGTGACGATCGGCACCAGGGCCCAGAGCCAGAACGCCTTACCGCCGATGACGACGTAGACCGGGATCGAGATGGCGAAAGCGCCGCTGAGCGGAATCACGTGCCACAGCGTTGCCTTCAGGCGTGCCGGGTCGACACCGGGGTGCAGCAGCCGCTGCCGCAGGATCACCACGATCATCACCGCGAACAGTCCGAACTGCAGCGCCTCGGTGGCGGCGTAGGTGCCGAACCTGAGGGCGTTGCCATGGCCGAAGCTGATCATCTTGGTGGTGAACGGGGTGATCACCAGCAGGAACAGCCAGCCGAAGTTGATCGAGATGACCTGAGAGCTGACGTGTCGGACGAACCGGAACAGTCCGTGGTGGAAGCGCCAGTGGGCGGCGATCACCAGGAAGCTGATCACGAACGCCAGGTATTCGTCGAAGTGCGCACGGGCACTGCGCAGGATCTCCGAGGTGGAGTCGCCGTCCGGCACCGGGAGCTCGATCGCCAGCAGGGTCAGCGCGATCGCGGCGACGGCGTCGGTGAAGAAGGTCAACCGCTCCGCGGCCGAGAAGCGGATCTCGTGCCGGCTCGGCGTCGGGGGAGCGTCCTGGGCGTCGTACTGGGGCATCCGGAATCCTGTCTGGGACGGTGAGGTCGCGGCGGTTTCTGTTCGGCTCGAGAGCCTATCGATCCGCCGTCTCGCTACCGACCTGAACGGTCCGTGCGGAACCGCCGGGGAAACTCTCAGGATCCCAGCCCAGACAGGGATTCCGGGCCGGATGTGATCTGCACGACACGGGCCCCAGCTGACTTGATTCGGCATCCATTGCGGCCCTACCATTTCGCCGTCGAGATCGATCGCACATCTGGCGAACACGGGCGACACCCCGGCCTCATTGCCGGTTCAGCACCTCCTCCGGGTCGCCCGGAGAACCACACACCGAAGCCCGGACGGGCAGCGCGTACTCCTACGCCGTTGCGCATTGCGTGCGTTGTCACACGCATGCCTGGGTGCACGTTTCGTGCGCCCTGATGCGCCACGGTGCGGATCAGTGCGCCCTGCTCACCATGATCAACAACGCCTTCCGCCGTGGACACGTTCAAGATCATCGGTGTCCCCACGATCGGTCCGCCGATGGCGCGATCGCGGGGATGTTCGCGGGTTCGGGACAACTACACAACCCGTCAACCCGTACGTCGGCCACCCGCGTGGCAGAAAGCAAGACCGAAGTGATCGTCGATGTTCTCGGCTGGACGGCCGGCGTCTATGGCGCCAGCGTTGCCGTGCCCCAGATCGCGCGCGTGCTCCAATTCCGCAGCACTGCAGGGATCTCCCGACTTGCCTGGCAGTCCAGCCTGGCCAGCAATCTGCCCTGGGTCTCGTACGGAGTGATGACCCACCACGTCAATCTGTGGTTCCCGTGTCTCTTGGTCGGCCTGTGCGCCGCCTGGATGTTGATCATGATCGAACGAGATCGTCGCCCGGGCCGTGGCCTGAACGCAACGATCAGCCTGCTGCGGACCTTCGTGCTGCCGATGGTCGTCGCGACGCTGGCGTTCACGCTGGCGGCGACAGTCGGCTCGCTGGCCTTCTCCCTGCTGGTCTTCGTCGCTGCCGCGGTCGCCCAGCTGTTGCAACTGCGCAGCCTGATGACCTGCCGGGACATCTCGGCGGTCTCGGTGCCGTATCTGGCGATGGGCGTGGTCGGCCAGGTGCTCTGGTTCAGCTGGGGCATGCTCGCCCACGACAGCTCCAACCAGCTGGTGGCCGGCTTCCTGATCGTGCTGACGGCCGCCAACCTCGGCTGCTACGGGTTGCGTCGCTTCGAGATGCTGCAGCCGCGTCGGCTCGACATCGCCTTGCCACGGTGGGTCCCGGCGCCGCAGCCGCAGCCGATCCGGATTCGTACCGCACCGGTCGACCCACGGGTGAATCCGAACCGCTACTGATCGCGTCCCGACGACGATGCAGGAGTAGCTGACCCTTCGGGCCCGCGAGCGGCCGGTTCGTCCACAGCTGCTCCTGCATTCGACCTGCTCGGCGGTTCATCAGCGTTTGCGAGATCGATGCCCGAGGTTGGGCGTCGGCCGGGATAATCAAGGCGTGAGCGAACAGATCTCGACTCCCGTCGCCGACCTGGCCCGCCGTTCGCGCGTCGCCGGGCGGGCTCTGGCCAAGGCCACTCGTGGTGCCAAGGATCATGCCCTGCACGAGATGGCCGACGCGCTCGGCAAGGCCGAGGATGCGGTGCTGAGTGCCAATGCCGAGGATGTGACCGCGGCGGAGGAGGCCGGCATCGCCTCCGGGCTGATCGATCGGCTGCGGCTGACCAGCGACCGAGTCGCCGGCATGATCGACGGGCTGCGTTCATTGGCCGGTCTGCCGGATCCGGTCGGTGACGTGGTCCGCGGCTGGACCAACCCCAACGGTGTCCAGGTCCGCCAGGTCCGGGTGCCGCTCGGTGTGGTCGGGATCATCTACGAGGCTCGGCCGAATGTCACCGCCGATGCCGCCGGCATCTGTCTGAAGTCCGGCAACACGGCCCTGCTGCGCGGCTCCTCCTCGGCGGCCCATTCCAATGCCGCGATCGTCACCGCCCTGCGGAACGGTGTCGCGGCGGCCGGATTGCCGGCCGACGTCGTACAACTCGTGCCCGGCCCGCGCTCGGTGACCGATGAGTTGATGGCTGCTCGGGGACTGGTCGACGTACTGATCCCGCGTGGGGGCGCCGGGCTGATCAATCACGTGGTCGGGAACAGTCAGGTGCCGGTGATCGAGACCGGTGTCGGCAACTGTCATCTCTACGTGGACGCCGATGCCGATCCGCACATGGCGCTGGCGATCATGATCAACGCCAAGGTGCAGCGACCCAGCGTCTGCAATGCGATCGAGACCCTGCTGGTGCATCGTGAGATCGCCGAGGACTTCCTGCCGGAGGCCATGCGGCTACTGGCCGAGGCAGGGGTGACGGTGCACGGCGACGAGCGTGTGGCCGCGTACGGCGAGGTGGTGCCGGTGACCGAGGAGGACTTCGACACCGAGTACAACTCGCTGGATCTGGCCGTGGCCGAGGTCGATTCGCTCGATGCCGCGCTGGC
>DATCVL010000213.1:0-18895 GCA_036566865.1 Microlunatus sp.
TTCACGCCCTTGGCGTCCATCGCCTGGGCATACAACTCCGCCAGGATCTGGTTCTCGGAGAAATTCGCCGACCCGACCACGATCTCGCTGTTGCCCCCGCCACTGGAGCCGGCACTGCTGCCGGACAACGGGTCGCTGCCACCGCCGTCGCCGCACCCGGCGACCACGGTGACGGCAGACACGATCAACGCGGCCAGGACGGACCTGCGACTACGAACGGACATGACGATCTCCTCGTCTCGGCTCTGCCCCACCCTGCCATCCTCGTGCGACAGTGCCTATCGGATCTCGCCGGATCGGGCTGCAAATGTACGACTTCGTGATTCTTTGACTGCGAACAGCTTCAGGCAGCCGCTTGTTCCGGCTCCTCGGTCACCGGCTCCGGTGCTGCGGTCAGGGCCGTCGCCCGCGGCGGCTTCAGCCGAAGGTGCCGGCTGAAGGACCGACCGATCAGCGCCAGCACGATGTCGATCACGATCGCCAACACGGCCACCAGAATCGCGCCGGCCAGCACCTCGCCGTAATTCCGCGCCGGTATGCCGTCCAGGATCGTCCGGCCGAGCCCGCCGACACCGGGTACGTACGCGGCCACCGTCGCGGTCGCGATCACCTGCAGGGTGGCGCTGCGCAGGCCGGCGATGATCAACGGCATCGCCAGCGGCATCTCCACCCGCATCAACACCTGGCCACCGGACATGCCCAGCCCATCGGCGGCCTGGACCGCCTCCTGATCGGCCTGCATGATCCCGGTTGCGGTGCCGGTCAGCAACGGCGGCAGCGCGAGCACGCCGAGCACGCAGACCACCGGGATCCAGCTGGTCTCGGTGAGCAGCACGACCAAGATCAACAAGCCCAGTGTGGGAATCGCCCGGAACGAGTTGGCCAGCCCGAGCACGATCACCCGACCGCGACGGGTGTGCCCGATCAGCATCCCGATCGGGATCCCGATCACCGCGGCGATGGCGACCGCGATCAAGCTGTAGAGCAGATGCTGAGCGACCCGGATGCCCAAGCCGCCCGAACCGGTCCAGTTGCTCGGATCGAGCAGATAGCTGAGGAAGCTCATGCGGTCCGCCTCCCTCGCGCCCAGGGCAGCGTGCCACGTTGGATCAGGACGATGAGCAGATCAGCCAGCAGTGCCACCACGATCGACAAGATCACGCCGACCCAGACCGGAGTCAGGAAGCCGGTTTGCATGCCCTGGTTGAAGAGTGAGCCCAGCGACGGCACCCCGATCAAGATCGAGATGCTGACCAGAGCGATGTTCGAAACGGTTGCGATCCGCAGCCCGGCGAAGATCACCGGCATGGCCAGCGGCATCTCCACCCGGAAGAGCCTGCGTCCCCGGCCGAAGCCGATCGCGTCCGCGGACTGGTTCACATCAGCCGGCACGTCGCGCAGACCGTCCACCACGCTGCGGGACAGCAGCGCGGTGGTGTAGATGGTCAGCGCCACCACCACATTCAGCGGATCGAGCACCTGGGTGCCGATGATCAACGGCAGCATCACGAAGATCGCCAGCGACGGGATGGAGTAGATCGCACCGAAGATCGCCAGGATCACGTTGGCTGCCGGACCGCTGCGGAACACCAGGTAGCCGATCGGAATGGACAGGATGAACGAGATGATCACCGGGATCAGCGCCAGCAGCAGATGCTGGCCCAACTCGGTTGCGATGACTGAGGCGTTGTCGGCGATCCACTGCCAGTTCATAGCTTGCGGATCTCTGTGTCGGTGTCGATCTCGGGCCGGTCCGTCGGCTGCACAGACTCGGATTCCGGTTGATCATCGGCGGGTTCGTCCGTGGACTGATCATCGGCGATGTCGTCCGCCGGTCGAGCATCAACGGCTTCGTCCGTCGCCTGTTGATCATCGGTGTGTTCGGCCTGTTCGGCCTGCCGCGCGGCTGCCTCCTTGGCCGCGGCCTGCTGTTCGGCAGCAGCCGCCTCGGCCTCAGCCTCCTCGGCCGCCTTCACGGCTGCCTCGAGCCGGTCTGCTTCCTCGGCCTCTGCATTGGCCGACTCCGCGATCGCGGACGCTTCGGTTCGCACCCGCTCGGCTTCCCGTCGGGCCGCTTCCGCATCGGACTGCGCCGCATCGGCCTCGGCCCGGGCCGAGATCGAGTCGGCCACCGACGCCTTCAGGTAGCGAACTTGATCAAGGATCTGACTGGCCGTCACGACCCCCGCGAACCGACCGTTGGCGCCGACCGCAACGGCCAGCCCGACCGGCGAGTTGAGCGCCGAGTCCAGGGCCGTACGCATGGTGTCGGTCTCCGGCAGGAACGTGGATCCGAGCATCTGGATCTTGCCTGGCCGGGCGTGATCAGCCCAACCGAGCGGGGTGGCATCGGCGTCGATCACCAACACCGGCTGATCACCGCGAGCGGCGGTCGGATCCCGTACCAATTGGACGCTTTCCAGCGGCAGCCCGGACGCCGGCACGAACGACAACCCGCGGTAGCCGCGGTCCTTGCCGACGAAACCGGCCACGAAGTCGTCGGCCGGTTCCTCCAGCAACTGCTGCGGACTGCCGACCTGGGCCAGCACCCCGCCGATGCGCATGATCGCGATCTGGTCACCGAGCCGGATCGCCTCATCGATGTCATGGGTGATCATCACGATGGTCTTGCCGATCTGCTGCTGCAGTTGCAGGAACTGCTCGTGCAGCTCGCCGCGGACCACCGGATCGACCGCGGAGAACGGTTCGTCCATCAGCATCACGATCGGATCGGCGGCCAGCGCCCGCGCCACCCCGACCCGTTGCTGCTGACCGCCGGACAACTGGCTCGGATAACGGTTGGCGAGCTTGCGCTCCAGCCCGACCATCTCCAGCAGTTGGTAGCTGCGGTCGCGGTTCTTGGTCTTCGCCCAACCGAGCAGCGTGGGCACGGTCTGAATGTTCTCGATCACCGTCCGGTGCGGGAACAGCCCACCGCTCTGGATCACGTACCCCATCTGACGACGCAGTTGCGTCCTGCGCTGCGCCTTCAGCGGCTTGCCGTCCCAGGTGATCCGACCCTTGGTCGGCTCCAACATCCGGTTGATCATCCGCAGGGTCGTGGTCTTGCCGCAACCGGACGGGCCGACGATGACGGTGATCTTGTCGGACGGAATGGTCAGGCTGAGGTCCTGTACGGCGGTTGTGCCGTCGCGATACCGCTTGGTCACCGACTCGAACTCGATCACGACATCCTCAATTGCTTGGATGGGCCCAATGTGCTCCGTTGTGTGCAGTGGACACGATTGCTCCACAGAACCACTTGACCCTAACGGCCGGGGCTCGAAAATCACCGGAGATCCACGGGCGCGCCGGGGCAGCGAGACAAAGAATCCGCTCGCAAGGAAGCGCGCAGCGGTTCGCCCCTTCCGCTCGAATTGCCGGGGCAGTGTCCCGCCCGGGTCGACGGCAGTGAGGGCACAGCGTTGACGGCATGCCCACCACCACGACCGGTCCCGTCCAGGCGTTCTCCGACCCCGCCGTCGTACTGGTCCACGTCCGCGCCGTGGAGTACGGCTGCTTTCAGGCGGGGCGCCCCTGAGCATCGCTGCCACCGACGGGACGAAGGGCGCCGGCGGCCGCGAAGCCGACCGCCAGCAGAATGACGATCAACCACAGCGCGTCCACCAGGCCGAACGATCGGGACAGAAAACCGACCACCGGTGGGCCGGCCAGGTTGGCCAGGTAGCCGATCGAGGCGACCACGCTGACCCGGGCGGCCGGATTGGGTCCGCTGTCGGCGGCGGCCGACATGCCGAGCGGGAATCCCATCGACACCCCGACCGCCCAGAGCACGACGCCGATCAAGATCAGCCAGGCCCGGTCGCCGAGGATGAAGAGCAGCAGGCCGAGCACGCCGAGGGCGGTGGTGACCCGGATCGTCAGCACCCGTCCGATCCGGTCGACCAGCGGCCCGCCGAACACCCGGGCTGCTGTCTCCCCGATCGCGAACACGGTGAAGAACGCGGCTGCGACAGCATCGGTCTTGTCATGCCCGTCGCGGACGGCAAGGGTCAGCCAGTTGTTGGCCGATCCCTCGCCCAGTTCGACTCCGAGCATCACCAGACCGATCAGCAACAGCCGGATCTGGGTCCAGCCCTTGAGCCAGCCGATCACCCGATCCCGCACCGGCGGCCTGTCCGCGGGCACGTCGTCGGACAGATGTGCCGGCAGGTAGCGGGCGGCGACCGTGATTCCGATCGCGATGATCACCGCCTCGCCGAGGAACTGCCAGGTGTAGTCGAGTTTCACCAGCGCGCACACGGCACCCAGCCCGGCACCGACCACCGACCCTGCCGACCATCCGGCATGCATCAGCGGCATCAGGGTCTTGCCGATCGCGCGTTCGACGGCCGCCCCGTCGACGTTGATCATCACGTCGAGTGAGCCGATGCCGAAGCCGAGGAAGGCGAACGCGATCGCGGTGAAGACGACGCTGTGCAGCATCCCGGCACCGACCGCGATGGCGGCCACACCGGCCGCGATCAGCCAGAGCATGGAGCGGATCGCGGCCCGGGATCCCAACCAGGACAGCAAAGCCGAGGACGCGACCAGTCCGAGGATGGAGCCGACCGTGACCCCGGACAGCACAATCCCGATACCGGCGTTGTCCAGCCCGAGATCGGAGCGGATGCTCGGCATCCGGGGTCCCCAGGTCGCCATCGTCAAGCCGCCGAGAGCGAACGAGATCAACACGGCGTTGCGCCAACCGGGCAGCGACCGGACGTCGTGGGTCGCGCGGGCGGCGCCGCCGGGAACGTTCACAGCGCGACGCTATCAGCGCACATCACTGGCACCGATCGCCGCTTCCGCCGATCGCCGCTGGCGGTCCTGTGTGCTGATCTGAGGTCAGCTGTTGCTGCGCCGGCGGACGAAGTCGGCAAGATCATCACTCTGCTGCAGCCGACTCGGCTCGTGCACGTACATCATGTGGCCGGCCTCGTAGTAGTGGTGTTCGAGGTTGTCCCGCAGCGGTGCCGGAATCTCCAAGTGGGCAACGGAATCCTCGGCCGCGTAGTACGGCGTCGCACCGTCGAAGTAGCCGTAGGCGAAGTGCACGGCCAGGTGCGGATTCTGCCGCATCGCTCGAGACAGCTTGTCGATCACGTACACCGGGGAGTTCTCGAACTCCTTGTAGCTCCACTTCTCGTTCACGCCCTTGCCGAAGACGTGGAACTGGCTGTTGTCACGGATCTCGAGCTGGTCGAACAGGTAGTGCTGATACGCCGCGGCGTACGGGCCGAGGATGGCGTCCATCGAGGGGTCGGCATCCATGTTCTCGGCGATCCGACTGGCGGCCGGTCCGGTGAAGCGGGAATCGAGCCGGCCGACGGTCAATCCCTCGTCGCGGCGGAGCTCGCCGAAGTAGCGCCAGTGCTCCAAGCGCAGGTCGGCCCGATCGACGTAGTCCTCGCTGACACCGGTCAGTCGGGCGATGGTGGCGACAGCCTCGGCGCGCTCGGCCGACGTGAGCCGATTGCCGCGGGCCAGCACATACGGATAGTCCCGATCGGCGTACGCCTCGGCCTCGTCCAATACGGTCCGCAGCGACGTGCGGCCATGCTTGCCGTGGTAGTGCGCGGTGGCGGCATAGAAGGGCAGATACATCACGCTGGCCCGATCACCGCCGCGTTCGAAATTGGCGGTGCCGAAGTCCAGCACGCTGGAGATCAGCATCAGCCCGTTCAGGTACATGCCGTGCTCGGCCTGCAGGTGTTCGGCCAGACCGGCAGCCCGGGTGGTTCCGTACGACTCTCCGGCGAGGAACTTCGGCGATCCCCAGCGGCCCTCGGTGGTGACCCACTGGCGGATGATCTCCCCGACCGACGCGATGTCGGCAGTGAAGCCGTGGAACTCCTGCGCATTCTCCCCTTCGACCACCCGGGACCGGCCGGTGGACACCGGGTCGATGAACACCAGGTCGCTGACTGCCAGCAAGGACTGCGGATTGTCCTCCAGCCCGTACGGCGGAGCGTGCAACGCACCCGCGTCGCCCATGATCACTCGCTTGGGCCCGAGCAGGCCCATGTGCAGCCAGACACTGGAAGATCCGGGACCGCCGTTGAAGGCGAAGGTGATCGGCCGCGTCCGCGGGTCGGCATCGTCGAGCGTGTAGGCGGTGACACTGACCTGCGCTCGCGGCTTGCGTCCCTCCCAGACACCGTCGGAGACCTTCTCCTCCCACAGCACCACCTTGCCGCTGCGGGCTGTGTAGTGCAGCGTCCGTCGGCCCACCTTGAGCTGGTGCTCGGTGGTGATCAACTCGTCCTGCACCTGCGGCGCGGGCTGTTCGGTCTTCTGATCATCGGGCTTGGCGGTCGGCTCGGTCACGCCCCGACCCTATCGACCGTCGACCGTCGCCGGAACGGCAATTCCGGGGCGCCGGTCCCGGTGCTCGCCGAGGTGCGATAAGAATGCGACCGCAGTTGGCCCGAACCTCCGGATCCGGGGCAGCCCGATCCAACTGCGGTCGCTTTCTTGTCGTTCCGGCTGCCCTACCGCTCCGGGCCGGATTGCTCTCAGGCAGCCCTGCGGAGCAGGATGCAGACGTGGACACCGCGACCGAGACCCAGCCCGCCGTCAGCATCGGCTCACTCGATCGATCGCTGAGCGACGACGAGACCCGCAGTTTCATCGCCGACCAACTCGCCGAGCAGGACTTCGACGGGCATGACGTCACGGTGATCGTGCCGGACAGCACCCGGTCCTGCCCGCTGCAGCTGCTGATGGACACGGTCTATGACGCGCTCGCGCCCCGGGTCCGCCGGTTCCGGGTGATCATCGCGCTCGGCACCCACCCGGAGATGACCACCGAGCAGTTGGAGAAGATGTTCGAGGTCGGCGTCGGCGAGCTGAGCACGCGCTGGCCCAAGGCCGAGATCGCCAATCACGAGTGGTGGCGGCCGAGTGAGCTGATCAGCATCGGCACCATTCCTGCCGCCCGGGTGGAGGAACTGTCCGAGGGTCGGCTCAGCCTCGACGTCGATGTCACCGTCAACCGGGCCGCGGTCGAGGCTGATGACGTGTTGATCGTCGGCCCGGTGTTCCCGCACGAGGTGGTCGGCTTCTCCGGCGGCACGAAATACCTCTTCCCCGGAGTTTCCGGCCAGCAGATGATCGACGTGTCGCACTGGCTGGGTGCGTTGATCACCAGTGCCGACATCATCGGCACCCTGGGCATCACCCCGGTCCGCGCCATGATCAACGAGGCCGCGGCCAAGATCAACTCCCGGCTGCTCGGCTGCTGCGTCGTGGTCAAGTCCGGCACCCACGAATTGCACGGGGTCGCAGTCGGCGAGATCCGGTCGGCCTGGCGCGCAGCCGCCGCACTGTCGGCCAACACCCACATCCGCTACCTGGCAGAGCCGGTGCGTCGGGTGATCTCGATCATTCCCGATCGGTACGACGAGATGTGGACCGCCGCCAAGGGGATGTACAAGGTAGAGCCGATCGTCGCCGACGGTGGCGAGGTGATCATCTACGCGCCGCATCTGTCGGTGGTCAGCCACACCCACGGCGCCGAGATCGCCAAGATCGGCTACCACTGCCGGGACTACTTCGCCAAGCGCTGGGACGAGTTCAAAGATCATCCGTGGGGTGTGCTGGCCCACTCGACCCACCTGCGTGGTGCCGGCACCTGGACACCGCAGGAGGGCGAACACGATCGGGTCACTGTCACCCTGGCCACCGGGATCAGTGAGGAAGAGACTCGCGCGTTGGCCCTGGAGTATCTCGACCCGGACACCCTTGACCTCGAGGCAGCGCGTCAGGATCCTGACACGCTGGTGGTGGACAACGCCGGCGAGGTGCTCTTCCGTTTGGGTGAAGCACCCGAGGTCGGCTGAGCGGCACCGCGCCGACTAGCGCTGGATCAGGCAGACGATGTGTCCGTCGGTATCGCGGACCACCGCCATCCGCTCGCCCCAGGGTTGGTCGGCGGGCGGATCGACGACCGACCCGCCCGCTGCCGTCCAGGCCGACACCGTTTGATCAAGATCATCGACGCTGAAGGCCGCGGCGACGGCAGCATCACTCGGGTCGGTGGCCCGCTGGTGCAACATCACCATCACCGACCCGGGTCTGCCGAGCATGGCGGTCTCGCCACTCGGTTCGCCGGCGAAACCGAGGACGTCGCGGTACAGCCGGAGGGCACGGGTCAGGTCGCTGGTCGAGATGATCACTCGGGTGACGGCCGCGGCCGGGTGATCGGGTACGGAGTTCACCTGCATCATCCTGTCCGACCGCCGGCTCGGGCCGTGCGCCGGGCTGTACTGCTGTCCCGGTGACAACTGAAGTTACTCACGGGTAACATCAGCCCGAAGCGTTCGATGGTGGAGACTGACAGCCAGGCGTACGGAGGATTGATGAGGATTCTGGCGATCGTGCTGAGCCTGGCCGCAACGGCCGCCGGGTTCGGGCTGTTCATCTACGGCATCAGCCGGATCGTGACGGTGGTGCGGACCGGCCGCTCGACGGACGGCCGCCGCCGCGATCAGCCCGGCAAGCGCTGGGGCCACATGATCACCGAGACGCTGTTGCACTCCCGGATGCTGCAGTGGAGTCACATCGGCATCGCACACTGGTTCGTCTTCGTGGCCTTCGGCGCACTGCTGTTCAGCCTGGCCACCGCGTACGGGCAGATCTTCGACCCGGCGTTCGCCCTGCCGATCATCGGCCATTGGGTCGTGTACGAGTGGCTGAGCGAGATCATCGCCTGGCTCAGTCTGCTGGCGATCGTGTTCTTGATCATCTACCGCCAGCTGAATCTGCGCCGCGGCCGCTCGTCCCGTTTCTATGGTTCGAATCTCGGCCAGGCGTACTACATCGAGGCCACCGTGCTGTCGGTGGTCGTCTGTGTGCTGCTGCTGCGGGCGCTGGAGTATCAACTGCTCGGCGAAGAGACCACCCGCTGGCACTTCCCGCTGACCAACTTCCTGCTGCCCGCCGGACTGTCCTACGACGGCGTGGCACGTGCGATCGTCGTGGTCGCGGTGATCAAGATCTTGATCTCGATGTTGATGCTGGCGGTGTTCGGCCTGACCATCACCATGGGCGTCGGCTGGCACCGATTCCTTGCCTGGTTCAACATCTGGTTCAAGCGCGAGTCCAACGGCAAGCCCGCGCTGGGCGCGCTGCAGCCGATCATGGTCGGTGGTGCACCGCTGGACTTCGAAGAACTGGAGGAGATCGACGAGAACACCCCGCTCGGCGTCGGCAAGGTGGAGGATTTCACCTGGAAGGGCCTGCTGGACTTCACCACCTGCACCGAGTGCGGCCGCTGCCAGAGCCAGTGCCCGGCATGGAACACCGAGAAGCCGCTGTCGCCCAAGCTGTTGATCACCGATCTGCGTGATCATGCCCATGCCAAGGCCCCGTACCTGCTGGCAGCAGAGGAGGCTCGTGGCGGACTCGCGACCGCGGTCAAGGAAGAGGCGGAACGCCCGCTGGTCGGGCCGATCCAGGTCACCGACGGCCTGGCCGGAGTGATCGACCCCGATGTGCTCTGGTCCTGTACGTCCTGTGGTGCGTGTGTGCAGCAGTGCCCGGTCGACATCGAACATGTCGATCACATCATGGACATGCGCCGCTACCAGGTGATGATCGAATCCGAGTTCCCGACCGAGCTCAGCGGACTCTTCAAGGGCCTGGAGAAGAAGGGCAATCCGTGGAACATGAGCGCGCGCAAGCGGCTCGAATGGGCCGCTGAGCTCGACTTCGAGGTGCCGGTCGTCGGTACGGATGTCGAGGATCTGACCGAGGTCGAGTACCTCTTCTGGGTCGGTTGTGCGGGAGCGTACGAGGATCGGGCGAAGAAGACGACGCAGGCCGTCGCGGAGCTGCTGCACACGGCCGGGGTTTCCTTTGCCGTACTGGGAAATGGCGAGACCTGTACCGGCGACCCGGCCCGCCGGGCGGGTAACGAATTCGTCTTCCAGCAGCTGGCGACGGAGAATGCGGAGACGCTCAAGGAAGCCAAGGCGCACAAGGTCCTGGTCACCTGCGCGCACTGCCTGAACACCCTGAAGAACGAGTACCCGCAGGTCGGTGTTGATCTTGAAGTCGTCCACCACACCCAGCTGCTGAACCGCCTCGTCCGCGAAGGCAAGCTGACGCCGGTGGCACCGCCGGTCGGCGAGGTCGGCGGCCGCACGATCACCTACCACGACCCGTGTTACCTCGGTCGGCACAACCAGATCTACGATCCGCCGCGCGACCTGCTCGGCTCACTGCCGGGGACCACCTTCGCCGAGATGCCGCGGAACAAGGAGCGCTCGTTCTGCTGCGGAGCCGGCGGCGCCCGGATGTGGATGGAGGAGAAGATCGGCACCCGGATCAATCTGACCCGGACCGACGAGGCGATCGACACGTTGAACGGGGCACTCAAACTGGCCGGCACCCCGTCGACGAACGGTGATCCACTTCGCCCTGCCGATCATGCCGCCATCGACGGCAGTGCCGCGATCGCCACCGGCTGCCCGTTCTGCCGGGTGATGCTCTCCGACGGTCTCACCGCACGGCAGTCCGAGGGCCAGGCACCCGAGTCGGTCGAGGTCCTGGACGTTGCCCAACTCCTGCTGGAGTCGGTACGCCGCGGTTCTGTCGACCAGCCGACACCCTGAGGCCGTGGTAACGAGGTCGAAGCATTCGACCTCCACCCCGGCGTTTGCCAGGGCGCGCCCTTCTGCTCCGACGTTGTTACCGATTTGTCCGGTGATCGGCGAGGAACTGCTCGAGGGTGCGCGGCGGACGCCCGGTGACCTGCTCGACGGTCGGAAGGACCTCGGCCCAGCTCTCGCCCAATGTCGCTTGTTCGGCCGGCAGGTCGGTGGCGTACGGCTCGGGCACGCCGGCCGCAGCCAACTGGGCCGCCAATTCGGCAACGGGCAGGTCGAGGTAGCGGATCTCGCGGCCGAGCGCGGCACTCATCCGGGCAGCGATTTGATCATGACTCAGCGACTCGGGGCCGGTGATGACATAGTCGGCTGAGGCGCCGACCGGCGCGGTCAACAGCGTGGCGGCAACGTCGCCGATATCGCGCCCATCGACATAGTTCATCGCCGCCGCCCCATAGGAGCCGGTGAGGCGGTCATCGCGCAAGTCCCGGGCAAGGTTCTGCATGAAGCTGGTCGGCTGCAGAATCGCATACGGCACGCCCGATGCCCGCAGGTGCTCGTCGACCTCTCCGTGTACTCCACTGCTGAGCTTGTTGCCCGGCCTCGCACTGCGGACCGACACCTCGACGATCTGGGCCACCGAGGCCGCCTTGGCGAGATCGATCACCTCGCTGAAGGTCTCGACAAACCGCGGAAATGGCATCGCGTTCAGGAAGAGCCGATCTCCGGGCGAGAGCGACTTCACGATCGAGGACGGGTCGTTGAAGTCGCCCAGCTCGGTCCGGACCCCGAGGTCGATCGGCTTCCGCACGAGGGCCAACACTTCATCGCCCCTGCCCTCGCTGCGCAGCCGCCTGATCAGCGCGCCGCCAATCGTCCCGGTACCACCGGTCACCACGATCATGTTGAT
Source organism: Microlunatus sp. (assembly GCA_036566865.1). Classification (GTDB taxonomy): domain Bacteria; phylum Actinomycetota; class Actinomycetes; order Propionibacteriales; family Propionibacteriaceae; genus Microlunatus. Next base: position 11,524 of record DATCVL010000213.1, read on the forward strand.
CTCCTTCGTTCAGAGTTAACCGGAACCGGAATCTACGGTTCCGCCTCCAGGGACCGTACACTAACCGGAACCCCATCGTCCAGATCATTCAGGAGAATCGATGCGTGCCGACGCGCAGCGCAACCTCGACAAAATCGTCCAGGCAGCAGTCGAGGTCGTCGCCGAGCGCGGCGTGAACCCGCCGATGAAGGCGATCGCCGAGCGGGCCGGCGTCGGGGTCGGCACCCTCTATCGCCGCTTCCCCGATCACAGCGCACTGCTGTCGGCGGTCGCTCGACACCACGTGGAGTCGATCAGCGAGGCCATCGCGGACGCCACCGAGTCCAGCGACGACGCCTGGGCAGCAATCCGCACGATCGTCGACTGGGTGACGTCGCCGGGCCGAGGTGCGCTGGCCGCGGCACTGTCCGAACTGCCCGACGGCATGCTCGACGACAGCGAAGAACTCACCGGGGAGGAGCACCAGTGGGTGGCTCAGCTCTCCTCACTCGTACGACAAGCGCAGTCCGACGGCGACATGCGAACCGACGTGAACGCCGACGACATCATGAATCTGCTCAACGTCTTCACCTGTCACCCAAACGCCCTGCCGGCACCCGTCAGCGCCGACCCGACCAGATATCTGCACATCATGCTGGACGGCATGCAAGACGCTTCAGCTACGCCGATCCGGCGGAAGCGTGCCACAGGCTGACGCCACGAATTCGACAATCTGGCGCCATAGCACTTGTACTTGACACCATTTTGGTGTCATATTGACGTCATGGACATTTCGAAGCATGTCGACACCGTGCGGAGCGGGATCGTCGACGCGGCCGCACTGGCCGACGAGAACACGCAGGAGGTGGCGCGTCGGCTCGGTACGGCAGTGGGATCGTCGGCGCGACTGGCGCTGCTCGACGCCATCTCCGACGCCACCACTGAGATCAGCGCCGAGTTGGCGCCCGGGTCGATCGAGCTTCGGGTCGTCGACGGCAACCCGAATTTCACCGTGCATGTGCCGCAGTCGGCCGAGCCGACGCTGATCCTGCCCGAGCAGGAGGCGCAACCGGAGCCTGAACAGCCGGCGGTGGAGGTCGACGAGCCGGACGAGGACGAGCCGATGGTTCGGGTCAGCCTCCGGTTGCCTGCCTCGGTGAAGAACAAGGTCGACGAGACCGCAGACGGCGAGGGCATCTCAACCAACGCCTGGCTGGTCCGGGCGATCCAGACCGCTCTCGTCCCGACTCCGCCGACACCACCCGGCGCGCCGACTCCCCCGACGCCGCCTGGGGTGTCCGAGGTGTTCGGGCCGAACGGTCCGCTGGGGCCGCAGGGCATCTTCGGCCCGGACGGGATCTTCGGCCCGGGCGGCGTCTTCGGAGGACAACAGTCGAGGCCGGGCCGGCAGCGCCGCGGCCGCAACGTGAAGGGTTGGGTCAAGTGAGCACCATCGATATCGCCTACGACGACGTCAAGTCGATCATGATCAACAACGTCGGCAGCGGTGGGATCACCGTCGGCGAGTCCGCCGACGGCAAGACCACCGGCGCGATCAGCTGTGCGGACCCGGAGTTCCTGGAGCAGGCGACGGTGCATCAGTCCCATGATCAACTCCGGATCACCATGCCGCAGTGGCGCTTCCACTCGCCGCAGGTGTACGTCGAGTTGGCCGTCCCGGCAGGTACCGGCCTGGTCACCAGCACCGGCTCTGCCGACGTCAACATCCAGGTCCGGCTTGGTGAGACCAAGATCAACACCGGCTCCGGCGACGTGGGCGTCAGTGAAGCCGAGACCCTGCGCTGCAACACCGGATCCGGCGACATCAGTGTCGGCACGCTGACCGGCTCCGGCAGCGACCTCAACAGTGGTTCCGGCGACGTCAGCATCGATCGCGCCTCGGCGAACCTGCAAGCGAAGTCGGCCTCCGGTGACGTCCGGGTCCGCGAGTTCGACGGCACCCTGCGCGCCAATACCGCCTCCGGCGACATCGACGTGCCGTCGGCGGCCGGCGTGCTGGAGCTGCGTACCGCCTCCGGCTCGGTCAGCGTCGGCGTCGCCGGCGGGCTCCCGGCCTGGCTCGACGTCAACTCCGTCAGCGGTGAGGTCGACATCAGCCTGGAGGCCAGCGCCCAACCCGCGGCAGGCGAGCCCTTCGTCAGCATCAAGGCGAGCACCGCCAGTGGAGACATCTCCATCTTCCGCGCGTGAGCCCGTACCACATCGATTGATCTTGAACGCAGCAACAAACACCGGCAGCCCGTGATCATGCCCTAGTCCTGTCCGGACGAGGCGGCATGACGCGATCCGAGCCTGCCGTCCGAGTCAGAGAGGACCGAGGACCGTGATCAACAACGACTACATCGATCCGTACACAGGACTGTCACTGCCGCGGCTGCGGGCCGACCAGCTCCGCCACGAAGCCGAACGACGACGGATGATCGAGGAATGGCGACGAGCTCATCCCGAGCTGCGGCTGCGCAATCGAGCGGCCGGAGTGTTGCGCCGGTTCGCCGATCGGCTGGCGCCCGAGCCCGCCGCCCCGGTACGATCGTTTCGTGCGGTGAACGCCAGCCGGCCGTCACCATCCTGAGCCTGGACCGACCACGAGCAAGACCCGGTCACGACCATCCGAGTCGTGACCGGTCCGGTCATCGACATCGGCGAGTAGGGTGAACGAAAGGCCCACCGTACTGATGTCCCAGACCTCGGCATCCGTTGTTGGACGACGTGATCGCATTCCGCTCATTGCAGCGAGATGCCGACCGAGGGCGGCATGGATGACCATCGATGTCAGCTCGCGGCGCCCTGGGCGCCGGGAGCAAGATCGCTACACCAGGTCCTACACCGAGCTGTCAGCCCGGGTGAAAGCCTCCGGACTGCTGACCCGGAGATACGGCTACTACTGGGTGAAGATGTCGCTGACCGTGATCGCGCTCGGCGGGATCGTTGTCGGGATGCTGCTGCTGGGCAACTCCTGGTGGCAACTGCTGCTCGCCGCGCTGTTGGCGGTGGCGCTGACCCAGTTCGCCCTGCTCGGCCACGACGCGGCGCATCGGCAGATCTTTCGCACCGCACGGGCGAACGACTGGGCGGCGATGGCGTTGGGCACCTTCTTCGGCGGGTTCAGCTTCGGCTGGTGGCAACACAAGCACAGCTCGCATCATGCGAATCCGAACAAGCACGGCAGCGACCCCGACGTCGCACCCGGCTACCTGGCGTTCACTCCCTTCGCCCGGGCCGAACGAAGCAGCCTCGGCCGGTTCATCGCCGACCGGCAGGGCTGGTTCTATCTGCCGCTGTTGATGTTGGAGGGGCTCAACCTGCACGTGGCCAGCGTCCGCCGGATCACGGCACGGGCACCGATGCAACGCCGCGGTTGGGAGATCGCCCTGCTGCTGATCCGTCACCTCAGCTACCTCGGCCTGCTGCTGATGATCATGTCACCGGAGAAGGCGGCGGCATTCGTCGGCATCCAGCTCGCGGTGTACGGGTTCTACCTCGGCGGGGCCTTCACCCCGAACCATGTCGGAATGCCGATCGTGCCACCCGATCTCAAGATCGATTTCCTTCGCCGTCAGGTGCTGATGTCACGCAACGTCTCCGGCGGCTGGTTCATCCACTTCCTGCTGGGCGGATTGAATTTCCAGATCGAACATCATCTGTTCCCGTCGATGCCGCGGCCGAATCTGCGCCGACTGCAGCCGATGGTGCGTGAGGTCTGCGCGGACAATCGAATCGCGTACACCGAGAAGTCCCTTCCGGTCGCGTACGCGATCGTGCTGCGCTACCTGAATCGGGTCGGCATCGCGGCGCGAGATCCGTTCGGCTGTCCGCTGGCCGCTCAGCTGCGTACATCGGGCCAGCAGGCCACCGATCCCACCGCACCGTGATGATCAACGTCATCCGCGCCGAAACGCCGAAGTTGATCTTGGTGACGACCGGCTCGGGTCAGACCCGGGTCCGATGGAAGTTGCTGCCGGAGCGGCTCGGCGTCGGGCCCCGCTGGCCCTGATAACGCGAACCGTACGAGGCCGTGCCATAGGGGTGCTCGGCGGGCGAGGACAACCGGAAGAAACAGAACTGGCCGATCTTCATCCCCGGCCAGAGCTTGATCGGCAACGTGGCCACGTTGGACAACTCCAACGTGACGTGTCCGGAGAAGCCGGGATCGATGAAGCCGGCGGTGGAATGGGTGAGCAGCCCGAGTCGGCCGAGCGAGGACTTGCCTTCCAATCGGGCAGCGATCCCATCACCCAAGGTGACCACCTCGAAGGTGGAGCCGAGCACGAACTCCCCCGGATGCAGGATGAAAGGATCGTCACCGGCCGGCTCGACCTCACGGGTCAGCTCGGATTGATCTTCGGCCGGATCGATGTGCGGGTAGCGATGATTCTCGAAGACCCGGAACAGCCGGTCCAGCCGGACGTCGATGCTGGCGGGCTGGATCATCTCCGGCGAGTACGGGTCGAGCGCGATCTGGCCGGCCTCGATCTCGGCCTTGATGTCGCGATCCGAAAGAAGCATGCCCAGACCCTATCCCGGGCTGCGCGCGATCCGGATGTGGTGCTTGCCGAACGACAGCAGGTAGCCCTCCGCGTGGATCCGCATCGGCACCTCGGGCACCAGCAACTCGTAGACACCCTCGGGATCGGTCACTGCGGTGCCGTTGGTCGAGCCCCGGTCGGTGATCGAAATCCCCCGGGAGTCGACGTTGATCGCCAGGTGCGTCTTGGAGACGGTCCGGGCGTCGTCCATCACCTTGATCAACTGCGCGTCCTCCTCACCCGGCCGCGGGTGCGGATTGCGGCCGACCAGGATCAGCCGATTGATCGCCACATGCCGACCGTCCTCCAACACGGCAACCCAACCCTGGTTGGGCGGCGGCGCGACGGGGGCATCGTCCTCGGCTGCCGCGGACAGCGGGTCGACCCGCGCGGCCAACCTGGTCGGTTGCTCCGCCTCGAGGTGCTCGACCAGGTCGGTGCGTTCGACCCTGCGAACCGGCTCTACCTGATCATCCGGCTCGGCCTCGTCCTCGGTGAGGGAGACGAACTGATGATCAGCAGGAGCCGCCGGCAGTGCCGCCGGTTCGGCGGGTTCGGTACGGGGTGGGGCGAGCGGCCGCGCCTCGATCACCACCGAGTCCGCGGCGAGATCGTGCCAGCCCTGCCGGCGCCGCTGGGTCACCATCAGTGCCGCCATGATGATCACCACGACGGTGCTGACGCACAGCACCAGCAGGATCATCCCCCGCAACAGTGCCCGCGGGTAGCCGATCGGACGGCCGTCGTGAAAACCGACCAACTGCAGGCCGAACAGCCGCATCCCGACGCCGGCTGCCCGGGTCGCGTACATCCACCAGGTCAGCATGCCCCAGCCGATCGGCACCAGCAGGCAGATGATCGTCACCAGGTTCGGACCGTCCAGGGCCAGGACGATCAAGCCGATCAAGATCAGGAAGTAGGGCGCGATCACGTCGATCGCGAACGCCGCCAGCCGCCGACCGAGCGGCGCGAGGTAGACGCCGTCGGGCAGCCCGACCGACGGACCCCCGACCGACGAACCCCCGTACGAACCTGCTCGCGCCACCGAATCCACCTCAGTCGCGGTCGACTGCAATGGTGATCCCGTCGCCGAGGTCGATCAGGCTGCCGTACTCCAGCGGGACCCCGACACCGGGTCGAAGATCACTGCGACGCCCGTCCGGGGAGACCAGGATCGTGCCGTTGGTCGAGTTCAGATCGGTGACCACCAACCGGTCGTTCTCCGGAGCGACCTGGACATGGGTCCGGCTGATGTCGTGACTCGGGCTCGGCACCGTCAGCAGCCGCGGAAGTTGATCACTGCGGACTCGGCTGGCGACCGGCGACCGGCCGATCACGACCGGCCGATCGACCGCCACCTGACCACCACTGGAGGGATGCAGCACCCCGAGGACCGGCCGCGGACGGGGCTCCGACACCGGCATCCCGGGCAGGTTGCTGGCCAGGACCGTGTGCGCCGCGTCGGCGTCGTCGGGGTCGAGCGCGGTCGGCGCAGCGACCGCCTCGGCGGCGAGCGGCGGCTGTTCGACCAGCGTTTCCGCCCGCTCGAAGGGGCTGCCATCCGACGGCGGCTGTCCCGGATCCAGCCGTACGGTCGGCTCGGGCTGAGCAGCGGCAGCGACGGCCACCGGCCCCTTCGGCATCGGTTCGGGCTGTTCGACCGGCTTCGCCGGCTCGACCGTCGGCTCGACGGCGGGGAGCAGGTGCAACGCGTCGGCGTTGCCGGCGAAGGAGCCCTGCGGCGAACGCACCTGGACCGGCTCCGAGCTGTCCAGCACTACCCGGGAGGCGCCGACCGCACCGATCACCAGCGGCAATTCCAGCTGCTCTCCCTGAGCCTGTTCACCGGCCCTGAGCTCCACCTGCTGCAGGTCGCCGAGCCCGATCTCGGTCCAGGTCTGCACGCCCTCACCGTCGGCAACCGGCTGCTCGGTCTTCGGATCGACCAGCGTGACGGCACCGCGGATCAGCGATCGCATCCCACCGTTGTCCCAGAACAGGGCGGCGAAGTCCGGCATCCCGTCCAGCCTGAAGTCGGCCAGCCTGGCCGCCAGGTCCTGGATCGAGGAGGATCCGAGGACCTCCTCCCAGACCGCCTCGATCAGCTCCGACCACTGCGGAGCCGCCGGCTGCATCAACACCAACGAGGTCGGGCCGGACAGCACCAGCCAGTCACCCCGGCGGTAGCGCGCCCGCCACTGGCTGGTCCAATGGGGTGCGGCTGCGCCCGCCCCCTGCTTCGCGTCGGTCATCGAATTGCCCCTCGTTCTCTGTCTCCCCCGGCGTACATTCCCCCGGCCACTACCGGCCGCACCGTCCGAGACTAATGGCCACGACTGTGGGTACCACTACACCGAATCCGGAACGTGGGAATGCGGGTGTGGCTGCACCGAAGTCGCCTCGTCCGATTCTCGGTCGCCGTCGGCGCCCGCGACATCCACCACGATCACCGAGACATTGTCCGTCGTACCGGCGTCCAGGGCGATCCCGAGCAGCTCATCGGCCGCCTCTTCCGCGCTGTTCTGCTCCAGCAACCCGCCCCGCAGGTCTGCGTACGGGGCCGCGAGCAGACCGTCGGAGCAGATCAGCAGCCGATCCCCGGGGACCATCGGGATCATCCAGAAATCGGGCTGGCACTCCGGCTCGGCGCCGATCGCCCGGGTGACCAGGTTGCGGTCAGGATGTGTTTCGGCCTGCTCGGCAGTGATCACGCCGGCGTCGACCAACTCCTGGACATGGGAGTGGTCGACGCTGATCTGGCTGAGCTCACGTTCCTTCGACCCGTCCGGCGCGGTGGCCGGCAGCCGGTAGATCCGGCTGTCGCCGATGTTGAACACGAGCCAGTA
>DATCVL010000214.1:0-5829 GCA_036566865.1 Microlunatus sp.
CCCAGATCAGGTTCGGTTTGATCGCGCCGGTGGCCTCGGGGAGGAAACCGCCAAGCACTCCGCCGGCACCGTTGGCGAACAGCAACACGCCGTACGCGATCCCGCCGGTGCCGGTGCCGAGGACGCCGGCGAAGATCGGCATCGAGACCTGGAGTGAGCCGCCGATCGTGACGGCCGCCAGCCCGGCCAAGATGATCATGCTGACCAGCAGCCGGTTGGCCCGAACCTCGCGCAGCACCCGGACCGAGTCCAGGATGGTGATCTTGGGCCGATCGAGCCTGCCGTCCCGGGTGTGCCCGGTGTAGGGGATCCGGAACATCAAGATCATCATCGGCAGGTAGAACAGCACGTTGGCGAAGATGCCCCAGGACGGCCCCAATCCGAGCAGCAGCGCGGAGCCGACGGCCGGGCCGAACAGCACACCGAGGCTGCGGAAGGTCGCGTTCAACCGGACCGCACTGGGCAGGTCCTTGCGCTCGACGAAGTCGTGCAGCATCAGTTGTTCGGCGGGTCCCCACATCGAGCCGGCCATCCCGTGCAGGACCAACAGCACGCAGGCTTCCCACATCTGCAGCGAACCGGTGGCGAAGAGCACGCCCCACATGATCGAGACGAACATGAAGAGGCCCTGGGAGATCTGGATCAGCCGGCGGCAGTCGTACTTCTCCGCCAGGGTTCCGAACCAGACCGAGAAGAGCAGGAACGGCAGCCAGTGACTGATCACCTCGAAGCCGACCAGGGCAGGAGAGTGGAACTTCTCCCAGAGCACCCAGTAGGTGATCACGTGCTCGTTGTTGTCGCCCATCATCGACAGGCCGGCGGTGAAGAGGTAGGGGCGGGAGTGGCGATTACGCAGCGCGGCGAATTTGAGTGGGGCAGCGATCCCGGATGACTGCGACGGTCCGCTGGCTGCGCTCATCGGCGTGCTGTTCTCCTCTGCTGGGGTCCTCTGGCGCGGTGCCACCGACCGGCCGGCAGCGGGTGGCAACGTGACGCCGGAGGGAACGCTAACACTCGTCGGCCCGCTGCTCTACGCGATCATGGCCGGGTCGCCGGCCGGCGACCGGACCATGATCACGGCGCAGGTCAAGTTCCTGCTTCGCGCCTGGGGGACTCCCGAGCCAACGCCAGGATCAGGGCACCACGTAACCCGCGGCCTTGAACAGGCCGTACCACTCCTCACGGGTCAGCGGAACCTCCGAACCGGCAGCCGATTCCCGGACCCGCCCTGGTTTGGTGGTGCCGAGGACGACCTGGATGTCGGCCGGATGCCGGGTGATCCAGGCGACTGCGATCCCGGTCGGGGTGACGCCGTACTTCGCGGCGAGGGAGTCGAGTTGATCATTGAGCTCGGCGTAGTTCTCCCGATCGTCGAGGAAGACGCCGTCGAAGAAGCCCTTCTGGAAGGGACTCCAAGCCTGCAATGTGATCTCGTTCAACCGGCAGTAGTCGAGCAGACCGTTGTCCCGGACCACCGACTGCTCCAGCCCGGCCATGTTTGCCGCGATCCCGGACGCGAAGAGGGGTGCGTGGGTGATGCTGAGCTGGACCTGGTTGAAGGTCAGCGGCTGCCGGACCGATCGCTTGAGCAACTCGATCTGACCCGGAGTGTGGTTGGAGACGCCGAAGCCGCGGACCTTGCCGGCTGTATGCAGTTGCTCGAAGGCCGATGCGACCTCGTCCGGCTCGACCAGTGTGTCGGGGCGGTGCAGCAGCAGCACGTCCAGGTAGTCGGTCTGCAGGGCGCGCAGGGATTCCTCGACCGAGGACAGGATGTGCTCGGCGGAGAAGTCGAAATAGCCGGATCGGATTCCGACCTTGGACTGGATGATCACCGATTCGCGTTCGGACGGGGTGAACGTGATGGCTTCGCCGAAGCGGCGTTCACAGCCATGATCACCACCGTAGATGTCGGCATGGTCGAAGAAGTTGATGTCGACGTCGCGGGCGGCCCCGACGAGCTCGCGGATCTGATCATCGTCCAGGGACGAGATCCGCATCAGTCCGAGGATCACATTGGAGGCGGCGAGGTTGCTGTTGGCCGGATGCAGAGTCTTCACGCCGACATCATCCTCCTGACCGCCGGCAGGTCAGGAGGGGCCCAGTCGAGTTGATCGAGGGTCGAGCGGTGGCACCACTGCAGTCGGTCGTGGTCGGTGCTGACTGTCGGATCTGGAGACCAGGCCCGTACCAGATAGCAGCTGAGCTCGATCCATCGGTCGCCCAGTCGGGTACGGGATCGGTCCAGCAGCCGGCCGACATCGATGCGGACGCCGAGTTCCTCGGCGATCTCGCGCCTCAGTGCAGCGGGCGCTGTTTCACCGGCTTCGATCTTGCCGCCCGGGAATTCCCAGCGACCTCCGCTCGGCCGGTCGGGGGATCGACGGCAGGCAAGCACCTCGTCCGCACGGACGAATACGGCCGCGACCACACCGATGATGCGGGTGGAATCTGATGTCGGCAAGGGCGATGTCCTTCGGAAGCGAGTGATCACCAGGCTCAGCACAGTTCTGATGATCTTGACACGAATGGCGGTCCTGGGTGCCGACCACGCTGGTCGATCCGGGCGGATTTCCTTCAGGCGTTGATCAATTCCGTGGCCAGATGGCGGCGAGCCGGTCGACCGCCGTACTCAACCGGTCCGGGCTGTGATCGGCGTAGGTCATGATCAACCCGGGCGGCCCGGGAGCGATCCGATGACGGCTCAGTGGCTGCAACAGCACACCGCGGGCCCGGGCGCGCTCGGCCAGTTCGGCATCGTCGAGGTCGGCCGGGATCATGATCAACAAATAGATGCCGGCTGCGATCCCGCCGATCGTGCATCCGGGCAACCGTTCAGTGACGGCGGCGATCAAGGCATCCCGGCGGGCGCGGTGCCGAACCCGCATCGATCGTAGATGCCGGGCGAGTACGCCGCTGCGCAGCAGCTCGGCCAACACCAGTTGGGGTAGTGCCGGGGCGCCGAGATCAATCGCCCAGCGCCGTTCGATCACCTTGTCCAGTAGGGAGTCCGGCGGAATCAACCACCCCAGCCGGAGAGCCGGCGCCAGCGTCTTGGACAGGCTGGCGGTGTAGGCCACGTGGTCCGGGTCCAGCGGCTGCAGGGCGCGCACCGGCGCCCGGTCGTAGCGGTATTCGGCGTCATAGTCGTCCTCGATGATCAAGCCGTCGTTGACATTCGCCCAGTCCAACAGCGACCGGCGGCGTTCGGCCGACAACACAGTCCCGGTCGGATACTGGTGGGCCGGCGTCACCACCACCGCGCGGGCGTCGGTTGCCCCGAGCGCGTCGGTGTCGATCCCGTCGACGTCGACACCGACGCCGACCGTCCGCCGAGCCCAGTGCTGCAGGACCCGCCGGTTGCCTTCGGCGCTGGGGTCCTCGACCGCGACCACATCCTCGCCGCGTTGAGCCAGCAGCTGATAGATCAGGCTGACCGCGCCGGTGACGCCGCCGGTGATCACGATCTGGTCGGCCGTTGCGGCCACACCCCGCGATTGAGCCAGCCAGCCGGCGAGCTCCTGCCGCAGTTCCCCGACGCCCTGCGGCGGTGCGTAGCCGAGCTGCCGACTGGTGGCTCGCTCCAACACCCGCCGTTCGGCCCGAAGCCAGGCGCCGCGGGGAAAGGCGGACAGATCAGGCACGCCGGAATCGAGGTCGATCGGCTGCTCGTCGGCAGCGCCAACGGTCCGCCGCGGTGCGGGCCCGACGGGACGATCGGACCTGCCAGGATCCTGCCGAGGCGTTGCCGGCCGCGCCGCCACCGTCGTCCCGCCGCCGCGGTTGGTGGTCAGCACGCCCTCCTCGATCAGCCGTCCGTACGCCTCACTGACGGTGCCGCGGGCGAAGCCGAGCTCCGCTGCCAGGGTCCGGGTCGCGGGTAGCCGCGAGCCGAGCTGCACGGTGCCGTCCGCGACCGCCGTACGGAGTCGGCCGGACAGCCAGTCGGCGCGCCGTCCCGGCACGACACCGTGCGGGTCGAGCTGGAGGAAATCCGATCCATGCACCATTTGGCCCACCATATTGGCTTCGACTTGGATCTGGCTACTGGTCCAAGTCCGGGCCAGGATCGGGTTCATGAGCGGAATGATCGCCGGCGTCGGCGCGATGATCTTGGTCGGCAGCAGCGTTGCGGTGATCGGTGGTCTGGACGGACTGCCGGCGATGTGGGTGCAGAGCTTTCGGTATGCGGTCGCGGCGGCGGTGATCTTGGTCGCGGCTCGGGCGACCGGTCGACGACTGGTCCTGCCGCGCGGCCGGGAGGTGGGCTTCGTGGTCGGCGGAGCCCTGCTCGGGATGGTCGGATTCAACCTGGCGCTGGTGCTGGGCGCAGGACACGCCGAGCCCGCGGTCTTCGGTGCGGCGGTCTCCTGTATCCCGATCGCGTTGGCGATCGGCGGCCCGCTGGCCTACGGCAGGCGTCCGTCGGTCCGGCTGCTGGCGGGTGCCGGCGCGGTGGCCGTCGGAGCCGTCCTGGTGTCGGGCTGGGGTCACAGCGATGGCGCCGGCCTGGTGGCGGCCGCTTCGCTGATCGGGCTGGATGCCGGGCTGACGCTGCTGAGCGCTCCGGTGTTGCCACGGCTGGGACCGTGGACCTACTCGGCGGCGACGAGTGCGGTGGCCGCGGCGGTCTTCGCAGTGCTGGGAGTGATCTTCGAACCGGCCGGCCTGGCGCGGATGATCGAGCCCTCCGCGATCGCAGCGGTGCTCTATCTCGGTGCGGTGGCGACGGCGATCTCTTTCGTGCTCTGGTTCAGTTGTGTGCGCCGGCTCGGCCCGGGTCGCGCGGGACTGACCGCAGGCATCGCCGCACCGGCGTCCGCGGTGATCGGGCTGGCGCTCGGAGGTCCCGTCCCCGGAGTGCTGGCGTGTTCGGGCATGGTGGTGATCATGATCGGTCTGCTGATCGGGTTCGGACAGAGCAAGCGGTGGCCGATGCCCGTCGAGAGTCACCGTGCCGGTCGATCCCAGGTCGTCGTCGGTGAAGCGGTAGGACAGTGATCTTTCGTCACGATTCCCTGCTCTGGCAGGAGTATCCGATGCTGAAGGCTGCGTTCTGCTGGTCGACGGCATCGACGACGGGGCAGATGTTGATCAAGAGATCGAGCACTGTCGGGCAGCCGCGGCCGACCTGCTGGTGCCGCCGAGGCGCACCATTCAACGGCCGCGATCCTGCGGTGACGATGCCTGCCATGGGGGACACCGGGCGGACGGTCGGCTGACAACCCGTACCCCGTGGGGGTATAGTGCCGGACATGTCCATCGGATCACCGACCCAATCCGCAGCCGGCCCGGAGGCAGTCAGCCGGGTGCTCGACATCGACGGCATGACCTGTGCCTCGTGCGTCGGCCGGGTGGAGAAGGCCCTGCGCAGGGTCGACGGAGTCAGCGACGCCACGGTCAACCTGGCGGCCGAGACGGCGACCGTCCGATTCGAACCCGGTGCCGTCGAGGTGCAGCGGTTGGTCGAGGCGGTCACCAAGGCCGGCTACGTCGGGACCCCGCGGTCGCTGCCGAAGGCGCCGACCGCGCCGACCGGATCGGACGAGGCCGCGCCTGCTGCCTCCGCCAGGGCGGAGGGTTCGGACCCTGCTCTGACCGGGCTGAAGCGACGCTGGCAGGTGGCACTGATTGCGGCCGGGGTGCTGATGGCCGCGATGTACGTGCCGATCTATCCGGACGCGATGGACTGGCTGATGCCCGCGATGCTGGTGGTGGCCAGCGTGGTCCAGTTCTGGGCCGGTGCCGACATCTACCGGTCTGCCTGGCAGGCCGCCCGGCATCGCAGCACCACCATGAACACGCTGGTCGCGCTCGGCACGGTGGTGG
>DATCVL010000215.1:0-29537 GCA_036566865.1 Microlunatus sp.
GCAGGGAGAACGGACCGAGCTGGTAGATCACCGGGTAGGTCACCTTTCCCGTCAACGCCGAGACACCGCTCCCCGCCGCCACCGTGACCGCGGCAATGGCCGCGGCAGCGACCAGGGCAGCCCAGCTGCATTCGATCTTGAACCGGCGACCGTCCCAGAAAGAGCACGACCGGCACAGTGACCGGAAGCGGATCCATGACCCGGCGTTCCATCCACGGGCCCGGCGTTCGTCGCACTCACTGCCGGCGGGAGTTGTCGGAACCGCCCTCCGGCCGATCACTTGACAGTGAGCGACCTCGGACGGCACGATGCTGGTGCTGCTGAATGAGGGCGCGCCGGCACTCGCCGAAGGGGCTATGCCCACCTCGCAAACTATCCGAAGTGCGCCCATGACCAATCTTGAGAACCTGCGGAAGCAGGCCAGGCAGCTACTGCGCTGGCACCGTGAGCACAACTATGCCGTCGCGCCACGAATCCGGGCAGCGTTGCCGCGGTACCACGGGCTGAGCGACGAACAGATCTTCGCGCAGCGCTTCGTGCTCGCCGACGCCCAACTTCTGCTCGCTCGCGAAGCCGGTTTCGAAACATGGGCCATGTTCAAGACTGGAGTCACCCAGATGCCCAAGACCACCGCACCCGACCAAGGGGCCCCGGCGCAGCCGGTCCTCACCCAAGCCGAACCACAACTGTTCGTCTCCGACATCAACGCAGCCTGCGCGTACTTCGAACACAAGCTGGGATTCACCGTGGGCTTCACCCACGGCGATCCGCCGTACTACGGCCAGGTACGCCGCGACCACGTGAGCCTCAACCTTCGCTATGTTTGTGACCCCGTGTTCAATGGCAACCTCCGAGAAGATGACCAACTGCTCGCTGCGGCGATCACGGTCGAGAACGTGAAAGCGCTCTACAGCGAATACGTCGCGGCCGAAGTCGACTTCCAACAAACGCTGCAGCGTCAACCCTGGGGTGCCAACCAATTCGTCGTTCGAGACCTCGACGGCAACCTGATTCTCTTCGGCGGGCAGTAGCAGCGGGCCAGTGGCCGGTGAGCGTTCCTCCGCGTCCACAGTTGATCGCGGACCGTGATGATCAGCTGACCTGTGTCACTTGGGATCCACGACCGGGCACCGTCACGGCCGATCACGGCTTGACGGCAACTCCCACAATCCCGCGCAGAGGTCAGGCACCCGCCGTACGGTGCGAACGTGTCCACACACAGCCGGTTGCCGTTGGGCAAGCCACCCGCACCGGCGCCGTTCCTGATTGTCGTCGGTGCGTTGCTGGTCGCCGTGGCGAGTTGCGGCCTGGGGTCGCCCACCAGCTACCCGTTCGTAGAAGTTCCCTCCGACCAAACAAACCTGGTCGGGAACTGGCGCGACGCCAGCGGCCAGGTCCTCCCAAATGGCAGCGACCGATCCAACGAAGTGCTCGTCATCGTCTCCGAAGCCCGTTCGATGAGTTGCAACGAGGAGAACGTCACGGTGGTGCTGACCATGTCGTGGCCACCAGGTCGCGAGCTGGACCAGAACACGACCGGCTTTGAAGATCACCGGCGACAGTTCCTCCGCGACTCCACTGCCGCAGCCGCCATCCCACTGGAGGGCGAATCTGATCTCGACGCGGACCTGCCGACTACCGCCAAGGACACGACGATTCATCGGGAACGAAACCGGCTGTACACCGACCCCTCGGATCCGTCAGCGATCTGGATCGAACGAGGAGACGGAACAGTAGAGCGATGGCCGCGAATCCGGGAGTTCCGAGCGTGCGGCTGATCAGGCACGCCCACTCGCTCCGGAACAGCAGCACTTGCGTCGCCGGTGAGGTCATCACCGGGTTAGCGCGACCAGGCGGCCCCGACACGGATCCATCAACAGGCGGGTGGAGTTAGTCTTCCGGCCACCCATGTCCGCGTCTCCCGTCGATCGACTCACGCAGGAGATCAACATGGCCGAGATGAATGAGGTTCTCCTCAAGCAGATCGACCAAGATGCGGCGTCGATTCTTACTCCAGGCTGGATCCGGATCCTCCACAACACTGTCCAGACCGTTCCCTGCGATCATCCCAGCCCAGGCACGCCTGGATCGCTCGACTGCCGAGTACCACCTCGCATAAAGCTCCTCAGGCTCGTCGGTCAACGCCGACTCCCACTCGTCGGGTCCGTCTTCATCTCCCTGCGCCTGAGACAGGAGTTGCCCTTGAGCCATGGCAGTGAACCCGGTCTCAACACAGGCCAGGTGTTTGATCAGTCCAGCCAGGGACATCGATGACGTCGGCAACTGCTGCCGCAGCTGCGCGGCAGTAAGTCCACCGGTCTTCCATGCGAACTCCTTGCGCGCCCGGTCAAGTGCGAAGCAGAGCATCTCGCCATCATCGCCGAGCAAGCATTCCTGGACAGGCAACTGCGAGTAGTCCATGCAGTCAACGTAGACCCGGCCTGTCCGGCAGTGGTGCTGCCCGGCAACGATCGTCGATGCAACCGTTGACCTCGACCGCGGTTGAGGAACAAAGGTGAGGTTGTGCCCTCCCGACCTGGGGCGACGCACCCCACGACAGAACGACGGACGAATTAGGCACGAGAGCCAGCTTCCGGCCCGCAGACGGATCCTCCACCGGGCGGCCGCGGCCGGTTGTCATCGAATGAATGCGCTGTCATAATCTGCGCATGAATGCAGGTAGCGAGGAATGTGGGCGGCTGCCGGACAGTGAGTACGTCGAGCTGGCGGTCGAGGTGTTTGGCATGTTGGCCGACGCCACCCGGGTCCGGATCATCCTGGCGCTACGGGAGCGCGGTGAGTTGTCGGTGAGCCTGCTGGCCGATCTGGTGGGCAAGGCTCCGGCGGCGGTCTCGCAGCATCTGGCCAAGCTTCGGCTGGCGCGGATCGTGACCACGCGCCAGGACGGCACTCGGGTGTTTTATCGGCTGGCCGATGAGCATGCCAGCCAGCTCGTGACGGCCGCGATCTTTCAGGCCGAGCACTCTCTCGGCGGTACACCCCGCCACCACCATCCCCAAGGCGAGGGCGACAAGTGAGCAATCAGCACACTCATGATCACGACCATGCCGGTCAGCACGACCACGGGCATGACCATGATCACGGGCACCGGCATGATCACGGGCACCGGCATGATCACGGGCACGGGCATGAGCATCAGCATCCGACCGGGGTTAAGGGCTTCTTCTACGGCCTGTTTGTGCCGCATAGTCACGATGCGGCCGATTCGGTCGACGATGCGTTGGAAGCAAGCAAGGCGGGCGTTCGGGCGGTGAAGGTCAGCCTGGTCGGGCTCGGCCTGACCGCCGCGCTGCAGATCGTTGTTGTGATCATCAGTGGCTCGGTGGCTCTGCTGGCCGACACAATCCACAACTTCTCCGACGCGCTTACCGCGGTTCCCTTGTGGGTGGCGTTCGCCTTCGCTCGCCGTAAACCGACCCGCCGCTATACCTATGGCTACGGCAGAATCGAAGACCTCGCCGGGCTGTTCATCGTCGCCATGATCACCTTGTCGGCGGTCCTGGCCGGCTATGAATCAATCCGGCGGATCGCCCATCCTCAGCCGCTGGAGAACCTCGCCTGGGTGTTGGCCGCCGGCCTGATCGGGTTCGCTGGCAACGAACTGGTCGCGGTCTATCGCATCCGGGTCGGCCGCCAGATCGGATCGGCCGCCTTGATCGCCGATGGTGTCCACGCCCGTACCGACGGATTCACCTCCCTGGCCGTGGTCTTGGGTGTCACCGGTGTGTGGCTCGGCTTTCCGCTGGCAGACCCGATCATCGGCCTCCTGATCAGCATCGCCATCTTCGTGCTGCTGATCGGCACCGCCCGCGACATCGGCCGCCGCCTCCTCGACGGCGTCGACCCCGACCTTGTCACGAAAGCCGAAACGGCGCTGGGCGGGCTGCCTGGAGTGGTCGCAGTGCCGGACGTGCGGATGCGCTGGAACGGTCACCGGCTCACCGTCGAAGCAACCATCGCCACCGAACCAGCGATGTCGGTCGAACAGTTCCACCGGCTGGAACACGAAGCCGACCACACCATCCGCGAGGCCCTCCCGAGCATCGGCACAGTCCGCCTGAACCCGACTTCTCACGCCTCAAAGCCGGAACCGACCAGAGCCATCTGACCAGCGGGCCCGCGTGGCCGATTGTCGCGTGATCGATGACCACTCCCGGATCGCCTACGCCGAGATCTGGACCGACGAGAAGGCCGCCACTGCGGTCGGAGTTCTCCAGCGTGCCACGGCCTGGTTCGCAGGACACGGTGTCACCGTCGAACGCGTGTTGTCCGACAACGGGCCGGCCTACGGATTGCACGCCTGGCGCAAGGCCTGCGCCGAGCGCGCATATCAAGCACAAGCGCACACGCCCCCACCGGCCACAGACCAACGGCAAGTGCGCTTCCAACCGCACCCTGGCCGACGGGTGGGCCTACTCCCGGTTCGATCAATCAACCCGGCAGCGCAACGCCACCCTGCCTGACTGGCTCCACTTCAACGAACATCACCGCGCCCGCTCCGCCATCGGAGGCAAGCCACCAATCACCCGACTGACCAACCTCCCTGGACATCACGGCTAGCCGGGCACCGGCCACGGGAAACGTGATCAACCTGGCCCGGCGGCCTGACTCCGTCTCGCCTGTCGGTGTCGAA
Source organism: Microlunatus sp. (assembly GCA_036566865.1). Classification (GTDB taxonomy): domain Bacteria; phylum Actinomycetota; class Actinomycetes; order Propionibacteriales; family Propionibacteriaceae; genus Microlunatus. The sequence goes on from DATCVL010000215.1 coordinate 4,655, forward strand.
CCCTTCCCATTGCGCTGCGGGTTTTGTGTACCAGGCAGGAAGGATGCGTCACGCACTGTCGAGCACCTCTCTGTCGGCCTCGGACAGACGTGTCGTTGCGCCAGTCCAGGCCTGTTCAACCTGCTCCACCGTGCTCACACCGACGATCGGGGTCAGCGTCGGCTCGCCGCCGGTAAGCCAGGCCAGGACGGTCTGTCCCAGACTCATGCCGTGGGCTTCGGCGACGGCAGTCAAGGCCGCCCGACGGCGTTCATTGCCTGCATGAAGATACTCCGAGGACAGCGGGCGATCGTCACGGTCGTAGCTACCCAGAAGGGTCGCGGTGTAGACCCAGCCCGAGATGGCCGGGTTGCGACGCAGCAGGTCTCGGCCATCGTCGGACAGCATTCCCAACGGAATCGGCTGGCCCTCAACCGGCACCCCAGGTAGCGGCTGGAAGTAGGAGAACCGCTGCTGATAACCCGCGGGCTGGGCATGCCCGGCCCGCTCGGCCGCTCCCCGGATGCGTTCGACCAACCAGGACGGGTGGTTGGACACGCCGTAGCCTGCGATCAAACCGTCGGACACCAACTCTCCGAAGGTAGCGACCAGGTCATCGATCGGAACCACCGGATCCTCAACATGCGCCCAGTACAGGTCCACCCGGTCAAGGCCCAGCCGCTCCAGGCTGCCGGCCAACGACCCACGCACCACGGCGCGACCGAGCCCTTCGAGGTGGTCAGGAAAACCGCCGACACGGGTCGGTTGGGCCCCGACCTTCGTACTGATGCGAACCGACACACCCGGGTTCGCGCGAAGCCAGCGTCCGAGCAGAGCCTCACTCTGACCACCGAAACCCGACTCTGAAGTCCAGAAGCTGTAGTTGTTGGAGGTGTCAAGCCATCGGCCGCCGAGTTCGACGAACCGGTCGAGGATGGGGAACGCCACCCGGTCGTCCAAGCGCGTGCCGAAGTACATCGTTCCGAGGGCCATAGCGGCCGAACTCATCGTCTGCCTTTCGATCGGATGCCGTACTGCGCACCAGACTCTAGGAACGCCGGGCCCGGTGTTTACAGTCCAATCCGATACGAACAAACCAATCCATTTTCAGCCCCTGCTGACGATGCTCGCCTACTTCGGCCCCCGGCACGCGACAGTCATGTCTTCATTGGTGCCCACTGCGGCCCAGTCACCGACCGGACGTACCTCAAGATCTTTCACGAGGCGCGCGCCGCGGCATTGACGCCGGACGAGGCTGCCTCCCCGCTCCCGGACGTCCCGTACTCGCTGCGGAAGGCAGCCGTCTCGACCTGACTGCGGGCAACCGGTGCCCCGGCGCAGGTCGCCGCCTGGGCCGGACCCAGTGTCCTCGTCTTGCTTAGTACGGTCGACGACCCGATACAGGTTCAGCCCGAAGGGAACCGGGCACGAGTGTCGTGTGCGAAGGTTCGGCCCGGCGTGGGTCCAAGGTCCCGTCCTTTGCTGTCCTTCAGAAGCTATGGTCCAGCCGAGTGATGGGGAGGATCGTTGGGATCAGCCGTCACATAAGCGGAAGGACGTTGATCCTCGTGGCAAGCACAGACACAGATGCCCGAATCGTCGTCGGAGTCGACGGATCTGAACACTCCTTGGCCGCGCTGCGCGAGGCCGATCGGCTGGCAACGGCATTACACGCGCAACTCGAGGTCATCACCTGCTGGATCGTGCCTGTCGGCTGGATCGATGCCGGCTGGATCGATGACAGTGGCCCCGGGAAGGAAGCTCAAGAGATCCAGGACGCCGCGTTGGCCAATGCATTCGGTGACAGCCTCCCCGACCGAGTGACCAGGACACTCGTCCAAGGGCAGCCACACAAGACCTTGATCAATGCCGCCGCAACGGCAGACATGGTGGTGGTCGGCAGCCGGGGCCACGGAGGATTCGTCGGACTCCTGCTGGGCTCCGTCAGCACCGCGGTGGCGGCCCACGCCTCCTGCCCGGTGCTGGTGGTGCACTGATCCGCACCGGATGCGCACTCGGGCGGTCAGGACCTAAGACCCGAGCGGGGATGGCGAACGACGGTGGTTCAGGGCCGCAACGACCAAGACGATGTTGATCGTGAAGGAGAACCTCGTTGTCGTTGGCCTCGACGATTCGGCAGCGGCGCGCGGCGCGCTGGATTGGGCCGCCGACTACGCCCGGATGATGGACTATCGACTCATCGCCATACACGTTCGGCAGCTCGACGTTCCCGCGTACGCCTACACCACACACCCGAGCGAGCAGGATCTCGCCGATGCCGACGTCTTCCTGCGAGTTCAGCGAATGTACGACAGTGTTTCACCAGAGCACGACTGGCGCCTGATCCGCCTGGCCGGCCGGCCAGGAGAGGAGCTGATCAAGCGGTCGAAGCGAGCAGCGCTGCTGGTGATCGGCACCCAGGGCCACGTCGGCATAGGTCGTTTGTTCGAGGGCTCGGTCAGCCACTATTGCTTGCGGCACAGCAATATCCCGGTGCTGAGTTATCCACATTCTCCGCAGCACCGACAGCAACGGGGCAAACGGTCAAGGGCCGCTATGCCGTACGCGCCCGGCCCGGAGGGCTGAGCGGCTCCGACGCTGAAGCACGGAACCGTACAACTGCGCCGACCACGTGGGCGCGAAGAGCCTGAACCAGCCAGCCAGTCCTGATCGCGAACGCGATGAGGAGATGCCAAGCGGTTTTCGCTGCGGTAGCCCAGCAGCGTGCCCTCAGGCACTGCGCAGGTCGCGGTGGCGGAAGGCAAGGATTCCGATCCCCGTGAGTACGACGGTCAGCGCAGTCAGCCAGGCCAGCGGTGGGAGGGAGAATTGACCGCCGGGAAGCCTTGGCACATGGGCGTACGGAGAAAGGTCCATGATCATCTGGTTGAGTTTGAACAGCGCACCGAACTCGCCCAGCAGCAGGAAGAAGACCAGGAACACCCAGGCCGATGAGCTCCATCGGGGCAGCACGCCGAACAGAGCCGCGACCAGGCCGACCAGCACCCAAATGGCGGGGATCTGCACCAAGGCTCCCTCGACCACTCGGCCGAATGCACGTGTCAGGTCATCGGTCTGCACGCCATGGGCCAACCCAGCAGTGATGCCGGCGATCATGATCAGCCAAGCAGTCCCGGCAAAGGCGATCGTCAGGTGACCGAGCATCCACGCCGACCGCTGAACGGGAGTGGCCAGCAGTGGCTCCGCTCGTTGCGACGCCTCCTCTGACCGCAATCGCAGCGCAGCCTGGACGCCGTAGGCAGAAGCCAGCACGCTGAGAATCCCCAACATGGCAACGAAATATGCGTCGGTCAGTCCGGCTACGCCACCCATACTTTGCAGCAGCTCGCCTAACTGGTCGTTGCCGCTCATCATGGTCCCGATGTCGGCTGCGATGTTGCCCGCAAAAAGTCCGCCGACGGCGAACCCGATCGTCCATCCCAGCAGTGCTCCGCGCTGCAGCCGCCATGCCAGCCCGAACGGTGTCCGCAACCACCTGGCGGCGTGCTTGGGTCCGGGGTGGGCCTGTAGAAGACCGGAACCAAGATCTCGGCGGGCTGCGAGTTGGTAGGCGGCGGTCGACGCGACCGCGGTGAAACCGAGAGGAAGCAGCAGCACCCACCATCGGTCCCCGGCGAACGGACGCACTTGGACGCCCCAGCCGGACGGCGACAGCCAGGAGAACCAGCCCGGGCCGGAGGTGTCCCCGATCGCGCGCAGGACGAATGCCAGCGCCATCGTGCCGGCCGCCAAGCCGTTGCTGGCTCTGGCGCTGTCGGTGATCTGCGTGGCCACCGCCGCCACCGCTGCGTAGCAGCATCCGACGCCGATCCACATCAGACCGAATGCCAAGGAACCACCGACCGGTAGCCCGACCGTGATCAGTCCGGCCCCGACGAGCAGACCGATCGTCACCATGACTCCGAACGACACAGCAAGTGCCGCGGTCAGGGTTGCGTAGCGACCGACGACGGCCGCACCCAGCAGTTCCAGCCTGCCGGTCTCCTCCTCGGCTCGGGTGTGCCTGGTCACCGTGAAGATTCCGAGCACGGCGAGGAACAGCACGTACAGGGCAATCATCTTGATCATCGACACCGCACCCAGCGAGGTCGGGTCGTACACGCGGCCGTACATCGCTACCAGTGCTGGAGCGTGGTTCACCGACTCGGCCGCCGTGATTCGGGACTGCACGGTCGGGAACACCGCGATGGACGCTTGAGCCGAGCCGACGGCGATCGCGGTGAAGATCACGATCGATACCGGTAACACCACCCGGTCTCGCCGCAGCGCCAGTCGGATCAGCGAACCGGTGCCAGCAAGTCCGGCGCTCATCGCACCGCCCCGTCGGCCAGGGTGGCCTGCTGGCTGCCCGCCGAGTCCGGCGACGCACGGTAGTGCCGCAGGAAGAGCTCCTCCAGTGTCGGCGGTTGGCTGGTCAGGCTACGGAGGCCGGCGGTCGCGAACCGAGTCAGGATGCCACCGAGCTCGGCGGTGTCCACTTGGCACCGGACCCGGTGACCGGAGACTTCGAGGTCGTGGACGGCCGACAGTTCGGCGAGGTCTTCCGGAATGGTGTCGAGCTCAGCGCGCACCGACGTCCTGGTGAGGTGCCGGAGTTCGGACAGCGTTCCGGACTCGATGTTTCGACCCTCCCGAACGATGGTCACTCGGTCACACAACGCCTCCACTTCGGCCAGGATGTGACTGGACAGCAGCACCGTCCGACCTTTTGCGCGCTCGGTGTTGATCGTCTCTCGGAACAGTTCTTCCATCAGCGGGTCCAGGCCCGCCGTCGGTTCGTCGAGCAGCAGCAGTTCGGTGTCCGAGGCCAGCGCCGCGATCAGGGCGACCTTCTGCCGGTTTCCCTTCGAGTAGGTCCGGGCCTTACGGGTCAGGTCGAGGGCGAATCGATCCACCAGCTCGGATACCCGTTTGGGATTCAGTCCGCCGCGGAGGCGTCCGAGGAGATCGATTGTCTCCCCGCCGGTCAGCGTCGGCCACAACACCACTTCGCCGGGCACGTAGGCCAGCCGGCGATGGAGATTGACAGCGTCGCGCCATGGATCGCTGCCCAGAACCCGCATCCGGCCGGCATCGGCCTTCAAGAACCCGAGCAGGAGCCTGAGGGTCGTCGTCTTCCCCGCGCCATTGGGACCGAGGAAGCCGTGGACCTCACCGGCGTGCACCGTCAGCTCGAGACCATCGAGAGCCCGCGTCTTGCCGAACTGCTTGACCAGACCAGAAGCCACGATCGCCGCCGTCGACGGCCCGCCATCAGACACAATCGTCAGGCTAAGTGGCGCCCGTAGAACTCCGCCGCGGCCATTGGGCCGAATCAGCAGGGACCTTCGCCCCGAACAGCACGGCCTTTGGTCTATACACGGCGCGGACAAATGATCATGTCGCACACTCTCGACGCCCGAAAGACTGACAGTCCGGGAATCGCGCCCCTGAAGGGAGATCGTCATGCCGGAGGAAACCGTTGTGGTCGGCGTCGACCAGTCCGCCCCCTCGCGAGCAGCGCTGCAATGGGCCGCCCGCTACGCTCGCCGAACCGGAAGCAAACTGGAGGCGATCTTCGTTCCGCAGCAACGACGTGTCACCATGCCATACGCGGTCGGTGTGTCCGGCATCCCACTCAGCGATCCGGTGGCTTGGGAGGAGGGCGCCTGGGCGGCCGTTTCGGACCTGTTCGCCGCGATCGATCCGGAACCCACCTGGATCCTGCGCCAAGTCGGCCATCGAAGCCCGGGCGCCGAATTGGTCGATGCCTCGCGTCACGCCGCGCTGCTCGTGATCGGCACCCGCGAGCACACCGGGGTGGATCGTCTCCTGCTGGGATCGGTCAGTCACTACTGCCTGAGCCATGCACGAATCCCGGTCGTCGCGGTTCAGGCAGCGGACGCCGTGCCGGACGTGCGGCCGCCCTCGGCCGACGAGATGGACAACGAACTACACACGACGATCCAACGCCCTGGCGACAGCAGTCACGCGGTCCCCGACCAGTTCCTTGCGAAAGGCGTGACCTGATCGACGCCCTCAGTTCGACGACCCTACGACCGCAACCGGAGGCTTCAGTCGATGCAGCACCGCACACCCGGTTGATCTGAAGTCCGGCCCCGCGATGTCGGCCCAGCACCAGCAGTCGTGCCCATTCGCCTTACTGCATGAGGATCTCGGCAGGGCGGCCCATCTCCTCGGCGGAGCGATCCTGTCCATCCAGGGTGACCATGGCGTAACCGGGCCGGAACTTGATCATCGCTGTGCCCGTGATCGCACTCATCGACGCTGCCCACCGGCGGAAGTCAGCCCGTCCACGGGTCCAATGACCGCCGGCGACTGGGCCTTCCGACCCAGTCCGGGTCGGGCATTCGCCACTGCCGGATGGGTTCCGGGTTTCAAGATCATGTGGAATGACACCCGATTCCAGGGAGCTCCAGCACCATGATCACCTCGACCTCTACCGCTGCCGACGATGTTCTCCTGCGAGACGGCAGAATCGTTCAGGTCCGCGAGGTGGCGGCAACTGATCGTGAACAGCTGATCGACCTGCATGAGGGTCTGTCCGAACACAGCAGCTACCTGAGGTTCTTCGAACTGGGGCGCGCGACCGGGCGGGCGTTCGTGGATCGATTGCTGACAGCGATCGACAGCGACGAGGCCGCAGCAGAGGTCGTGCTCCAACACGATCGAGTCATCGGGGTGGGCTGTCTGTTTCCACTCACCGCCGACCGAGGAGAGTTCGCGTTGGTGGTCGCCGATGATCTTCAGGGTTACGGCGTGGGCACTCTGCTCCTGGAGCGGTTGGCCGACCTGGCACGCCGTCGACAGATCACTGAACTCGTCGCCGAAGTCCTTTCGGGGAACACCGAGATGCTCAGGTTGATGCGAGAGTCCGGATTCGAGTTGTCCCTCGCACGTGATCATGAAACCGTACGGGCCAGGCTTCCTGTGCGACTCACCGAGCGACTGATCGCGGCGATGATCACTCGGGAACGCACCGCAGACGGTGAATCAGTGCGACGGCTGCTGTCCCCGGCCTCGGTGGCCGTGATCGGCGCCAGTCGACGCCCCGGCGCACCCGGTCATCAGGTACTCCGCAATCTGACCTCCGGTGGTTTCAACGGTCCGGTGTATCCGATCAACATCGAGGCTGACGAGGTGGCCGGGATTCCGGCGTACCACTCGGTTCGGGATGTGCCCGGACCGATAGATCTGGCCGTCATCGCTGTCCGCGCATCCTCTGTCCTGGAGGTGATCGACCAATGCATCGAGTGCAAAGTCTCCGGCGCGGTGATCTTGTCCTCCGGATTTGCCGAGCACAGCCCGGAAGGCAGGAGACTGCAGGACGAGGTGCTGCGGACCGCCCGGGCCGGGGATATGCGCATCGTAGGACCCAACTGTCTCGGCATCGCCAACACCGATGCCGCGATCCGACTCAACGCGACGTTCGCCGAAACCCCTTGTGACGTGGGCAATGTCGGACTGGTCACTCAGTCCGGCGGCGTGGGCATCGCCATGCTGCAACGAGCCAAGGACCTTGGCACAGGGCTGTCGAGCTTCGTGTCGGCCGGGAACAAGATCGACATCAGCGGGAACGACATGCTGATGTTTTACGACGAGGACAGCCGCACCGATGTCGTCGCCCTGTATCTCGAGTCGTTCGGCAATCCTCGCAAGTTCTCCCGGCTGGCCCGGCATGTCGGTACCCACAAACCTGTGGTCGCGCTCGTCGGCGGCGCCAGCAAGGCCGGCCGCCGCGCCGCCGCCGGGCACACAGCCGCAGCCGTGACCTCCAACGACGCGGTGGACGCGTTGTTCGGCCAATGTGGCGTCATCCGGACCAGCAGCCTCGAGCACTTCCTTCAGGTCACCAGCCTGTTGTCCCATCAACCGCTGCCGAATGGACGCCGTGCAGTGATCATCGGCAACGGCGGCGGGCCCTGCGTGCTCGCTGCCGACGCCTGCATCGGAGTCGATTTGGCTGAGCTGACCGAAGCAACCAGATCGGCGCTGCGGACGCTGGCGCCGGCAGCCGCGTCCGTGGCCAACCCCGTGGACCTCGGGGCTGGAGTCACAGCGGACCAATTCGCCGAATCTCTGACGGCAGTCGCCAACGATCCGGGCGTCGACATGATCATCGTGGTGCATACCCCGGTCGCGGCCCTCGACGATGCCGACTTCGAGGCGGCGGTAGCAGACGCTGCTGACCTGATCGACAAGACGATTGTTGCCGTGATGCTCGGGGCGCAAGGTGGCCGTCATCCGATCCTCGCCGGAGATCGACTGGTCCCCGTGATGGGTTTTCCCGAGGACGCGGCTCGCGCCCTGGCGCCGATCGTCCGCTACGCCGAGTGGCGGCGTACCTCAAGCGGCCTGCTGTCCACCGGTGCGGAATTTGGCAAAGGATCCGAGTCCGATGTCGTACGCAGCGAAGAGGCGCGTCGACTGGTGACCGGCCAATTGGCCGGGCAAACAGATGGCCGATGGCTCGATGCCGAAGCCGGCCGGGAACTGCTGGCCTGCTACGGAATCGAGGTCGATCCGGTCGATCGGGCAGCCGATGTCCGGTCCGCTGTCGATCAAGCCGAACGTCTCGGCTATCCCGTGGTGATGAAGACGGCCGACCCATCGGTCGTGCACAAGAGTGCAGCCGGGCTGATCAGGTTGCACCTGGCCGATGCAGAACAGGTCGAGGCTGCTTACCGAGCACTCACCCGCGATGCGGCCGGCGCCGTGCTGTTGCAGCATCAGGTCGACCCTGGTCTGGAGCTGATTGCCGGAGTCACCCAGGATGACGTCTTCGGTCCGTTGGTGATGTTCGGCCGAGGTGGCATCGACAGCGAGCTGATCGCCGATCGTGTGTTCCGGTTGACTCCGCTGACCGAGGATGACGCTGCCACCGCTGTCCGGTCGTTGCGCAGTTCTCCGCTGTTGACCGGCAGTGATCGGGCGGTCGAGGTCATGGAGGCGTTGCAAGACGTGCTGATCCGAATCGGCCGGCTCGCCGACGACATGCCGGTTGTCAGTGCCATCGATCTCAACCCGATCATCGTCGGCGCGCACGGACTGTCGATTGTCGATGCGAAGGTTCAGATCCATCCGCGCGGTGAGACGATCGGCCCGATGCTGCCGCGGCTGCGGCCGGCCTCGGCGATCCGCGTCGATCGGATCCCGTGAGCGACCGAAGGGAACTCCAGCATGGCCAGCATGATCGGCCCGGTGCGTCCGGTGCCCCTCAGACTTGACGCCGAACTCGACCCTCGGTTGTCACGTGGTTTGTGGCTGGTGAAATGGCTGCTGGCGATTCCGCACTACATCGTGCTCGTGTTCCTGTGGATCGCGTTCGTCGTGCTCACCGTGATCGCGTTCTTTGCGATCTTGATCACGGGGCGATATCCACGAGGAATCTTCGACTTCAACGTCGGTGTACTGCGGTGGAGTTGGCGGGTCACGTACTACTCCTACAGTGCACTGGGTACGGATCGCTATCCACCGTTCACCTTGGACGAGGTGCCCGACTACCCGGCCCACTTGGAGATCTCGTATCCGGCACACCTCTCCCGAGGGCTGGTGCTGGTGAAGTGGTGGCTGCTCGCCATTCCGCACTACTTCGTCGTGGCGATCTTGGTCGGCGGCGTCCAGGTGTCCACCGACCCAGACGCGCCCCAGACGATCGGTCTGATTCTGGTCTTGGTGCTGATCGCCGCCGTGGCACTGCTGTTCACCGGCCGGTATCCGCGGGAGCTCTTCGATCTGATCGTCGGGCTGAACCGCTGGGTGCTGCGCGTTGCCGCGTACACATCACTGATGACCGACAGCTACCCGCCGTTCCGGTTGGATCTGGGCGGTCGCGATCCCGCATCTCGTTCCGATACCCCTGGCCAACCCCATCAGGACGACGCCTACGGCATCGGCGACACGTCATGAGTTCGGTCGAACCAGTGCTGCGGCCCGCTGGCCGGGCCAGACCTCGTTTCGGTACCGGACCGGCGGTCGCACTGGTCGTCGGCTCCGCGTTGGCTCTGCTGGGGATGACGCTGATGATCATCGGCGGCGGCGTCGTTTGGGTGGCTGCCCGACCGGACGGAAACTACGTGATCAGCACCTCCCTGACAGTCAAGACGCCGACCGCGGCTCTGACGTCGGACACGATGTCGTTGTCCGGGACGCACGGGAGCGGGCTGGATTGGGCAGGCCAGGTGCGGATCACGGCCGTCGCCGCCGGCGCAGGTCGGACGTTCGTCGGAATCGCCCACGCCGACGACGTGGCCAGGTATCTGCGAGGCACGGCCCACGATCTGGTGGACACCGACGGCGACAAACCTCAGATGGGTCGTCACCCGCAGATCCGCTATCAACGGATCGCCGGCGACCTTCAGTCGCTCAGACACCCCGGCAGCCAGTCGTTCTGGACCGCCTCGGCCCAAGGCACCGGGTGGCAAACCATCGACTGGAATCCGACCGCCGGCGATTGGGTCGTGGTTGTCGCCAACGCCAACGGCAGCCTTGGTGTCAATGTGACGCTGACCGCCGGGATCCTGTTGCCCACCCTCGGCATGCCGGTGTTGGGCTGGGCCGGCTGGGTCCTGCTCGGCGCTGGAATGATCTTGCTCGCCGTCGGCGTCCTGGTGATCGCGTCCAGAGCTCAAACCCGCCGCGGCAGCAACGCCCGCGGATCCAACCCCAGCGCGCGATGACCCGTGAACACCCCAACCGATGACGCCGACCAGCGGTGGATACAGATGTCTCAAGACTCCGAGCCCGACCGGCTCGGTAAGGCGCGGCACCCTGGCCGGCCGGCGCTCTGCTCCTCATCGGTCTCGTCCTGGTCGTCGCCGCGCTCCTGCTGAATCGCCTCAGAGCAGCGACGTCCACACCGTGGCCCCACAAACCGTCATCGACCGACAGGACCGAATGATCGCCGCTTCAGTGCGGCTGCCACTCATCGTGGTTCGACTCCGTGGTCAGCCACCGGGCCAGACGTCGCGCGCACCGTAAGGCCACTTGCTCGATTGCGGGTGCCCGATGACCGACGACGCCAACAATCAAAGCGGCCAACAGGCTGCCGACCAACGAAAGGATCACCACCAGGGCGATGACCGAGGACATCAGGATCTGCTGGTTCTGTTGCTTCGCCGTACATCGGGACACGGCTCCCACGGCTCGGCTGGCGTGCCATCGACCGCGAGCTTCTTGCTCATCGTTGATCTCCTTGATCGATCGGACTCGAACTTGATCTTGAAACCTTGCCGGCTCGGACGGCTGCGCAGGGATGAGAGACGTCGTCGTATCCGGGATGATCAGCCCCGTTGAAGTACGGACGTTCGCCGAGCTCACTCATACTGAGGGCATCGAGAGACTTGCCAAATGCTCGCCCCACTGCCGTGCATGATCGACCTCTTCGTCGAGCAACGGGCCCGACGTGCCTCCGACGAAGAAGTCGTGCGGGTGATCAGCGGCTTCGAAACCCTTGTGGATCAGCAATTTCGCGGCCTTCTTCGCCGCAGACCCGGGGACGTGTTTCATCGACGAGTGCTTCGTGTCGAAGGTAGCGAACCGGCAGCCTGCGCGCGGCCGCAGGATCACCAGCCAGTCACGGATCCCGCCGGTGACGCTGCCGCCCTGACGCGCCGCGTCGGCTCGGGTGGACGTGCTGCTCAGCCCGAAGGCGTGCGTCGGGCCACCGACAATCAGCAACTCCACTCCTTCGGGCAATGTCGTGGGAGCGCTGTCGACCTCGATGACCTCAGCCCGATCACCGAACGGCTCGGCGATCGCCTCGGCGATCTGGCGAGTGTTACCGAACTCCGACTCGACAACGATCAACACCTTTGCTTCGGAGACATGTCCTTCCGATTGAGGATTCTCGGTCATGGCTTCCACCTCACAACTGCGGTCGGCGTCGATGCAGATGATCTTCGTTCGCGGACTCGCTCCCGGTCAGGGGCGTTGGTCATCTGTGGGAGAGGCCATTGATCCCGATCAGCTACCCCAAACCCGCACGACAGGAAATGGATACATCCGTACGCCCGGGTCCGTCGCGGGAGAGCAGGTCAACCAGCGCCCCCACGCAGGCAGGACGAAGGTCCCTGCCGGAAGGTGACTCAGGCCCAGGGTCTTTGGAAGACGAACGGCGCTGTCGCTGCGACCGCATCCGCGCAACCATCGAGTCGAGCACCTCTCCAAACCTTGGATCGACAGTCGGAGTACGGGACATGACGCACCGTGTGATCGTGGTCGGGATCGACCAGTCCCCATCGGCTCGGGCCGCGTTGCAGTGGGCCGCAGCTCATGCCCGGCGGACCGGCGCCGTACTGAGAGCGGTCCATGTTCACAACCGAACCCATCCGAGACTCCCGTACGGCGTTGGCCCAACCAGCGTTCCCCCTGCCAACCCACAGCCGTGGGGCGAACACGAGCGGGCTGACGTGGCCGAGATGTTCGAGTCCCTCAAACCCGAACCGAGCTGGACGCTCTACCTGGTTGAGGACCATCCAGGGGCCGAACTCGTCCGGGCAGCCAAGGAGGCCGAACTGCTGGTGATCGGGACCGGCGAACACACCGGAGTCGACCGTCTGATGTCGGGATCAGTCAGCCACTACTGTCTCAGCCACGCCGAGGTCCCTGTAGTAACGGTCCCAGCCCCGCAGCCGATCCGAAAGGACCGACCGGCGCGAGACCATATCCGTGCCGGCTGATCCACGGGCATGCCGGCCGCCTCCGCATGAGCCATCAGCGCCTGCAGGCACACAGGCACGCTCCCGTGATCACCTTGTCGATGTTCGTGAGATACCGCGCCCGGAGATTTCCTGCACGTCGATCTCGATTGACACACGGCGTTCTCCACCGGCCCAGGGCACGACCAGGTTCGACCATTCCGGCATGCTGGATTCGTCGAACGCGCCGAGATGCGACATGCCCTGAATGATCACGCTCTCGGCGGTGAGGTGTTGCGGGTCGAGGTGGTCCACCTCGAAGGCGACCGGGGTCGGTCGGATCAGCTCGGCCAGGACGCTGTCGGAGGATGTTCTGAAGCCGATCGACGAGTCGAGGAACACGTAGTTGACCGGCACGATGATCTGCCCGGAACTCGACGCCCAACCGACCCGCCCCACCGCTTCGGCCGCGAGCACGAGGTGACATTGATAGCGGTCCAATTCGTCGAAGTCGGGTCCCCTGCGACTGCGCGGCTTGACCCAAGCAGGACGCTCGCCTGGTTGGGAGGTCGACGAAGCGTTCATGATCATTCGGCCTTTCTCGGTTGGCTCGGCGTGTGCGCTGGGAGGATGGATCGTCCGCTGAGCTTCTTGACAGTGATCGCAATGAAGAGATGACGGGTGCCGCCGGCCCACGGCACGATGTCGTCCATTCGCCAGCGAGGGGTCCAATTCCGTGTTGGTGCGGCCTTGGACATGCCTTGAACCAGCACGCTGGACCCGGCTCGTTGGTCCTGATCAAGGGTGTCGATCTCGAAGGCGGTGCGAGTCGGGGTGATCAACTCTGCCAACGACCCGTAGGCACTGGTTCGAAAGATGATCATGCCGTCGTCGTAGAGATAGGTGACTGGCAGGATCACCAGGCCGGATGTGGACTGCCAGCCGACGCGGCCGACACTTTGAGTGGACAACATTCGCTGGCACTCGGCTTCGCTGAGTTCGATGAGTCGTCCGGGCGGGAAAGATGACGGCTGCGTTTCCCGAAGGTCGGCAGGCTTGTCGGTCATGATCAGATCGCCGCCCGTTCGGCGCTCTGAAATGCGGTACTGGTGTCGTCCCGGGCAGCCTGGCCGAACATCACGACCTTGATCGCACCGGTCTCGGCGGGACGGGAGAAGACATCGTAGGCGTCCTGGATCTCGTCCAGACCGAAACGATGAGTGACCAGCCGTGGCAGTCTCAGGCGCCCCGAAGCCAGCATCGACAGCAGGGTCGGAGTAGATGAGGTGTCCACCAGCCCTGTGGTAATGGTGACATCCCTGTCCCACAACGTTTCCAGGTGCAGCGGTACAGCCGAGCCGTGGACGCCGATGTTGGCCAAGTGCCCGCCAGGGGCAACAAGCCGGGTACAGAGATCGAAGGCCTCCGGCACCCCGACCGCTTCGAGAACGACGTCAGCGCCCCTGCCGTCAGTGAGCTCGGCAACCCTTCGTTCAGCTTCCGCCGCGTCGGCCAGCGCCTCATCCGCACCGCTACCGAGGGCCGCGTCGCGGCGCTGCTCGGCCGGATCGACGACGATGGTTCGTAGCGGGGAGAACAACGAGCAGGACACGATCGCGGCCAGTCCGATCGGTCCGGCGCCCACGACGACCACCGTTGCGCCGGGTCGAATCTGCCCGTTCAACGCACCAACCTCGTAGGCCGTCGGCATGATGTCGGCGAGCATCAGTGCTGACTCGTCGCTGACGCCCTCGGGTAGTCGATGGACCGATCGATCCGCGAACGGGACGCGTACGCGTTCGGCCTGGACACCATCGATCCGGTGGCCCAGGACCCAACCACCACCACCGATGCACAACCCGTACCGCTGCGCACGGCAGTAGCAGCAGACCCCGCAGGGCGAGATGCATGACACGAGAACGCGATCGCCGACAGCAACAGTCCGCACACTCATTCCCGCGGCGAGCACCGTGCCGACGGCCTCATGGCCGAGCACTCGCCCGGGGCTGACGCTGGGCACGTCGCCGCGCAGGATGTGCAGATCGGTGCCGCACAAGGTAACCGCGTCGACCCGGACGAGTACGTCTTCTTGATCAACAAGTTCGGGGTCCGCGACCGCGGTCCAGCGTCGCGATCCCGGGCCGCCGTAGACGAGCGCCTTCATGATCTTCACCACCTCTGCCGTCGGCTGTCACGTCGGCTCGACACCGGCTGCGTCGAACGGACGACAGCTGACACACCTCAGCCTCGGACCCGGCACAGCAGGTCACATCCGTCGAACGTCCGCAAACCGCAGGACTTTAGCCACGAACGCGGGCCGACGATTGCCGATCGTCGCCACGAGCGGAGCAGCCCATCCACCTGACGTCGCTGAGGGCCGGCGCAGGTCGACGCCAAGCCGGCTGACGGGCGTCGCCGAACCCTCCAAGTTGATCTTGATCTGGGCGGCTTTGGGGCCCTGGACCTTGCCAACTCAATGCGCAGCACACCGTCCGCGAGCTTGGCACCGCGCCGAGCGGCTTCGTTGCTTGGTTCGAAGTCAGTGTTGGCCAGGTTCTTCGTTGCTCGATTGACCCTTCGGCGGCTGGCTCCGTCTCCGCGGTCGCCATTGGCGAATCTCGGGCAAGTCCTCCAGATGTGCGCGGATGTAGTCGTGGTGATCGCGGAGACGTTCGCGGCACCAGTCGGCGGTCTCGGCGGCGCCATCGAACGATCGGTGCGAGTTGGCGATTGCGTCGATCACCAAGTCGAATCGCGACACCTTGTTCAGGACCACCATGTCGAACGGTGTTGTGGTGGTGCCGTGCTCGGTGTACCCACGGACGTGGAAACGGTCAGAGTTCGGCCGACCATGGAGCAACTGATGCACCGCGCCTGGGTATCCGTGGAAAGCGAAGAGCACTTCGGTGAAGCTGCCGAACAGTTCTCGGAAATAGATCTCGCTGATGCCATGCGGATGGTCGGCGGGCCGACACAGTGACATCAGATCGACCACATTCACTACCCGCACCAACATCTCCGGCAGCCTCTCGCTGAGAATCTCTGCTGCGGCTACGGCTTCGGCCGTGACGGCGTCGCCCGCACAGGCCAGCACGATGTCCGGCTCAGGCCCTCCAGCTTCGCTTCCGGCCCAGTGCCAGCGGCTTGCCCCTCGCGCAACGTGGCTGCGTGCCTCCTCCAGGCTGAGCCATTGAGGCTGTGGCTGTTTGTCGATCACCACCAGGTTGACCCGTGACCGCGATCGCAGGCAGTGCTCCGCCACCACCAGCAGGGTGTTCCCATCCGGCGGCAGGTACACCCGCGACACGTCACTGCGCTCGGTCAATGCGGTCTGAATGAGCCCAGGTCCTTGGTGGGAGAAGCCATTGTGATCATTGCGCCAAACCGTCGAGGTGAGCAGGATGTTCAGGCTCGGGACAGGCGCCCTCCAGGGCAGCTGATCGGCTTCCTCCAACCACTTGCCGTGCTGGATCATCTGCGATGCCGAAACCATCGCAAAGGCTTCGTACGTGGCAAAGATGCCATGTCGCCCACTGAGGCTGTACCCCTCCAGCCAGCCCTGGCAGTTGTTCTCACTGAGCACCTCCATCACCCGGCCCGAGGGTGACAACGACACATCGTCGGCCGTCCGGTGCTCCTGGAACGCCCGGTCAGTAACGGCGAAGACATCGTCCAGCCGATTGCTCGAGGTCTCATCAGGACAGAACAGTCGGAAGGTCGCCGGATTCGCCCGATAGATCGTCGCCAACAACCGACCCAGACGACGTGTCGATTCCACCAGCCCGGGCTCTTCGCGCAGATCCACCGCGAAAGGATGCAGCTCCGGGATGATCAGGTCTCGAGTGCGCTGACCGCCGTTCGCGGCATCGACGGCACTCATCCGCAGTGATCGGCTCGGAATGGCAGCCAGCACCAGTGGCGTCGGGCCGCCGCCATCGTCGAACAACTCTTCTGGGTGATAGCTCTGCAACCAGGCGGCCAACTGCAGCAGATGGTCACGGTTCTCCCGTACCCGTGGCAGCGGCACCTGGTGGGAGCGCCAGGTGCCCTCGACGCGGATGTCGTCGACGACCGCTGGGCCCGTCCATCCCTTCGGGCTGCGCAAGATGATCATCGGCCAACGCGCCCGCCGGCCGGACCGACCGGCGGACCGAGCACCTTCCTGTATGTCACGGATCATCGCGTGTGCACGGTCCAGCGCGGCGGCGAACCGTTGATGCATACCAGGAAGATCGTCACCCGTCACCTCGATCACGGTGTACCCGTGCCCGGTGAACAAGCTCCGGACTTCCTCGGGTGGTTTGCGAGCCAATACCGTCGGACCGCTGATCTTGTACCCGTTGAGATGCAGGACTGGAAGGACAGCCCCGTCATGAACAGGATCGAGGAACGAGATCCCCTTCCACGATCCCTCCAACGCCGCGGTCTCGGCCTCACCGTCCCCGACAACCGCTACTGCCAGCAGATCAGGATCGTCCATGACGGCACCGAATGCATGCATGAGCACGTACCCCAACTCGCCACCTTCGTGGATCGAACCGGGTGTCGTCGCCGAAACGTGGCTGGGGACTCCTCCTGGCGTGGAGAACTGCCGAAAGAGCTGACTCATCCCCGACTCGTTCTGCGCGATTGCTGGGTAGATCTCGCTGTAGGTCCCGTCCAGCCAGCTCGCGCCAACGATCGCCGGACCGCCGTGCCCCGGACCGGTGAGAAAGATCGTCCGCTGACCAGCTCGGCGAATGAGTCGTGACACATGTGCATAGATGAAGGCCAGCCCCGGGCTGGTGCCCCAATGACCGAGCAGTCGTGGCTTGATGTCACCCGGTTCCAGCGGCCGTCGGAGCAGCGGATTCGCCTGCAAATAGATCTGCCCGACCGCCAGATAGTTGCAGGCACGCCACCACGCGTCGACCGCGGCCAGTTCCTGCTCATCGAGCGGACCTGCAACGGGGGCACCGCGATGCGCCGGCTGTTGCGACTCCTGCTGCGTTCTGGTGTCAGTCATGTTCGGCCTGGTATCAGTCATCTTCGACGCCGCGGTCGTGACGACGGGCCGCGACGGGCTGCGCGACTGAGCCGCCAATGTGGCTCGCCGGCAAGTACAGGTGGTGATCTGTCGGCCGGTCCACGGCCGGCCCTGATGACCCGGTTTGCTGGTCCGTACCAAATCGGTCGTCGTCGGCGGCCAACCGTTGGGTGACCCCGGTGATCTGTACGTCCCAGGTGCCGCCGTCGTCGTCGGATCCGTCGATCTCCAACGTGATCTTGCGGCGAACCGCGTACTCGAACAGCCCACTGCAGGCTGGGATCGACAGCACCAAACCGAGCGCGGACCCCTCGGTCAGTGGCCGGCACGCCGTGACCACCGAGCGACTCCCGAGGCCGGTTTGGAGGTGCAGTCGACCTTCGCGGGCGCCGGCGATCCTGGCCCAGCAGGCCGTTTCGTCCAGCCGTTGTACCCATACAGCCCGATGTACGGCCGCTGGTTCCCTGCTTTCCACGGGCATCTTCCTTCCAGGAGTCGCGACGTCGGCTGTTGAGCACGAGCCTGATCGAGGTCGGTGTTGGCGTTCAGGGCCGGAGGTCACATCCTTGGGGGACCTTGATCATCCAGCGTCCGTGCCGGACCGTCGCCGCCTACGCGAGCGCCCGACTCGCGGTCCAGCCAAGCGAGCCGGCCCGGAGAAGATGATCGCCACTCCAAGCATGAAACCGAAGTCGTACCAGGCTCCGTTGTTGTGCACCTCGTAGATACCAACACTGTTGCTGAACAGCGAGATCAGGAATGTGATCGGACTGATCAGTCCCTGCCACAGGCCGAGCCAGAATCCCGCTGCCTGCTCGCCGGCGCCCTGAGCGACGTCGTTCGGACCAGCCGCGCACGCCGCCAACACCAGCATCGACATCACCAGCAGGCCGGCCAAGATCACCGGTGATCTTCGATGCGAGGGTCGGGGTGTCATGATCAGCAACCTGTCCTTCGAGTGATGCATGATGCAGGTCAGGACCGCAGGTGAACTCGAGTGTGCGTGACGCCCTCGAGATCAGCGACGGTGGCGTGAATCAGCCGGTCGGACAGATCCGCGAGAGCGCGCGCCACCGCGAGTTCGTCACCGATCTCGGGCACCTCGGGATCGTTCGGATTGCAGCGGGCTCCGCCGTGACCGACCAACTGATGGCCATCGACTGTCTGCAGCCTCACCTCAGCAGACGTCGTCCCGTCGTCGTGCTCGCTGATGTACACCTGAGCCGTCCATTGCCGTACGTGTTCCATGATCATCCTGCCTGCACGAGGTGAGGTTCGACTTGAATCTAGATTCAGCTGGAATCGCGCTACCAGGGTCGATGGCCCGCCTTGACCGGGACGATGGTCATCTCCTCAGCCGACCTCGCGCGAGAACCTTTGCTGATGCCGTTCGCGCTGTGGGCGCTGAGTGGTGGCCAGTTTCCGCTGGCCATCGGTGTGTTGCAGGTGCTCGCTCTCGACATCGGTACGGACATGCTTCCCGCATTGGCGCTCGGCGCGGAGCCACCGAGCCGTCGAATCATGGACGGACGGGCGAAGCGGGCCATCGTGCATCGCTCTCTGATTCTGCGTGCATTCACCATCCTTGGCGGGACCGAAGCCGCGTGTGCGATGGCCGCTTTCACGTTCGTACTGGTTGGTCATGATTGGCAATGGGGCACGGTCCCCACGCCCGGCCTCCTGGCCATGGCATCGGGCACAGCGTTCGCCGCGATCTCCCTCGGTCAAATGGCGAATGCGTTCGCCTGCCGGAGCACCTCGATCGCGGTCTGGCGACAGCGGCTTATGGGCAATCGACTCCTGCTCGGGGCCGTTGCCATCGAAGTCTGCCTGCTGCTGGCACTTCTGGGCATCCCCGGGCTCAGCACCCTGCTCGGCTCGGACAGCGGAATTGGTGGGCCTCGTTCTCCGCGACGCAGCACACGTCCAAGAGGTCGAGACGGGTTGGGCCCGTTCTTCGGGCTTGTCGCGTCATCAGCAGCCGCGACCGTTGTTCGATTCCGCTGATGCCGAAAAGGCGATCTCGCTGCTGTCCCCCATACCCCGGAACCGCTCGCACGCGGTGCACGGCGCCCTGGCGGTGAACCTGCACCGCGCCGGACACATACTCGGCTCGACCTTTGCCGCCGTCACGACCGGATCCGGTCGCATCGTTTTCAGTGGCGACCTGGGACGGCCCGATCACCCCCTGCTGGTACCACCCGAAGAGCCAGGGGCCGCCGACTACGTCGTGGTCGAATCCACCTACGGCGATCGCGAACACCGTGGCCGCGGCACACACCAGCTCGGTGACGTTCTCGTACGGACCCTGTCTCGTGGAGGCGTGGCGCTGATCCGAGCGTTTGCGGTGGACCGCACCGCGATGCTCCTGCATGAAATCCAGGAGCTGGTGGTGGCCGGACGGGTCCCGAACGTGCCGGTGTATGTCGACAGCCCGATGGCACTGGCTGCTCTGGAGATCAATCGCGCGGCATTCCGTAGTGCCGACCCGGACTTCCGGCCCGAAATTCTCAGCGCTCGCGATCCGCTGGACCCAGGTCGGCTGCAGTTGGTACACGGACCGGTCGAGTCAACCAAACTCAACGATCCTGGCCGGCCGTGCATCGTGATCTCCGCGTCCGGAATGGCGACCGGCGGGCGAGTCCTGCACCACCTCGAACACCAGCTGCCCCGGCCACGCAACAGCGTCATCCTGACTGGCCACCAAGTCGCCGGGACTTTGGGCCGAGCCTTGGCCGACGGGCGATCCCCGGTCAAGATCCACGGTCGCTACATCCCCGTCCGAGCTGAAGTCGCCAACGTCCGCGGATTCTCAGCCCATGCCGATGCAAACCAGATCGTGAGCTGGCTGCAAGGCACACATACGCCACGCACAGTGTTCGTCGTTCATGGCGAACCGAAGTCCGCCGACGCAATGGCACAGAGTATTCATGCCGAACTCGGCTGGACCGCGGTAGTCCCTCGCTATCAGGAACGAGTCCTGGCCGACTGATCAAGACTCCGGATCTTGGCAGCAGCCAGTTGATCAGTGCCGCCCGTCAGATGGGCGAAGACACCTCCTCAGCAACGTGCCGGCGTTGCCGTACAGCAAGCTTCCACAAAGCTAGGGCGATCCAGGCAAGCCAGACGAACAGGAGCAGCCCATAGATCGCGTACGCCCAACCGAGCAACGGGCGCAGCAACTCCGAGACAATACCGATGGCGCCGGTCACCACTCCCAGCCAGGCGACCACCGTCGAGAAGCTCGACCTGAGCATCAGCAGTGAAATCAGCAACACGCCAAGCGTCTGCAGCACGCCGATGACTGCCGGCACGCTATTGAAAGCGACCAGCAGTTCCGCGCCGGCAACGGATGCTGCCCGAGCAGACTCCGTGCTGGCATCGACGTACCTGTCGCTCAGCACCACCATGATCAGGGAACCGTCACCGGATGTCGGCCACGCGAAGGACACCGCCCACGAGGTTATGGCGATCACCCCGACTATTGCCGCCCAAGACTTGCTCACGTGCCGCAGCGCCACCGCCAAAGCAAGTGAGACCACGATCAGGAACAGACTCGGCATCATCCACAACACCTGTCGAACGATGTAGAGGCTCCGGTGTATGTGGACGTAAGTGAGCACGCTCGCTCCACCCGCGTCAGGTGGGCTGGTGGACACGGCGACGACGACCAGTGCCACGGCGTAGGCGACGACGGCCAGTCCGGCCGAGACCGCTCCCGCAGCATAGAGGGGTTGCCAGGCCGGGTCCTGTTCAGTTCTGCTGTCCGGTTCAGTCACGTTGGGTCCATCTCTGCTCTGGGTTCAACCGACCGCGTCCGGCAGGTCCTTGTCCACCGCCGGCGCCTGGTCGACTCGGGGCTGGTCCTCTGATTCATCGACGCCGCAGCACCCGGCGGCCCTCGATCGTCTTCGCAGTGAACCGAAGGTGCAGAGAACGATCGCCTCCGGCCCAGGGAACAACCCGCTTGCCATGTCTGAGTTCGTCGATCTGCTGCTGGGTCATCACTTCGACCGTGCCACTCATGAGAACACTCCAACCGGCCCCGCTGGTCGCGTTGTGGTAGTCGACCTCGAAGGCGACATCGTCGTCCGCAGCGATCGTCGACAGCACGCCCGTCGGACTGGTGCGGATGACCACAGTCTGACCAGCGAGGATGTAGTTCACCGGCAAGACCTTGATCGTGTCGGTGTACCTGAAACCCACCCTGCCGACGGTTGACGCAGCCAGCAGGTCCCAACACTCGGATGGGGACATCTCGGACGAGCCGATCGGGTGTGCTCCGTCATTCATGCCACGGCCCGCCGTTCCGATTTGTTGCATCCCCTGACAGTCCGGCCATCGATGCCCTTACGGCCGCCGCTGGACGCGTCGGCCGTCAATCGCCTGCGCGGTGAACCGCAGGGACAGCGACCGGTTCCCCTCGGCCCACGGAGTAGGCGGCGTCGGTAGTTGCGGCGACTCGTGCTCTGTCTCTGAAAGCGCGGCGACACTCCCGTTCGAAAGAACCGTCCAGCCGTTGCCGGTGGTGGTGTTGTAGTCATCAACCTCGAACGCCACATCCTCGGCGTCGACGGCGTGGGAGGCGAGACCGGCCGGACTGGTGCGGATGATCACGTCCTGGCTGTCGAGAACGTAGCTCACCGGCACGACTTTGATCCCATCCGGATGGTGGAATGCGAGTCTGCCGATCGTCGATGCGCGCACCAGATCCCAGCACTCCGCCTCGGTCAGCTGCAGGCTCGTGACCCGGGCATGCGTTCGGCTCATGTCCCCACGTTGGCGCGTGGGCAATTGAGCCGGAAGGGACCAACGTCACCGCAGGTGCGCAGACGGGTGGTCGAAATGATCGGTGCAAAGGAACTGCTCACTCTCATGGCCACAGACATCCGCTGATCGGTGCGAAGATCCCGGGCGGGAGAGCCGAACACTGCGCATCTGCTGAGCGCTGTCAATGCCCGTCGCTGACCTTCGTCCCATCAGGGAGGGGACTTCAGCATCATCCGACTCCGGCTCGGTCTGCGAGACACTCGTGGCCATCGACAGCAGATCCGGGAGCGGTCATGGCTGAACACATCACCGTCGGCATCGACGGATCCGCGGGAGGCGACCACGCCCTACGATGGGCGATCGCCGAAGCCGAGCGCGAAGGCTGCGAGCTGGAAATCGTCCACGCACTCGATCTCCCGACAACGACGGACATCTACCAGCGTTCCCTGGTCGAATCGGGTTTGAGCGTGACTCTGGAGCGCTACAGCGAGGACCTGCTCGAATCGGCCGAGCAACAGACGTCCATGCTTGCCCCGACCGTCCAGACCATGTCACGAACCGAGATCGGATCGCCGATTGCGGTGCTGGTCCGTGCATCAAAGGACGCCACGGCCATGGTCGTCGGGCGCATCGGCCGGAGTGCCTTCGAAGGTCTTCTCGGATCAGTCAGTAGCAAACTCGCGGCTCGAGCAGCATGCCCGGTGATCGTCGTCCCCGAAGTCACCGCGCACCTCAGCGGCGGACCGATCGTTGTCGGCGTCGACGACTCGGCAGCCAGTGGCGCTGCCCTGCGCTATGCGCTGCACCGAGCAGTGTCGCTGCAGACCTCCGTCCGTGCCGTGAACGTTTGTGAGCCCCGCACCGTCCTCATCCCGCTGTCACCCAGTCAAACGGCGAAGTTCGAACATGCAGAACACAACCGGGCCGAGGCGACTTTGGCACAACAGATCGATCGCGCGAGTACTACGGAAACTGAACACGTCAAGATCGACAAGGTCGTGGCAGAAGGAACTCCCGTTCAATCCATTCTCGCCCACGCCGACGGCGCACAACTCATCGTTGTCGGCTCGCACGGCCGCGGCGCAGTCCGGCGGGCACTGCTCGGATCGGTCAGCCAAAAGCTGCTGCACGAAACGACCCTGCCAGTTGCCGTGGTCGGAGCCTCGCACCATCGAGACTGAGCCGCGATCCGACCATCGTCGCCCATCACGCCGCCGTCCCCGGGGCACTCCACAGGGCTGCCCGGCGGAAAGGGAGCCAACCTGAACCACGGCGCTTGTCGGGCAGCGAAACCGGGGCCAGTCACCGTGAACCCGCTGCTTGCCAGACTCAAGTTCACCGACATGGCGATCGTCGGGGACAACATGGACCACTCCCGCCGCATCGCGGTGCCTACTCGATGACGATCTCGGTCGCTTTGTCATCCTGCGCCTTGGGCAGTTCGACGTGCAGCACTCCTCCGGCGAGCTTCGCCTTGATCTTCTTCTCATTCACCGCGGTCGGCAGGCTCACGTTGTAGGCAAAGGATCCTGAGGTCCTGGTACTGCTCCGGAGCGCGCCGCCACCCTCGTTGGCGCTCCTGGTTCCGGAGACATTGATCCGGCGTCCGGTGACCTCGATTCGGATGTCCTTCTTCTCCACACCAGGAAGATCGATGTCGAGCACGTACTGCCGCTCGGTTTCGCGCAGATCACCGCCCGGGACGAACAAGCCCGAGGTCCGCGCGGACAACAGGTTGTTCCACAGCTCCATCAGGCCGCCGTCGAACATCGGCGGTACGTCCGGGAAGAGCTCCCACGAGGCCGCGGGTGTGCCCCGCGTCGCGAGTTGCTTGCTCATCGTTGATCTCCTGACCGCATGGTGATCCCAGGTGTGAACGTCTGAGTGAGTTGTGCTGATTTTGAGTTTGCTGGTGAGTCGGGATCGAAACCACGGGCGAAAGCCGCCGATGGCGCCGGGACCTTCGGCCCGAGCACAGGAATCGGGAACAGACCAACCAGCAGCCATCGACAGCGCCGTGGGGTTCGCGCCCCACTGCCGGGCCTGTTCGAGCTCATCGTCCACCAGTTCTCGGTGCTGCTGACGGAGTAGACATGCGGTCGGCCAAGGGCGGCATAGTCCTTCCCTGCCAGCGGTTGGCGGCGACGAGGGTTCGCAGCCGTTTGACACGGCGCAGGAGTCTCGGCTGCCACCGGTGGATATCCCGGCACGTACTGCCTCGTCTTCCCAAACACGGACGCCTCGTCGCCTCTTCGGCATTCAACCGCGTGACGTGCACGCCGAGCAAGGCCGATCGCCATCACGCATTCACGCCAAAGGTCCTGTTCCCGACCTCGGTGCAGCTTGATCACCCGGGTGGCGTCTCGTGATCGAAGTGCTGAATGTGCGAGCTCGGTCCGGGGTAGAGCAGACCCTCGCGGCCAGTGTCGCCCCAGCGGACCCGGTAGGG
>DATCVL010000216.1:0-6862 GCA_036566865.1 Microlunatus sp.
CATGCGTTCCGATCGGCCTGGTACAGGTCGAGGGTCGCGCCGATCTCGTCTCTCATGGACAGGCGACGGCGAGCTCCCTTCGCGCTCGCCGTGGTCAAGGTGCTCAGCAGATGGCAGACCGCGGCCACTGCCGTCGGCGAATCGGCGTACGAAGCCGAGCCGGTGTTGACGACGATCAAGGCATCGGCGATGCCGGCCAGCGGCGCGTCCTGGCTGTCGGTCACCACCACGAGTTGCCCGCCGGCCCGGTGGAACAACCGACCGAGTCGGACGGTCTCGCCGCGATAGCGCCGCAACGAGAACAGCACCAACACGTCTGAGGCCCGGACGTCGGTGAGCACGGTCAACGCGGTCAGCGCGCGGCCGTCCACCAGGAAGACATTGGACAGCGTCGCGCCCAGATCGGCATTGAGCAGATCCGCGTACGCCGCCGACTTGCCTTCACCGGCGAGGTAGCGGCGGCGGGCGCCGAGCATGATCGTCGCCGCCCGGGGAACGGCACCGGAGGCGGTCAGGTTCTCGAAGGTCCGGGCCAGCGAACGGGTCTCGGCCTCGATGATGCGGGCCTGCACTCCTTCGGCCGACAGATTCGTTCGCAGTCGCTCCCCGTAGCGCTGGTGGGGTGAGACCAGCAGTCGGTCCCGGTCGTCGGGTCGGTCCTGATCATCGGCAGTCATCGTCGAAGCGCCTCCTTCCCGATCTGACGGCGGGATTCTAGGACCGGCCGACGGCCTGATACGTAACGTAAGATCGCCGGCTCGAGTAGGCGGTCGTCGATGCATCGAGGCAGCTGACCGACCGGCTCTACTGATTGGCTACCCCGAATGTCTCCTGCTACGCCGAGACTTCTTCCGGTTGTTCGTCCTCCCGACGCGGAAGAATCGTAGCTTCGACGATGATCAACAATTGTTTCTCTCACGTTACTTTCGTGACAGAAGATGACTTCTGCTGTTGACCATTTACCTGGTGATGCTGTTGCATTCAGTCCGACGACCGGCGATCCGTCCGGTAACTAAGGTCCGGGACTCAAAGGGGACGCTGACAGTGCGATCCGTACCATCACCACGGAGGCGGGCGGAGCCCGCACGATCACGCCGGTTTCGATCTCTGGCCGCCGGTCTTGCCGCGGCCACTCTCGCGATGGTGACGGCGGTCGGTCTACCCGCCAGTGCACAAGCCGATCCCAGTGGCTCCGCCAGCGCACCGGCCGCAGCACCCGCCAAGGGCAAGATCCTCCGGATCGCGACCTCGGGCTTCGTGGACACGTTCAACCCGTTCATCTCGATCTACCTGACGCCGACCAACATCATCCGCTACGTCTACGAGAGCCTGGTGCAGAACAACCAGACCGACGGCGGACCGACCAAGGGCCTGGCCGACAGTTGGAAGGCCGAGGACGGCGGCAAGAAGTGGGTCTTCACCCTGCAGGACGGGCTGAAGTGGTCCGACGGGCAGCCGATCACGTCCAAGGACGTGCAGTACACGTACCAGCAGATGATGACCAACCCGACGCTGGGCACGGCCAACGGCAACCTGGTCAGCAATTTCCAGAGCGTCGACGCGCCCGACGACAAGACCGTGGTGATCAATCTCAAGACGCCGCAGGCACCCAACCCGGGTAGCGAGATCCCGGTGGTGCCCGAACACATCTGGTCGAAGGTCAAGGACCCGACGAAGTTCGCCAATGATCATGATGTGGTGGGCTCCGGCGCGTACACCCTGCAGAGCTACTCGGCCAATCAGTCGATCACGCTGAAGGCCAACCCGAACTTCTGGCGGGGCAAGCCCAAGATCGACGGCATCCAGTACGTCTACTACACCAACTCCGACGCCCAGGTGCAGGCGCTGCGATCGGGCGATGTCGACCTGGTCACCGGGCTGACTTCGGAGCAGTACAAGGCATTGCAGGGATCGAAGGGCATCACCACCCATGCCGGCATCGGCCGGCGGTACCTGTCGATCAGCATGAATGTCGGACTGCAGACCCCCGAGGGCAAGCGCTACGGCAACGGCGCAAAGGCCTTGCAGGATGTCGACGTTCGGCAGGCGATCCGGCTCGGCACCGACAGCAAGACCCTGTTGGACAAGGTGTTGGGTGGACAGGGCACGCTGGCGACCAGCTTCATCCCCGCGTCCTTCCCTGACTGGCACCTGCCCGACGACGATGCGGCGATCATGGGCTTCGACCAGGACGCCGCCAAGAAGAAGCTGGATGCGGCCGGTTGGAAGGTCGGCTCGGACGGGATCCGGGAGAAGGACGGCAAGAAGCTGAAGCTGCGGCTGTTGATCGGCGCCGACGATCCGACCCAGCAGTCGATCACCGAGTACTTCACACCGTGGATGAAGGACATCGGCATCGAAATCGACCCGCAGTCCACCGACTCCGACACGATCAGCGACAAGCTCACCAAGGGCGACTACGACCTCTACTACACGGGCTGGAGCGTCAACCCCGATCCCGACTACCAGCTCGGCATCAACACCTGCGAGAACATGCCCGACGAGAAGGGCAACGGCGGCACCTCCCAGGACGGCTACTGCGATCCGAAGTTCGACAAGCTCTACCAAGATCAGCGGTCCGAGATGGACAAGGGCAAGCGGATCCAGATCGTCCGGCAGATGCTGAGCATGAACTACACCGCGAGCCCGCAGGTCTCCCTGTGGTACCAGAAGCAGCTCGAGGCTTACCGTTCCGATCGGTTCACCGACTTCGGTCTGATGCCGAAGAAGGACGGCATCATCGCCAACCAGGCCGGCTACTGGGGTTACCTGACGGTCAAGCCGGTGCAGGGTGCCCAGACCTCATCCGGCGACGGTGTGTCCACCGGTCTGATCATCGGCGGCGGCGTGCTGGTGTTGTTGATCATCGGCGGCGTGATCTTCGCCGTCCGCAAGCGGCGGAACATGGCCGACGTTGAGTGATGCGCTGACCCGTCGCCGGCCGACGGTGAGGTCCCTGTCCGCGGCCGGTCGTGGCGGGCAGGGAATTGAGGGAGTCCCGGCATGACGGACGCGATGCTGGACGTCGAGATCGAACGCCAGGACGAAGATCGCGCCGCACCACCGCGGCGGGTCTCCGGTCTGCGTTATCTGGCGACCAAGGTCGGTGGCGCCCTGATCAGCATGGTGATGGTCGTCCTGGTCGGCTTCTTCGCCTTCAAGATCCTGCCCGGCGACCCGGTCCGAGCGATCGCCAAGGACCGTCCGATGAACGCCGAGCAGATGGCCCAGCTGCGCCATCAGTACGGACTGGACAAGCCGCTGATCGCCCAGTTCTGGGACTATCTGCGCAACATCGTCACCGGAAACTTCGGTGAGAGCTACGTCTACCACCGCTCGGTCTCTTCGTTGATCGCCGACTACTTCTGGCCGACCATCCTGCTCACCGCGACCTCGGCTGTGATCGCGATCGCGCTGGGCTTGTGGCTGGGGCAGAAGGCCGCCTGGAAGCGCGGCTCCTGGTTCGATCGGTTGACCACCGGTTCCTCGCTGGTGCTCTGGTCGGTGCCCACTTTCTGGTTGGCGCTGATCTTGCTGATGATCTTCGGCGGCACCCTGCAGTGGTTCCCGACCGGCGGCATGGTCAGTCCGGATGCGCCGGCGGGTGGCATCGGCCGGGTGCTCGACATCGCTTCCCACATGGTGCTTCCGGTGATCACGATGGTGGCAGTGATCTATGCCCAGTACGTGATGGTGATGCGGGCCTCCTTGATCGAGGAGTTGTCCGCGGACTATCTCACCACGGCGCGAGCCAAGGGCCTGCGCGAGGATCTGGTCCGGCGCCGGCACGCCGTACCCAATGCGTTGTTGCCGACAGTGACTCTGGTCTTCATGCACATCGGCGGCCTGATCGCGGGCGCCGTCACCGTCGAGACGGTGTTTTCCTGGCCAGGGTTGGGAAAACTGACCTACGAGGCTCTGAGCGGACCTGATCTTCCGCTGCTCCAAGGCACGTTTGTGGTCTTCTCGGCGATCATCATCGCGATGAATCTCATCGCGGAGTTGATCTATCGCCAGCTCGACCCGAGAGTGAGGCGAGCATGACCGCCGAGGCAACTGTCGGCACCGCAACGCCGCGTCAGCTGGCCCGGGCCCGTCGGCTCTCGGCCGCGGCCGACTTCTGGCGACAGTTCCGGGCCAACCCGTCCGGCATGGCCGGAGCGATCTTCCTGGTGGTCGTGATCGTGATCGCGCTGATCGCGCCGCTGATCGCGCCGAGCTGGATGCTCGACGTGACCAAGCTGCTGGACCAGCCACGATTCGCACCACCCTCGCCGGAGCATCTGCTGGGCACCGATCATCAAGGCCGGGAGATCTGGGTCCGGATGGTCTGGGGTGCCCGGGTGTCGTTGATCGTCGGCTTCGCGGCGACCGCGATGTCGATGGCCATCGGCACCATCGTCGGCATCTCCGCCGGCCACTTCACCGGCTGGGTCGGCGGACTGCTGATGCGGATCGTCGACTTCTTCCTGGTGCTGCCGTCGCTGATCCTGGCCATCGTGCTGAGCGCGGTGCTCAGCCGCGGCGTGCTGACCATCGTGATCGCGATCGGCCTGACCTCCTGGGCCGGCACGGCCCGGATCGTCCGGGCGCAGACGCTGTCGGTGGAGTCGCGCGCCTACATCGAACGGTCCCGGGTGCTGGGCGCCGGTCACGGGCACATCATCGTCAAGCATCTGCTGCCCGGAGTGCTGCCGTTGGTGCTGGCAAACACCACGCTGACGGTCGGGTCGGCGATCATCGCCGAGTCCACGCTGTCCTTCCTCGGGCTCGGCGACACCACCCGGCAGTCCTGGGGAGCGATCCTGAAGAACTCGATGGACGTGTCCGCGGCGACCAGCGGCTACTGGTGGTACGTGCTGGTGCCGGGCATCGCGATCGTCCTGGTCGTCCTGGCCTTCACCCTGGTCGGACGCGCCGTCGAGTCGATCGTGAACCCGACGTTGAGGAGTCGTTGACCATGCCGGATCTCACCTTCGACGACGTCTCGATCACCTACCGGCTGGCCGGTCGTGATGATCAAACCGAGCTGACCGCCGTACGCGGAGTCAGCCTGACCCTGCCCGCCGGCGGCACCCTCGGTGTGGCCGGCGAGTCCGGCTCGGGCAAGTCGACCCTGGCCATGAGCGTGCTCCGGCTGTTGCCCCGCAACGCGCAGCTGACCGGCCGGGTGCTGATCGGTGATCACGATGTGGCCGACCTGTCGTTCGGCAAGCTGCGGGCCGTCCGGTGGGCTGAGACCTCGGTGATCTTCCAGGGCGCGATGCACTCGCTGAACCCGGTCCGAACGGTCGGCCAGCAGATCCTGGAAGCCCTCGAGCTGCATCCCACCGACGGCTGGCGGACGGCGGCCGCACGCCAGGCCCGGTTGAAGGAACTGCTCGGCTCGGTCGACCTGCCGGCCACCAAGGCGGACTCGTACCCGCATGAACTGTCCGGTGGGCAGAAGCAACGGGTGATGATCGCGATGGCGCTGGCCTGCGAACCGGACATCATCATCGCCGACGAGCCGACCACCGCTCTGGACGTGATCGTGCAGAAGCAGATCCTGGACATGGTCAGCGAGCTGGTCACCCACCGCGGCATCTCACTGCTGATGATCAGTCACGACCTGTCCGTGCTCGCGACCGCCTGCGAACGGATCGCGGTGATGAAGGACGGCGACCTGGTCGAGATCGGCGATGCATACGAGATCTGCACCACGCCACGGGAGCCGTACACCCAGCGGCTGGCGCGGGCGTTCCCGGTGATCGGCGATCCGGCGTCCCGACTGCGCCCGGTGACCCGGCGGGAATCCGAACCGTTGCCGGACGAGTCGACCGGGATGACCGACGAGGTGCTGTTGGAGGCGAAGGGGCTGAATGTCACCTATCGCGCCAGCCGGCGGCCGGTGCAGGCAGTCCGCGACGTCGATCTGGTCTGCCATCGGGGCGAGATCCTTGCCCTGGTTGGCCAGTCGGGATCCGGCAAGACGACGCTGGCCAGAGCGCTGCTCGGGTTGCAGCCGTACGACGCCGGCGGCGAGATCCTCTTCCGTGGCGAGCGGCTGGGGCACAAGCCGGCGGAGTTGCGCGCCTTTCGTCGCGAGGTGCAGTTGGTGTTGCAGGATCCGTCGGCCGCCTTGAACCCGAAGCTCAGCGTGTACGAGTCGGTCGCCGAGGGGCTGCGGGTGCAGCGCTACCCGGGCGACGAACGGGCCCGGGTTGCGGAGAGCCTGGAGAACGCCGAGTTGCAGCCCGCGGAGCGGTTCTTCAAGGCGATTCCGCAGGAGCTGTCCGGAGGTCAGCGGCAGCGGGTGGTGATCGCCGGTGCGTTGGCGGTGCACCCGCAGATGATCGTCGCCGACGAACCGGTGGCATCCCTGGACGCCTCGGTCCGGGGCGAGATCCTGGCGTTGATCTTGTCGCTGCGGCGCAAGCTCGGCTTGTCGGCGTTGGTGATCACCCACGACCTCGGACTGGCCTGGAACATCGCCGACACGATCGCGGTGATGTACCGCGGCGAGATCGTCGAACGGGGCCCGGCCGAGGAGGTGCTGCTCGATCCGCAGCACCAGTACACCCGCGATCTGCTGGCGGCGGCGCCCTCGATCGAACCGCGGGAGCGGGTTGCGTGACGCCTCGGGTGATCTCGAATCCGCCGATTTCCGGGCTGGAATGGACGGTGCTGCAGGGGACGCGCGAGGAGGTCTTCAGCGCACTCGGTGCGGTGCACGCCGACGCCATCCGAACGGCGATCGACCGGCCGGGGTGGCGTCGGCTGGAAGAGCGCGCCAACGGCACGGTCCGGGAGACCTTCGGACGGGTGCTGGCGGCGAGCCGGCAACGGCTGCCGGTGGAAGCTGCCGAACTGGGCTGGTTGG
>DATCVL010000217.1:0-9805 GCA_036566865.1 Microlunatus sp.
CGCCGGCACCACACTCTCGCCCCGGCCACTGCCGACCGCGGTGCCGCCGATCAGGGCGAACGGAACATCCGACCCGATCCGCGCCGCCAACGGCTGCAGATCCTGCGGACCAAGATCAAGATCCCAGAGGGTGGAGCAGGCCAGCAGTGCTGCGGCCGCATCGGCCGATCCGCCGGCCAACCCGGCCGCCACCGGAATCGACTTCTTGATCATCATCGAAACACCGACCTGATCGACCAGTCCGGCGTCGGTGGCGAGTTTGCGGGCGGCCCGCAGCGCCAGGTTCTGATCGCCGCGGGGCAGCGTCTCACTGCCTTCCCCGGTCGTGGTGAGTTCGAAGACGCCCGGTTCGGCGAGGGATGCGGTCAGCTCCTCGTACAGCGAAACCGCCTGGTAGACCGTGGCCAGCGGATGGAACCCGTCGCGTCGCGCCGGGCCGACCCGGAGCGTCAGATTGATCTTGGCGGGTGCGCGGACGACGACCGTCGGCGGCCCGGGGAGGATTGGCTCGGCCACGGGCACGAGCGTATCGGTGCCGCCGCGCTAGCTCCGGAGTTGTTCAGCGATGCGGGCGAATTGCTCGACCGTGCAGGTCTCGCCGCGGGCGGTCGGGTCGACGCCGGCCGCCTCCAACATCGCAGAGGCTGCTGCGGACGAACCGGCCAAACCGGAGAGCGCCCCACGCAACATCTTCCGTCGCTGGGCGAACGCGGCATCGATGACGGTGAAGACCTGTTCCCTGCTGGCGGTGGTCTGCGGCGGATCGGTCCGCCGGATCGCGACCAGACCGGACTCGACGTTGGGCACCGGCCAGAACACCCGCGGCGGCACCGATCCGACCCGGTCGGCGGTCGCGTACCAGGCCATCTTCACCGACGGCACACCGTAGATCTTGGAGCCGGGCTTGGCCACCAGCCGATCGGCCACCTCGGCCTGTACCATCACCAGCCCGCGGCGCCAGCTGTCAAAGGTGGCCAACAGATGCAGCAGCACCGGCACCGACACGTTGTACGGGAGATTGGCCACCACAACGCTGGGCAGCGACGGCAGCTCGGTGATCCGCAGCGCGTCGGCTTCGATCACCTGCAGCCGGTCCGATCGCTCCGGCGCCCGCTCGGCCACGGTCTGCGGGAGCGCCCCGGCCAGCAGCGGATCGATCTCGACCACGACCACCCGATCGGCGACCTCGAGCAACGCCAACGTCAGCGAGCCGAGGCCGGGCCCGATCTCCAGCACGGTGTCGGACTCGGTGACTCCGGCCAAGGTGGTGATCCGGCGAACGGTGTTGGCGTCGGTGACGAAATTCTGCCCGCGCTGTTTGGTCGGTCGAAGCTCCAGCCGGGTGGCCAGTTCACGGACCGCCGTCGGGTCCAGCAGTCGGGTCAGCTCAGGCCCAGCTTCGAGCTGCAGGCCGGCCAGGCGCCCCAGCCCTGGCTTGCCTGGATCTTCTGTGCCACCGCGATCTGCTGTTCGCGGCTGGCCTGGTTCGGCATCCCACTGCCGCCGTAGGCGTTCCAGGTCTGCAGGGTGAACTGCAGGCCGCCGTAGAAGCCGTTGCCGGTGTTGATCGCCCAGTTGCCGCCGGACTCGCACTGTGCCAACCGGTCCCAGACGCTGCCGGACGGGACCGAGGCGGCCGAATCGTTGTCGGAGCCGCCGGAACTGCCCGAGTCGCCGGAACTGCCCGAATCGGAGGTGTCGACCGGGTCGGGCTTGCGGGTGCCGACCAGCACGACCTTGTCGACCGGGTCCTCGGTGGTCTCCTTGGAGATCAGTCGACGATCGTGTTCCTTGCCGTCGTAGCTGGTGACCAGGTAGGTGTAGGTCCGCTCGCCCTGCTCACCGTCGGTGTGCACCCGGGTCTCGCCGCGGTCCAACTTCTTGGTCTTGCGCTCGACCACGTCGTAGTCGATGGACTTGGTCTTCTTCGATGTCTTGGTGCTGACATCGAT
This sequence comes from Microlunatus sp., assembly GCA_036566865.1. Lineage (GTDB taxonomy): Bacteria > Actinomycetota > Actinomycetes > Propionibacteriales > Propionibacteriaceae > Microlunatus. The sequence goes on from DATCVL010000217.1 coordinate 1,953, forward strand.
GACCTTGATCGACTTCCCGTCGATGAGCTTGGCGCTCAGCGCGGCCGACACCTTGTCGTTGTCGTCGACCGACACCTTTGCCTTCTTCAGCGCCTCACCGACCGTTGCGGCCGTCGTCCGCAGAGTCTTGGTCTTGCCGCCGGCGGTGATCTCGACCTTCTTGATCGTGTCCATCGTCAGGCTCAGACCCTGGCGATTGATCGACGCACTGCGGCTGGTCGACAGCTCGGCATCCTTGCCCGCCAGACCGGCCACCTGCAGTGCCGCACCGACCGATTGGGCCGTCGTCCAGAACGTCTTCTTGTTGCCATCGACATCCACCGTCACCTGGCGGCCGTATCGCACCGAAACCTGGCTTCCCTCGGTCAACTTGCTGTCCAGGGACGGGGCGACCTGATCGCGGTCGCTGACCTTGACGCCCCGGGATTCGAGCAGTCCGGCAACGGTCGGTTTGAAGGTGTTCACCGTCTGTGGCCGGCCATCGATGGACAAGGTCACTTGCTTGTCCGCGGTCGCATACGCGAAGGTTCCACCCGAGGCTGCGACCACAACGGCACCTGCCACGACGATCGGAAGAATCTTTCGCACGGCTCTCCATCACGGTTAGGCGTCGACAACGTCACGAGAGCATAACGGTGAAGGGACGGGGCCGCTACCCGCAGGTAGTCACATCGGTCACCTCAGTCCCAAGGGTTGCGGGTGTGATGTGAGATTTCACTCAAGATTTGCGCGGTGATTCGTCTACCGCCGACCACTGACCCCGATGGACGAGTTCGGTACGGGGACGGCGAGCGCGTCGGCGCGGCGATCCGGATCGGCGCTCGGCGACGGCCCGATAGCCGACGCTGACCACCCCGACCACCTCCTGCTCGAACGGCACCGCGAACTCCGAGCGGACCCGGTCGACGCGATCGGCGGGCACCCCGAAGAAGCAGCCGCCCAGCTCGGACCCGGCATCCACCACGGCGTAGAGAATCGCCATCGCCGCCATCCCGGCATCGACGAACCAGTACGGCGCCGTCCAGTTCATTGCGGACGCTTCCGCAGGTCGCGGGTCCTTCGGCCCCGCTGCCCAACCCTTGTCCGGCAACGCATACCGGTCCAGGTAGGCGTCGGCGCTGGTCAGCACCAGGATCAGCGCGGGCGCCGTACGCATCCCGCGCAGCCACCGGTCCGGCTCCCCCGGACCGGAGCTGGCAGCCCAGAACCGCTCCCGGTCGGCGGGCTCGTCCAAGATCAGGAAGGAAACGCCCTGGGTGAAGCCGGCCGTCGGAGCTCGCAGGCCGACATCGACCAGTCGGTCCAGCAACCCCTCGGGCAGCGCCCGGCCGGTGTCGTACTGGCGCACCATTCGGCGCTGACGGACCACCTCAAAGAAGTCCATCAGCTCGCGCCTCCACCGCCGGCGGTCGGCCAGGAGCCGCCGAAGGCCGCGGAGGCGTTGTCGTCCAGCGCCCGGCAGACCGACTCCAGATCGGCGCCGAGGACCTCGGCGATCCGGCGCGCGGTGTACGGGATCAGGTAGGACGCGTTCGGCCTGCCGCGGTACGGCTCCGGGGTCAGATAGGGCGCATCGGTCTCGGTCACGATCCGGTCCAGCGGGGTGATCGCCAGCGCCTCGCGCAGCGCGGTCGAATTCTTGAACGTGACGGTGCCGCCGAAGGCGAGGTGGGCGCCGCGATCCAGACAAGCCCGGGCGAAGTCGGCGTCGCCGGAGAAGCAGTGCATCACGATCCGGTCCGGGGCGCCCTCGGCGTCCAGCACATCCAGGATGTCGGCGTGGGCGTCGCGATCATGAACGACCAGCGTCTTGCCGTACCGCTTGGCCAGCGCGATGTGGGCGGCGAACGACGCCTTCTGGATCGCCTGGCCGCTCGCGTCCCGGGTACGGAAGTAGTCCAGCCCGGTCTCGCCGATCCCCAGCACCCGGTTGTCGGCGGCCAACCTCTCGATCTCGACCAGTCCCGCGTCCAAGCCATCCCCCAGCCGGGCGGCGTCATTGGGGTGGATCGCGACGCTGGCGACCACACTCGGCCAGGTGTGCGCGGCCTGCACGGCCCAGCGGGACCCGTCGACATCACAGCCGACCTGGACGATCCGGGTGACACCGACCGCAGCGGCCAGTTCGATCGCCTCAGCCGGGCTGACGTCGGACCGTCCGTCGGCCACGTCCAGATGGCAGTGGGTGTCGACCACCGGATGCGGCAATGGATCCGGGGCGGACGGCCGCTCGAGATTACGGCGCTGTCCCTGCTCGGTCGATGCGGCCCGGCGTTCCCGGTGCTGAAGGTCGTTCACCCCCGACAGCCTAGGAACCGCTACCCGCGGGCCGCGAGCGCCGCCTGGTAGAGCGCGTTCTTGGCGAGCTTGTGCCGCTCGGCGACCAGTGCCACCGCCGGCTTCAGCCTCATCCCGCCGGCCGTGAGCTCCGCGACCTCGGCGACCGCGTCGACATCCTCGGCCGGTCCGTCGGGAGCACCGGCGACCACGATGGTGATCTCGCCCCGTACGCCCTCGGCGGCCCACTCGGCCAGCTCGGCCAGCCCGCCGCGACGTACCTCCTCATAGGTCTTGGTGAGCTCGCGGCAGACCGCGCCCGGACGGTCGGCCCCGAAGACGGTGGCCAGGTCGGCCAGCATCTGGGCGCAGCGGTGCGGGGACTCGAAGAAGACCAGGGTGCGGGGTTCGGCAGCGAGTTCGGCCAGCCTCCGCTGCCGCTCCGTCGGCTTGCGGGGCAGGAAACCCTCGAAACAGAAGCGATCCACCGGCAGCCCGGACACGGCGAGCGCAGTCAGCACCGCCGACGGCCCCGGCACCGCGGTGACCTGGACGTCGGCCTCGACGGCTGCCGCCACCAGGCGGTAGCCCGGGTCGGAGACCGACGGCATCCCCGCATCGGTCACCAGCAGCACCCGCGAACCGTTCTTCGCCGCATCCAGCAGTTGCGGCGTCCGGCCGGCCTCGTTGCCCTCGAAGTACGACAGCACCCGCGCCGAGGTCTGCACCCCGAGCCGGTCCAGCAGTCGCTGCAGCCGCCGGGTGTCCTCGGCCGCGATCACATCGGCGTCCTGCAACTCGGCCAACAGTCGCGGGCTGGCGTCCCGGCTGTCGCCGATCGGAGTCGCCGCCAGGACGATCACGCCGTGCGTCGATCCGGGCACGGCCGTCGGACTTCCGTCCGCCGCTGCGGCCCCGCTGTCACCCTCCAGATTCGGCACCGCCCCAGCGTTTCACACCTGTCTCGGGGCTGGGCGCGCGCTGAGTGGGCACCGCTGCGGCCACCTAATATGGCGCGCGTGACTCAGGAGGCAACCGGGACGGCCGAGCCCGCGACGTTCGGCAATCCGCGACCCGGAACGCCTGCCGGCACCCGCGCCGTGGTGCCTCGTACGGAGTTGCTGCCGCCCTTTCCTGCCCCACAGCCGAGCACCGTCGATCGCCTTCGGCCGACGGTGCCGACGGATCGGCTGATCGGTTGGCTGAGCACGCTGGTGATCACCGCCCTGGCGTTCGCATTGCGCCTGGTGCATCTGGGCCGGCCGAACTATCTGGTCTTCGACGAGACCTACTACGCCAAGGACGCGTACTCGCTGCTGAAGTTCGGCTACGAACGCAACTGGCCGGACGACGCCAACGCCTCGATCGTCGCCGGGCATCCGGACGTGATGGAGAAGACCGCCGAATTCGTGGTCCATCCGCCGATCGGCAAGTGGCTGATCGCCGGTGGCATCCAACTGTTCGGGATGAACTCCTTCGGCTGGCGGTTCGCGTCGCTGGTCTTCGGTTCGTTGTTGATCCTCATCACCATCCGGCTCGTCCGCAGGGTCAGCCGGTCGACCATGATCGGATGTCTGGCCGGGCTGCTGCTGACCGTGGACGGGTTGAGCTTCGTGATGTCCCGGATCGCCTTGCTGGACATCTTCCTGGCCTTCTTCGTGGTCGCCGGCGTGGCCTGTCTGGTGGCTGACCGAGACTGGTTCCGGCATCGACTGGCCGATCATCTGGTCCGATCCGGCAAGCCTGATCTGGGGCACGACTTCGGCCCGCTGATGCTGTTCCGGCCGTGGCGGCTGGCTGCCGGGCTGATGTTCGGGCTGGCGCTGGGCACCAAGTGGAACGCGCTGTACATGATCGCGGCGTTCTGCCTGCTGGCCCTGGCCTGGGACGTCGGGGCCCGCAAACTGGCCGGCGCCGGCCGGCGGTCGGCCTGGGCGATCCTGAAGGACGGCGTCCCGGCCTTCGTCTCGGTCGTGGTCGTCTCCGGGATCGTGTACGTGCTGAGCTGGACCACCTGGTTCGCCACCTCCGGGGGCTACGACCGGCAGTGGGCTGCGGAGAACCCGGATGCCACCACGACCAAGGTCTTCGGCAGCGCGTTCGCCTCCTTCCTGCACTATCAGAAGGACATCTACGCCTTCCACACCGGCACCTACATCAACGAGCAAACCCATACCTACAACGCGAATCCGGCCGGTTGGTTGATCATCGCCCGGACCATCGGCATCGATGCGGTCAACGACATCAAACCCGGCACCGACGGCTGCCCGGCCGGCGGCGAGAACTGCCTGCGGGTGATCAGCGGCATCGGCACCCCGCTGCTGTGGTGGGGTGCGGTGATCGCCCTGGTGATCGCCCTGATCCTGTGGGTCGGCGGCCGCGACTGGCGCTTCGGCATCCCGATCGTCGGCGTGCTGAGTGCCTGGCTGCCGTGGTTCCAGTACACCGGGCGGCCGCAGTTCTTCTTCTACGCGATCGCGATCATCCCGTTCTCGGCGATGGCGGTGGCACTCTGCCTCGGCCTGCTGATCGGCCGGCGACCTCGTACCGGGGACGAACGACGAAGACGGATGATCGGCGGCATCGTGGCCGGAGTGTTCGTCGCCCTGGTCGCGGTGAACTTCGCCTACATCTACCCCATCCTCACCGACCAACTGCTTCCCTACTCGAAGTGGTTGTCGCGGATGTGGTTCAAAGGATGGATCTGACCTACTCTGTGGCCGCGATGACTGATCAACACACACACCGCCCGGTACGCCGCGCAGCCGCGAGCTGGCGCCCGCTGCTCGCCCTGGGAGTGGCACCCCTGTTCGGCCTGCTGGCCGCCTGCAGCGGCGGCGGCCCGGACACCCCGAGCAGCACCCCGACCCCGTCCGGGCCCGCCGCGGTGAGCATCAACAGCCAGCCTCGGAATGTGGTCGCCCAGGGCGGCGAGCTCCGGCTGCCGGTGACAGCCATCGGTGCGCAGTGGAATCCGCTGCATGCCGACGCCGATGCCGACACGTTGTTGATCATGAGCTCGCTGCTGCCGCAGCTGTTCAACTACGACGCGAACGGCAACCCGGCCCCCAACCCGGACTATCTGGCCGGGGTCGACGCCAGCGGCGACAACCCGCAGGTGGTCACGTACACCATCAACCCGAATGCGCGGTGGGGCGACGGCCGGTCGATCGAGGCGGCGGACTTCGTCGCCAACTGGAAGGCCTGCAACGGCCAGAACGTCAGCTTCAAGTGCGCCGACACCAAGAAGTTCGCCCAGATCGCTTCGGTCAAGCAGGGTACGGATCCGCAGCAGGTGATCGTCACCTACCGAGGTGCCTTCGATGACTGGCCCAGCACCTTCCAGTACCTGCTGCCCAAGGAGGCGGTCGCCGATCCGGACACCTTCAACGACGGTTGGGATTCGATCACCAAGATCAACGACTGGCTGGCCGGCCCGTTCGAGGTGGACCGCACCGACAACAAGCTCGGGGTGCTGATCGAGACCGTCGACCCGGACTGGTGGGGCGATCCGGCGAAGCTGTCCCAGCTCACCTTCCGAACGGTGGCCGCGAAGGATCGACTCGCTGACCTGAAGGCCAATCTGATCGACTCCGTCGACATCAGTTCCGATCCCGATCAAGCCGATTCGGTGGCGAAGATCGCCGGCTGCGAGGTGCGGACCGCGACCGTGGCCGGCCAGAAACCGGAACTGGTGGCGACCCGGGCCACGCTGGCCAACTACGGCGCCTTCGGTCGGTCGACCGTGGATTGGACGGACGTCGGCTACCTGCCTCCGTCGGGCTAGTCCATTCCGTCCACCGGATGCCGGCCGGCCGGCTGATCCTGGACGGTTCCGTCAGCCCTGGGCGGCCTCGATCTGCTTGCGGAACGACGAAACCATGTACTCGGTGAGCTCGACCACCGAGGTGTCGCTGGTGGCTTGATCCAACGTCACCCGGCCCTGCTGGATCACGTTCACCCGATCACAGAGCTCGAAGATGTGGGTGTAGTTGTGGTCGATCACCAACATCGACACCCCCCGGGACTGGGCCAGACTCTTCACCAGGTCGATGATCAACGACGCCTCCTTGGCGCCCATCGCGGCCAGCGGCTCGTCCAGCAACAAGATCTTGATCCCGGGTTGCCGGGTCGCCCGGGCTACCGCGATCGCCTGCCGCTGACCGCCGGACAGTTTCTCCACCGGCACGTCCACTGACGGGATGTCGATGCCGATGTCCTTCAGATACCGCCGCGCCTCGGCGCGCATCCGCCGGTTGTTCAGCAGCCGCAGCACGCCGCCGACGGTGGCCTCCCGATTGAGGAAGAGGTTGTGGTAAACGGGTAACTCGTCGACCAGCGCAAGGTCCTGGAAGACCGTCTCGATCCCGTACCGGCGAGCATCGGTCACCGATCGGAGATTCACCGGCTGACCGTCCACGTACAGCTGACCGTCGTCCGGCGGCTGGTAGCCGGTGATGATCTTGACCAGGGTGGACTTGCCGGCGCCGTTGTCGCCGACCACTCCGAGCACCTCGCCGGCGCCCAGATGAAGATCGACACCGCGCAGCGCGGTGACCGGCCCGAAGCTCTTGGTGATCCCTTCCGCACGGAGCACCTCGCCGGATTCATTGCTCACGGTTGATCACTCCTGTCGCTGCTTTCGTCCGGTGCCGCCGACCCGCATCAGGAACCGGGCAAAGGAACCGCGGCCTTCGATCCGGCCGGACCGGACCCGTTCCAACTGCACGTTCAAGATCATCGCGCCCAGGATCGCCAACCCCAGCACCAATTGATAGGCGAAGGCGTTCACGCCGATGATGTTGAAGCCGTCCTCCAGGATGCCCAGCACGATGGCGCCGATGGCGGCACCGATCATGGTCCCCCGGCCACCGGTCAGGGCCGTGCCGCCGATCACCGCGGCGGCAACGCCGTAGAACATCAGCGTCAGACCATCGGTGCCCGGATTGAGGCTGCCGATGTGGTAGCCGTCCAGGATGCCCATGAAGCCGCCCAGGAAGGCGCAGAGTACGAAGCACCAGACCTTGATCACACCGACCTTGATGCCGGCTTCCCCGGATGCCACCTGGTTGCCGCCGACCGCAGTGATGTGCAGGCCGAAGCTGGTCCGGCGGAAGATCACGTGACAGATCGCCGCGATACCCAGAGCCCAGATGATCTCCGAGAACGACCAGCCGCCCAGTACCGTCGTCAGCGTGCCGGTGCCGGCCGGATTGACCTGGATCCCGTCCGACGACAGCAGCACAACACCCTTCAGCGCGAACACGGTGCCCAGGGTGGTGATGAAGGACGGCACCCTGAGTCGTACCGTGACCAGGCCGTTGAAGCAGCCGATCAGCGCCGAGATCAACAGCGACACCACGATGCTGATGATCACGTTCAGCCCGGCGTTGTTCAGGTACACCACCAGGAACGGCGACAACACGTACACCTGACCGACGGACAGGTCGATCTCGCCGAGCGTCAGCACGAAGACCTCGGCGACCGCGAAGATCATGATCGGCGCGACGTAATTGGCCAGGGTCGGGCCGTTGTCCGGGCTGCCGAACGCGGACGAATAGAGGGTGAAGAAGATC
>DATCVL010000218.1:0-3467 GCA_036566865.1 Microlunatus sp.
AACCGCCATTCGTGCCGACGCAGATGGTCATCACCGATCTCGTCGATCGCCCTGCAGGCCGATGCGAGGGCTGCCGCGCCGAGCACATTGGGCGTACCGCCCTCGTGCCGCGCCTCGCCGGTCGCCCAATCGGTGTGCTCGACGGTGACCTTGCGTACCGCGCCGCCGCCGGCCAGGTACGGGTCGGCGGCGTCCAGCCAGTCGGCCCGACCGATCAGCACCCCGGTTCCGAACGGGGCGTAGATCTTGTGGCCGGAGAAGGCGAGATAGTCGACACCGGACTCCGCGATGTTGATCCGGCGGTGCGGTACGAGCTGGGCGCCGTCCACCGCGAGTCGTGCACCGTGCCGATGGGCAAGATCAGCGAGCCGGCGCAGCGGTAGTACCTCGCCCGTGACATTGGAGGCTCCGGTGATCGCGAGCAGTCCGGCGCCGGTCTCGGCCAGCACCCGGTCAAGATCATCAAGGGTCGCTGCCAGGGTCGCCGAGGCCGGCACGATGGTGGCCTGCAATCCCTGCCAGGGCAGCAGATTCGCGTGATGCTCGATGTCCAGGCAGACCACACCGACCTCCGCCGGCACGGCGTCGGCGAGCAGGTTGAGCGCGTCGGTCGTGTTGCGGGTGAAGATCGTCAGATCCTCGCTGCGGGCGCCGACGAATTCGGCGACTGTCTGCCGAGCCTGTTCGTACAGCGCCGTGCTGACCGCGGACGCATACCCGGCGCCGCGATGCACGGAAGCGTAGTAGGGCAGAACGCGCTGTTGATCTTCGATCACCGCATCCAGCGCCGGTGCGCTGGCGGCGTAATCGAGGTTGGCGTAGCGGACGCTACGGCCGTCGATCAGCGGCACCTGGAGGTCGTAGCCGCTCACTCCGGCCAACGGGCCGAACGCGTCCAGCGCCCGACCATGATCAACCCGACCATGATCAACCCGACCATGATCAACTCGGGCCCGATCAAGTTGGCTGATCTCGCGCGGGCCGACGGACCCGCGTGGGCTGGGACAGGCGGGCTCTGCATCGGCGGCGTCACCACGGGTACGGCTGGACAGGCTGGCGACCGACATGGATCGACTCCTCAGGCTCAGGGGCCCGCCCTGTCGTCGGAGGACCCGCGCTTGCCGGTGCCCGGTGTGGGCCCGACCGTGTGTTCACCCGGGGCACCCCACCGCGGAGGAGGGTTGCCGGTCAGCAAGCCGGGGCTTGGCGCTGACACTCATCACACAACTGACCGACATTTCACTACCGGCGGATGCGTGGCGCAAGTTGATCCCGCAGAATCGTCCAGAGTGTGATACGCGATCTCGAATCGTGGTTGATCATGGTCCGCTGGAGTCGAGCGATCAGTCCGCACGGGCGCCCGGCCGCGGATCGTCCCGCTAGAGTCCGACTCGTCCACCCTTCGACGCTCGAACGACGCCGACCGCCGGTGGTGGGCCGATGTTGTCCAGCTGGTTGCGCCGTTGAGAGGTCGCAGATGACGCCCAATCCGTCGATGACTGTGGCTGCGCAGCAGCCGAACCGTCGGGCGGCGTTCAGATGACTTCCGTGGTGGTGGTCAACTTCGTCTCCTTGGACGGAGTGATCCAGGCTCCGCTGGGACCCGATGAGGATCGCGAGGGTGGTTTCCTGCTGGGCGGCTGGGTGCAGCCCTACATGGATGACACCGTCGCGCGATTCATGAGCTCGACCACGGCCGATGCCGCCGGGATGCTGCTCGGACGGCGTACCTATCAGCACTTCGTGACCAGCTGGGAGCAGGTCGACGCGACCGATCCGGCGATCGCGGCGATGAACCGGATGCCCAAGTACCTCGTCTCGCGGACATCTCCCGATCCGACCTGGAACAACACGATCCGGCTCGGGCCGGACCTGCCGGCCGAGGTGAATCGCCTCCGGGCGGGCGGAGCCGGCGAGATCCTGGTTTTCGGCAGTGGGCAGCTGATCTCGGCGCTGCAGCACCACGATCTGGTCGACGAGTACCGACTGCTGACCTTCCCGATCTTGCTCGGCGGTGGAAAGCGGATGTTCGGTGACACGGGCACCATGACCCGCTTCGAGCTCGTGCACAGCACGGTCAGCGCCACCGGCGTCACCATCAACAGCTACCGAAGGATCGAGGGCCCGCCGGCACCAGGAGGGTCTTGAGACCTCCTGGTGCCCGACATCTCGGCGCGGCGATCTGCTCGATCGGGCAGCAGGGGCATCGGGGACGTGAAGCAGCGACCAGTCAGTCGGGGAGTTGGACCGGTCAGTCGGGGAGCAGGACCAGGCGCTGACCCGACGGGACCTGCTCGGACCAGGCGTCGGTGATGTCGGCCAACCGCCGCCGAGCCGGTGTGACCTGCAGCCGCCCTGCCGCCAGGTGCTCGACGAAGATCGGCAGCTGGGTTGCGATCCGATCCATCGGCAAGCTTCCGAGGCCGCTGCCGATCAGGCGCAGGTTGCAGCTGCGCAGCAGTTCTGAGTCGAGGCTCAGCGGTGAACCGGCCATCGATCCGACCTGCACCCAGGTGAGCTGCCGGGTGCTGTCGGCGCGCCCGGTGACCAGTGCGCCGAGGAGTCCGGCGGCCGGATCGCCCCAGAGGTAGTCGACGACGACGTCGACCGAGTCGGCCAGGGCTGCCACCTGGGTCTGCCAATCGGCACCTACGTCGATCCGTACGGTGTGGTCCGCGGTCTGTGCCACCGACCGCAGTGCCTCGGCCGACCGGCCGACGGCGATCACGTCGGCCGCTCCCAACAATTTGGCCGCCTGCACGGCGGCTTGGCCCGATGCGCCGGTGGCGCCGAGCACCACGACCGATTGTCCGGGCTGCAGTTCGGCCCGCAGGGCGAGAGCGTTCCAGCCGGACATGCCCGGGTTCATCGATGCCGCTGCGACGGCCGGATCAAGATCATCCGGCAGCGGGATCAGCATCGCCGCCGCTGCGCGCTCGGCGAAGGTCCCGTACGGAGCCCGCAGGCCGCCGAAGTAGGCCAGGCTGCCGTCGGACCGCCTGGCGATCCCGTCCACCCCGGGGATCATCGGCAACTGCCGATGTGACGAGTAGTGCTGCCCGGACGACTGCCCGCGGACGATCTGATGCAGGCCGCTGGCGACCACCTCGACCAGTTCCTCTCGCCCGGTCGGCTCCGGATCCGCGAAGTCCCGGTAGGTCGGCGGCCGGTCGAAGTTTTCGATCACTGCTGCCTTCATGACTGACTCCTTAACGCTGTTAAGTACGATTGCTCCCAGTGTGCTTAACGTTGTTAAATTCGTCAAGGGGCTGGCAGAATCTCGCCCATGCCACTGGACCGCCAGGTCGTCATCCGCACCGCCCTCGAGTTGTTGGACTCCGAGGGTCTGGACGGTCTGACCCTGCGCAAGATCGCGGCCGCCTTGGACGTCAAGGCGCCGGCGCTCTACTGGCACTTCCAGAGCAAGCAGCAGTTGCTGGACGAGATGGCGACGTCCATGCTGCTGT
>DATCVL010000219.1:0-22571 GCA_036566865.1 Microlunatus sp.
TGTTCACGGCGGCGGAGACCGGACTGATCGCGATGGGCTTTCGGACCGGCTACCTCCGGGTACTGCCCGGCAACGAGCGGGCGGTCGGGTTCTACCGCCGTCGCGGCTGGTCTCCTGACGGTAGGACCAAGATCGACGACCGTTTCGAACTGCCGGTGTCCGAGGTGCGCTGCAGCACGGATCTGACCGGCCCGAGCAACAGGAAAGGTGCGTGATGATGAGAACAGCAGTGGTGACCGGCGGGGGTACCGGCATCGGCAGGGCGATCGCCAAACGGCTGTCCGCCGATGGCACCCGGGTGATCATCGTCGGCCGACGGAAGGACGTCCTGGCCGACGCTGCCGCGGAGATCAACAAGACGCACGGCGATGAGCTGGTCGAATTCCGCGCCGCCGACCTGGCCGATCCGGCCGAGGTCGACCAGTTGGCCAACGTGATCACCGCCGAGTCCGGTATCGACTTCTTGATCAACAACGTCGGCGGCAGCCACCACGGCGGCAACTCGTCGCTGACCGACATCGCCGACAGCTTCCGGACCGAGTTCGACGCCAATGTGATCACCTCGGTGTTGATCACCGAGGCCCTGCTGCCGGCGATCAAGCGGCCCGGCGGGCGGATCGTGCTGCTCGGTTCCGTCGCCGGCCTGCGAGGGGCTGGTGCCTACGGTGTGGCCAAGGCCGCGCTGAACGGCTACATGTGGGACCTGGCCGGTCGGCTGGCGCCGGAGCAGGTGACGGCCAACGTGGTCGCCCCCGGCTTCGTCCCGGACACCGAGTTCTGGGACGGGCGCCGCGACGAGCAGACCGTACGCTCCCGGCTGGCCCGGATCCCGATGAACCGCGCCGGCACGCCCTCCGAAGTGGCCGAGGCGGTGGCCTACCTGTGCAATGCCGAGTCCGGCTGGACCACCGGTCAGATCCTTCAGGTCAATGGCGGTGGACTCCTCGGTCACGGCTGAGCCGTCGGTTCCCGGCGGTCGGCCTCGGGAATGCGCCGGCCGCCGGGCCGGTTGGCCGGAGCATGAGCACTGAGTCGAAGATCGCTGCCGGCTCCAAGATCAACATCGGAGTCGTGCTGCCCGACGAGGACGCGTCGATGCCGGCATCGACGCTGGTCGAGCTGGCGCAGCAGGCCGAGGAACTCGGCTACGACCGGGTCTACCTGCCTGATCACATCCTTCCGCCGGGCGACTTCGGCGCCACCTTCGGCGGTGTCTACGAGCCGATCGTCACGCTCAGTCACCTGGCGGCGGTGACCTCGCGGATCGAGCTCGGCACCTCGGTCCTGGTGCTGCCGCTGCGCAACCCGTTCGTACTCGCCAAACAGGTGGCAACGGTGCAGCAACTGTCGGCCGGCCGGGTCGTGCTCGGCGTCGGCACCGGCTGGTCGGCCGAGGAGTTCGCCGCAGTCGGGGCGGACTACCGACGGCGTGGCCGGACCACCGACGACGCCCTGGCGCTGATCCGCCATCTCTTCGCCGTCGGCCGTGGCCCGTACGCCGCCGACGGCTTCGGATTCGATCAAGGCGTCTTCGCCCCGGCCCCGACACCGCCGGTGCCGATCCTGGTCGGCGGGAACAGCACGCGCGCGCTCCGCCGGGCCGCGACCTACGCCGACAACTGGCAGGGCCTCCCGATGCCGGCAGATGATCTCGCCCGCCGGATCGAGGAGTTGGGTGAGTTCGCGGGTGAGCGGACCGTGTCGCCGGGCATCCGGATCCAATGGGACGACAGTCGGCCGGTCGGTACGGTGGCAGGGGAGATCGCCGCCTACCGTGCGGCCGGTGCAGAACACATCGCCGTGCATTTCGACGACTTCCGCGACTACCCGAGCCGGATGACCGCGCTGGCGGCCGCGCTGGTTGTCGACGGGCACATCAGCGGCCCGCGGTGACCGCGACCGACGATTCGCCCGCAACAGGTCTGCACTGGTAATCTCTTGGCTGCCGTCAGAACGGCCGCGGACACCGAAGAGCTCCCCAGTCACGCCGAGTGACACCTGCACTGCAGTTTCCGGGGGCGCCGCGCAACGGGAAACCGAAGGGAGAGCTAGTGTCGATCGACGCTGCGGAGAAGAAGAAGATCATCGATGAGTACGGGACCAGCGAAGGTGACACGGGTTCCCCCGAGGTCCAGGTCGCGCTGCTGAGCCACCGGATCGCTCACCTGACCGAGCACCTCAAGGAGCACCAGCACGACCATCACAGCCGTCGTGGTCTGATGCTGCTGGTCGGTCAGCGCCGCCGGTTGCTCAACTACATCGCGAAGAGCGACATCGCGCGCTACCGGTCGCTGATCGAGCGACTCGGCCTGCGCCGCTGAAGCAGTAGAGCGGTTCTCCTCGGAGAACCGCTCTTCTCATACCTCCGGGTTGTCGCCGATCTGGGTCGCGAGAGCACCCCTCGGACTCCGACAACTCGGGTAGCACAAGTGAATAGTCACCACTGAACAGGGATTGCATCCCACGCTTTGCTCGACTGGCGTTCTCGGTCCTCGGTAGTGGTTTTCGGGACCCGTCCTCGTACGGACCCCGCGGACCTCGATCGAAGACCGGCCTCCACGCCAGTCGTCAGGCGTCGCACTGCGTCGGCCGCGGCTCGCCTTGAGTCGCAGCGCCCGACCATCTCAGTGCCCGATGCGTCATGAGCCCCGGCCACCGCAAACCCGCGGCCAACGGCCGGGAGTGTGGGTGCAATCGCACCGTTTGTTTCCTCCATCGGGAGGGAACAGCAAGAGGAGGACATCCCGTGGAGGGACCAGGTATCAAGTCCGCCGAAGCCGTGATCGACAACGGCTCCTTCGGCAAGCACGTCATCCGTTTCGAGTCCGGGCTGCTGGCTCAGCAGGCCGCCGGCTCGGCCGCCGTCTACATCGACGACGACACCATGTTGCTGTCGGCAACCACCGCGCAGTCCAAGCCGCGCGATGCCATCGACTTCTTCCCCCTGACCGTCGACGTCGAAGAGAAGATGTACGCCGCGGGCCGGATCCCCGGCTCGTTCTTCCGTCGCGAAGGTCGCCCGTCCGAGTCGGCCATCCTGACCTGCCGGCTGATCGACCGCCCGCTGCGCCCGCTCTTCGTCAAGGGCTTGCGCAACGAGGTCCAGGTCGTCATCACCGTGCTGGCGCTGAACCCGGACAAGCTGTACGACGTGGTCGCGATCAACGCGGCCTCGATGTCCACCCAGCTCGCCGGGTTGCCGTTCTCCGGCCCCGTCGCCGGCGTCCGGGTCGCCCTGATCGGCGATCAGTGGGTCGGCTTCCCGGACAACTCGCAGCTCGAGGACGCTGCCTTCGACATGGTCGTTGCCGGCCGGGTGCTGCCCGACGGTGACGTCGCCATCGCGATGGTCGAGGCCGAGTCCACCGAGCAGACCTGGGATCTGGTGCGTGGCGGCAAGACCGCACCGACCGAGGAGATCGTCGCCCAGGGTCTGGATGCGGCCAAGCCGTTCATCAAGGCGCTCTGCGACGCGCAGGCCGAGCTGGCCGCGCAGTTCCCCAAGGAGACCGCGCAGTTCCCGATCTTCAGGGACTACGAGGACGACGTCTTCGCCGCGGTCGAGGCCGAGGCCAGCGAGGAACTGGACCGGATCACCCAGATCGCCGGCAAGAATGCTCGTAACGACGCGATCAGCCAGTACAAGGCGATCGTCAAGGACAAGCTGGAGATCCAGTTCGAGGGCCGGGAGAAGGAGATCTCCGGTGCCTTCAGTGCGCTGACCAAGAAGATCGTCCGGCAGCGGGTGCTGCAGGACAAGGTGCGCATCGACGGCCGCGGTCTGGCCGACATCCGCACCCTGTCGGCCGAGGTCGGCGTGGTGCCGCGGGTGCACGGTTCGGCGCTGTTCCAGCGTGGTGAGACCCAGATCCTGGGCATCTCGACGCTGAACATGCTGGGCATGGAGCAGCGGCTCGACACCCTCGGTCCGGAGACGACCAAGCGGTACATGCACAACTACAACATGCCGCCGTACTCGACCGGCGAGACCGGCCGGGTCGGTTCGCCGAAGCGGCGCGAGGTCGGCCACGGTGCGCTGGCCGAGCGAGCGATCGTGCCGGTGCTGCCGGACCGGGAGGAATTCCCGTACGCGATCCGTGAGGTGTCCGAGGCTCTCGGCTCCAACGGCTCCACCTCGATGGGCTCGGTCTGCGCCTCCACCCTGGCGCTGCTGAATGCCGGTGTGCCGCTGCGGGCCCCGGTTGCCGGTATCGCCATGGGCCTGATGAGCGAAGAGGTCGACGGCCAGACCCACTACGTCACCCTGACCGACATCCTCGGCGACGAGGACGCGATGGGCGACATGGACTTCAAGGTCGCCGGTACGTCTGAGTTCATCACGGCGCTGCAGCTGGACACCAAGCTCGACGGCATCCCGGCCGACGTGCTGTCCGCCGCGCTGAAGCAGGCGAAGGACGCCCGGACCACCATCCTCGAGGTGATGGCCGAAGCGATCAACGAGCCCGATGAGATGAGCCTGTACGCGCCCCGGATCATCACCATGAAGATCCCGGTGGACAAGATCGGCGAGGTGATCGGTCCCAAGGGCAAGGTGATCAACCAGATCCAGGACGACACCGGCGCTCAGATCACGATCGAGGACGACGGCACCATCTACGTGGGTGCCGAGGAGGGCGCGGCCGCCGAGTCCGCCCGTTCCATGATCAACGCGATCGCCAACCCGACCATGCCGGAGAAGGGCGAGCGGTACCTCGGTACCGTCGTCAAGATCACCAACTTCGGTGCATTCGTCTCGTTGCTGCCCGGCAAGGACGGCCTGCTGCACATCAGCAAGCTGCGTCCGCTGGCCGGCGGCAAGCGGGTCGAGGCCGTCGAGGACGTGGTCAGCGTCGGTCAGAAGCTGCAGGTGGAAATCTCCGAGATCGACGACCGCGGCAAGCTGTCGCTGGTCCCGGTGCTGGAGGAGTCCGAGGGTGAGCCGGAGACCGAGAAGGAGCCGGCGGACGCCTGATCGTCTTCCATGACGCGTAATCGGAGATCACGAGTGGCCGTTCGGCCGTACCTCGGCGGCGAAGTCCGCCGGACGGTGCTGCCGAGCGGCCTTCGTGTTGTCACCGAACGGATGCCGCACAGTCGTACCTTCAGTGTCGGCTTCTTCGTCGATGTCGGTTCGGTCCGCGAGACGCCAAGTCTCAACGGCGCTTCGCACTTCCTCGAACACGTGCTCTTCAAGGGCACCCGACGCCGGCGGCCGGAGGAGATCTCGGCCGCGATCGAGTCGGTCGGCGGCGACATCAACGCCTACACCACCAAGGAGCACACCTGCTTCTACGCCCGGGTGCTGGGTGATGACGCGGACCTGGCCGTGGACGTGCTGTCGGACATGATCACCTCGTCGCGGATCCTCAGCCACGAGGTGCAGGCCGAGCGGACGGTGATCTTGGACGAGATCGCCATGCACTCCGACGACCCGATCGAATCGGTGCAGGAGTTGGTGACCTCCAGACTGCTGCCGCAACCCGGGCTGGGCCTGCCGGTGATCGGCACCGAAGCGAGCATCAGTGAGCTCTCCCGGGCCCAGATCGTCCGGCACTGGCAGCGCAACTACCACCCCGGTTCGGTGGTGGTCGCCGCGGCCGGTCAGGTTGATCATGATCATCTGATCGAGTTGCTGACCGGGCTCGGCGACTTCGGTCGCCCCGCCGAGCATCCGCGTCGTCAGCCGGTCGGTGCGGTCGACGCCGGGCTGCCGTCGCTGATCGTGGATCGGCGGCCGTTCGAACAGACGACCGTCTCGCTGGCCTACCCGGGGCCTAAGCACTTCGACGATGAACGGTTCCCGCTGGGGCTGTTGTCGGTGATCGTCGGTGGAGGCATGTCCTCGCGGCTGTTCATCGAGGTCCGGGAACGACGCGGACTGGCGTACGGGATCGAGGCGGGGGAGACCAGCTACACCGACGGCGGGCTGTGGAGCGTCGACTGGCAGTCGTCACCGGACAAGGTCGAGGAGATCTTGATCTTGGTCCGGCAGGAGCTGGAACGGGTCGCCGAACACGGCGTCACCGAGCAGGAGTTGCAGCGGGCCAAGGGCCAGATGCGTGGCCAGACCGTGCTCTCGTACGAAGGTCCGCAGAGTCGGATGGCCAGGCTCGGCACCGCCGAACTGACCGGAGACGATCGCAGCGTCTCCCAACTCCTGGACACCTACGACCAAGTGGACACCGACCAGATCGGCCGCACTGCCGCCGCCCTGGTGTCCCGACCCGCGGTGCTGGGCATCGTCGGCCCGAAGCGGCCGACGAAACGCCTGGAGAAGTTGATCAACTAGCCCGGAACCTCACTCGCGTGCGCCGATCAGCCGGACCGGCGGCGTGCGGGTGTGAGACCGAGACGTGACGACGCTGGTCACGCCGACCAGGACGGCAGCACCGAGTGCCAGCCCGATCAGCAGCGGCCAGGGGATGCTGATCACGGTGATGCCGATCAGACGGTGAATGGCCACCGAGACGCCGACGACCGAGCCGGCCGCGGCGACGCCGCCCAGCAGCAGCCCGATGATCACCACCGCCTGCGACTCCCAGAAAGCCACCCGGACGACCTGGCCGCGACTGAGTCCGGTCACCCGCGCCACCGCGAACTCGCGGCGTCGGCCGGAGGCGGCGATCACCACCGCGTTGATGATCGCGATGACGGTGTAGAGCATCGTCATCGACAGCAAGACGATCATGATGTGCCCGGTCGCTCGGTCCTGGGCGGCCGCGCCCTCGTCGACCCACTCTCGGAGCGTCTGCACCGAGCCGAACTCGCCCAGTGCTGCTTCGACATCGGGTTCGTCCGCATGGTCGGCGAGCCGGACGATGTTCTGCCAGGGACCGGCGTCGGGCGGCACCAGCTCGGGCGACAACACAAAGTACGGACCTGACACGGTCGAGGGCAGCAGGGCCACGATGTGCACCGCTCGTTCCTTGCCGTCGACGCGGAGCTGCAGGATGTCTCCGACCTGCCAGTCCCGCCCCGGGTCCGCGCTCGGACTGACCGCGATGGCGGGCCCGGTCAGGTCGGCCAGATCGCCGGCGGCGGCCCGCACCTGATGCGCCCTGCCGTAGCTGACCGGATCGGCTGCCAGCCCGTCGTACGGCAGATACCAGACGTTGCCGTAGTCGTCGCCGGATCTGAGTTCGAACCGGACCGTGGTCTGCGGTGACACCGAGTCGACACCATCGACTCCGGCCAACTCGGAGGCGGCCGGCCGGTCGGTGAGGACCATCAGGTCACCTCGGACGCTGTGCAACGTTTCCTGCTGCGCCGCCGCGCTGACCGAGCCCAGAGTTGCCCCGATGCTGGCCACGAAGGCGACCAGGACCATGATCGGCGCCGCCGTGGAGGCACTGCGCCGTGCGTCGAAGCGCAGGTTCGCCAAGGCGAGCTCAGCCAGCCGGCCGTGGAAGATCAGCCCCAGCAGCCGACCGACCAGCGGCACGATCAGCGGAGCCAGGGCACTGAAGCCGACGACCAGCGGAACCGAGACCAGAAACGGTGTCAGCTGGACGAACCAGACCGGACGTTCGGTGTCGCCGGCGGGGAACAAGGCCAGCAGCAGCACACCACCGGCGGTGCACAGGATGCCCAGCACCCATCGCGATGCGGTCATCACCCGGACGGCCTCGCCAGTTTCCCGCAGGGCCTCCAGCGGACGGATCCGCGCGGCGCGCAGGGACGCTGCCAGCACTCCGAGGACCGAGATCAGCACGCCGGCTCCGATGGACACCAGCAACACCCACGGCAGCCACCGTGCCGTGAAGCCGGGCGGAGCGAAATCGAGGCGAATCAGCATCCACACCTGCAGCCGCATCACCGGCAACCCCAGCAGCGCGCCGACGGCCGAGCCGATCAGGCCCAGCAGCACCGCTTCGCCGACCAACAGCGAACGGATCTGGCCCCGACTGGCGCCGGTCAACCGCAGCAGCGAGAGCTCCTGCCGCCGCTGCGCGACCGTGAATGCGAAGGTCGTACCGACGATGAAGACGGCGACGAAGGTCGCCAATCCGAGCACCATCCCCAGCAGCGTGACGGCATAGTCGTATCCCTCCTGCAACGCGGCGGCCCCAGCCTGGGAGAGGCCCGGCGGGACAGCAGCGGTCGCGGCCGAGATCAGCGCGAGCAACGACGACTGAACCAGAGCGACTCCGAGGCAGACCGTCACGATCGCCCCGACGAACACCTGCCAGCGATCACGAAAGGTCTGCCCTGCCATCGACAGCATGATCACCGCTCCAACCGGGCGAGCCGTTCGGCGACCTGCCCGGTGGACGGGTGTTCCAGCCGGTCGATCAGCCGCCCGTCGGACAGGAAGACGACCCGGTCGGCGCTGGCCGCGGCACTCGGATCGTGGGTGACCATGATCGTGGTCTGGCCCCGTTCGTCCACCATCGAGCGCATCAGAGCCAGCACAGCCCGGGCGGACTTCGTGTCCAGCGCGCCGGTCGGTTCGTCGGCGAAGAGCACCGCAGGTCTGGTGACCATCGCCCGCGCGATGGCCACCCGCTGCTGCTGTCCTCCGGAGAGCTCGCGCGGACGGTGCTTGCCGCGGTCGGCCAACCCCACCGCGTCCAGCACCTCGCGCACCACTCGGCGTTCCGGCCGCCGGCCCGCCAACCGCAGCGGCATCGCCACATTCTGTTCCGCGGTCAGCGGTCCGATCAGATTGAACGACTGAAAGACGAATCCGACCTCGGCGCGGCGCAATCGGGTCAGCTCGGCGTCCGAGGCGTTCGTGATCTCCCGTCCCGCGACCCAGACCCGCCCGGCGCTGACCCGCTCCAGCCCGGCCGCGCAATGCAGCAGGGTGGACTTGCCTGAGCCGGAGGGGCCCATGATCGCGGTCCAGGAACCGGCCGGGAACGCGATGTCGACGTCGTCGAGCGCACGGACCGCGGTGCTCCGCGAGCCGTACACCCGGGACACCCCGGAGAGTTGGACGACCGGGCCCGACAGTCGAGTGGCAGCGGTCCGCCGATCATCGCCGCCGTGCTGGGTCGGTGACTGCTCTGGTGACCTGCCTGCCGCCGGCTCGACCCGGCCGATCGCTGAACGACTCATGCAGCCACTGTCGGTGGCCGGTCTGACACGCGCCTGCCACGCTCCTGACACGGCTTGAGATGATGCTCCGGACCTCGCTGTGCGGTCGGCCGACTTTCTCAGCTCGTCATCGGCACCGGGGTGCTGATCTCGACGATCGTCCCGGCCGGATCCCGGGTGACGAAGCGGCGTTGACCGTACGGCTCGTTCCGCAACGCGATGATCATTTCCAGGTCGCGACGCACGGCCCCGGCGTACACCTGATCAACATCGTCGACCACCACATCGATCATCACGCCGCGCGGCGGCCCGGACAGTCCCGGTGGCACGAGTTCGTGATCAGCTCGCCAGACACCGATCTCGAGCAAGGGTTCCTCGGGTGACTGCAGATCGACGAACCAGTCACTGTCGAACACCGCCCGAAATCCGAGGAAGTCGATGTAGAACCTCTTCACGGCGTCAAGATCA
Source organism: Microlunatus sp. (assembly GCA_036566865.1). Taxonomy (GTDB): domain Bacteria; phylum Actinomycetota; class Actinomycetes; order Propionibacteriales; family Propionibacteriaceae; genus Microlunatus. The sequence goes on from DATCVL010000219.1 coordinate 9,508, forward strand.
TCGGCCGCGATGATCGGGAACGTCCTGGTGATCACGGTGCCTCCTCAGCCGGCGAATCACAGATCGATCCGACGCTAACCCACCCGCCGTCCGGGCACTTGGACGATTCGGCGGTGTCCACTTCGATGGCCGACGCCGTCGCCTGGTGGATTGCACCGACGACGTTGCCGAACCGATCCGCGTGCGTTTTCCGCCCGGAGTGGAGTTTCGGCGTCGTCGCGTCGCGGGTCGCCGTACGTTTTCCAACCGGAGCTGGGAAACGGGGCCGACAAGCCGCTGGTCTGCGTACGTTTTCGGCCCGGAGTGGGGAAACGGAGCCGACAAGCCGCGGGTCTGCGTACGTTTCCCAACCGGAGTGGGGTTTCGGTGCCGCGACGTTGCGGCCCTGTACGTTTCTCAACCAGAGCTGGGAAACGGCGCCGACAAGCCGCCGGTCTGCGTACGTTTCTCAACCGGAGCTGGGAAACGACGCCTACAAGCCCCCGGTCTGCGTACGTTTCTCGACCGGAGCTGGGAAGCGACGTCGGCCGTCGTTCCCGACACACCGGACTCCGAGCCCCCCGAGAAGGGCCCGCGACCCAAGGACCATGATCATTCCAACGTACGGATTTCGCGGCGGGTGGCGACGAACAGGCAGAGCATCGACATCGCGGCTCCGCAGGCGAGGGTGGCGACCAGCACGCTGCTGGCGCCGGCGACGACACCGAACAGGGGAGTCATCATCGGCGTGATCGCCAGATCGCCGAGCCGGTTCAGCGACGACACCCGGCCGAGATAGTCGGGGCTGATCTCACGCTGGAACCCCCCGGAGATCCACACCGACGCCAGTCCGGCAGTCAGCCCGATCAGGATCATCCCGCCGATCAGCACCGGCAGCAGCGGGACCCCGACGGCCGCCAAGCCGACGCCCTGCAGGACCAGCACCCAGAAGCCGCGCCGGGCCAGATGGGTTCCCCGCCAGCGGATCGCGATCATGCTGCCGACGATGGCTCCGATCGCCAGAGCTGCCTGGCTGACCCCGACCCAGGTCGCGCTCCAACCCGAGTGCGAGACCCGTAGCGAGACGCCGACGGCGGTCACCGGCGTGATGAAGACGTTGAGTGCGCAGATGCCCAGGGTGAGCGAACGTTGCCGGCGATGCCGAGCCAGATGGCCGAAGCCGTCCTTCAGATTGCTCCAGGCCGTGCCTTCCCGTTGCCGAGGCAGCCGGTAGCGGATCCGGATGATCAAGATCAACACCAGCGCGATCAGCAGAAAGGTCGTGGCGTCGATCAACATCGCCAGCGTCAGCCCGCCGGTGGCCACCACGATCGCGCCGACCGGCGCGCCGCCGAGTACGGCCAGCCGGCTGCCGATCTGGATCCAGCCGTTCACCTCGATCAGATCGGCCGGCCGGACCAGCTGCCGGACCAGGGTGGAGCGGGCGGGCGCGCTCAACCCGACCGCGATCCCGAACAGCAGCTCGACCATGATCAACAACGTCGCGGTGTGCAGGCCGGCCTGCCATCCGATCGCGGCCCCGAGCAACACCGCGGCGCGGAAGAGCTCTCCGATGATCATGATCTTGCGGGTGTCCATCCGGTCCGCGATCACGCCACCGAACAACATCAACAGCGCCTGCGGCACGGTGCCGACGCCGACCACGAGTCCGGCCATCCCGGGCGACAACTCCCGTACCGCTGTCCAGGCCAGCGCGACACTGAAGACCGAGTCGCCGAACCAGGAGACGGCGGCGAAGATCACCCAGGCCCAAGCCACCTTGTCCCGCCGGACGGGCGGCGGTTCGGCACCGACCAGGGTTACCTGGTTGGTCGGAGCGGCCGTGCTCACACCACGCCCGGATCGCTCGGGAACGCCCGCAGGATGGTGCGGACCGGCATCCGCTCGACCTCCGGGCGCTCGTCCGCGTCGGCCCAGCAGCGTTCCTGCCACTCGGACACGACCTCAGCCAGTCGCTGCTGCAACTCGTCGAACTGTTCCGGTGTGGCCCGACTCAGGCTGTCGCTCGAGACGCCGAGGCCGTCCCACGGTTCCGGGTAGTCGGAGCGGTCGCGCATCCAGGCGGTGATCGTCCGGGTGTGGTGCTCGAGGTTGTTGCGTTCGGCGACGTCGGCGATGTCGCGGGCCACACTGCCGGGCAGGAATTCGTCGGCGGACCAACTGAGCCGACGTCGTACGCCACGCCACCAGGACTGCCGGGTGTCGCGGGCCAACTCTGGCGCCGGAGTCACGAACCCGGCCCGGTGCAGACGCTTCAGATGGTGACTGACCGAACCGACGGCCAGCCCGGTGCGCTGGGCGAGTTGGCCGACGTTGGCCGGGCCGTCGACGGTGAGGATCTCGTACAGCCGTCGCCGCGCCGGGTGATGAACGGCGATCAGCGCGTCGATCATCTCGCCGCCGGACGGTGGCCAGTCGGCCTCCGGGGTCGGTGCCGAGTCGAGATGGCGCTCGACGGCGGGTTTGCGGGTCATGGGGAACAGTCTCGAATGACTCCGCGCTACGTACAAGGGTCCTTGTATAAGTCCGTCAGTTGACCAGGACGACCTTGCCGAGCGTCTGACGTTCCTCCAGGGCGCGGTGGGCGCGGGCCGCTTCGGCGAGCGGATAGCTGGTCGTCAACGGCCGCCACTCGCCTCGGCCGCCGAGCTCGATCGCTTCCTCGGCGAGCGCGCGGATCCCGCCGGGTCGTCCCGCCATCCGTGGCCCGAGTGCCCAGGACGCACTGATCGAGCCGCCCAGCAGATCCTCGGTCGTCAGCCAGGTCGGGCTGCCCGAGGAGTAGCCGAACATGATCATCCGTCCGCCCGGTGCCAGCCGTTCGAGCGCGGTCCGGCCGATCTCGCCGCCGACGCCGTCGAGCACCACGGTGGGTGGTGTGGCGATCGCGTCGGCCCATCCCGGCTCGCCGTAGTCGAGCACCAGGTCAGGGTTCAGCCGCTTGAGCGATTTGATCTTGGTGGCACCGCCGGCCGCCGCGATCACCGTGGCGCCGGCACGAAGTGCCGACTGCACCATCAGCCAGCCAAGGCCGCCGGCCGCGGCCGGGATCAGCACCACATCGTCTGCTCCGATCGCCGCCTCGGACAGTACGCCGCGAGCGGTCCGGCCGGTGCCGACCAGGGCGACGGCATCGGTTGCGGAGAGGGGATCGGGATTCCGGATCAGGTTGTCGATCTTGGTCACCGCCTGTTCGGCGTAGCCACCGGGCACCGGGCCGAGATGGGCGACCACCCGGCGTCCGAGCCAGTCCTGATCGACGCCGGGCCCGAGACGGTCGACGGTTCCGGCGACCTCGCGGCCCGGAATCGTGGGCAGCCGGGGGAGCGGCATCGGCCCCTGTTCGCCGCGCCGGATGCTGGTGTCGAGCAGATGTACGCCGCTGGCCTCGACCGCGATCCGGGCTTGGCCGGCGCCCGGTTCAAGATCAGGAACCTCTTCGACGACGAGGACTTCGGGCCCGCCGAAGCGGTGTTGTCGGATCGCATGCATACCCAGCAGCGTGCAACCTCGACTTGTGTTGAGGTCAAGACCTCGGCACCGGCGAACGCGGATCGGCCGCGGCCTCCGGCCGGTGCGCGAACTCCCGGAAGCTCTTGCGGACCAGGGGCATCAGGGTGGTGAGGAAGTAGCCGCCGCCGACCGTGAGCAGGGCGACCGGCAAGCCCAGACCGGCGATCAGGACGCCGCCGAGGAGTCCGCCGAACGGGATCAGCGACCAGGCCAGGGAACTGTTCAGCGTGCTGACCCGGCCGACCAACGGTTTCGGGATCCGTTCGAAGATCACCGCGCCGAGGATCGGGTTGATGAAGCCGGACGCGAAGCCGCCGATCACGCAGAATCCCAAGATCACAGCCAGTTGAGGATCGACAGCGAAGATGACGAATCGCGGTGCGCCGGCGATCAGGAACGCCACCGTGTAAACGGCCAGTCGGGGCAGCTTGTCGGCTCGGGCCGCGGCCAGAACCGCGCCGAGCACCGAGGCGCCGGACCAGAACGCACCGAACAGGCCGATCCCGAGCGCACCGTGTCCGGACTCCTTGGCCCACACCGGAATCATCACCGCGGAGAACGCCTGATCGAGCAGGTTCGTGATCGCCACCATGATCGTCATCCCGACCAGCACCGCGTCGGTACGGAGGAATCGCCAACCCTCGTTGAGATCTCGGAGATAGCGTCGTAGGCCGCCCGGATCGGACCCTCGGCCCGCCGGCTGGGTTCGATGATCACGAGGGACGCCGATCATGATCACCGCGGCAGCGACCGCGAAGGTGCCGGCATTCAGTGCCAGTGCCGACGCCGGCCCGAGCAGGGCCACCAATCCACCGGCGGCAGCCGCGCCGACCGTCGTCGCCAGCCGCTCGATCGCGCTGTGTACGCCGGTGACCCGTTCCAGCGGCACCGCGGCCAACTCGGCAACCTGCGGGACAAGCGTTTCCTTCGCACCGTCGGACGGCCCCCGCAATGAACCCATGATCGCGACGATCGGCACCAGCACGGCAATGTGCAACGCCCCGGCCGTGTGCAGGATCGGGACGAGGGCGATCACCAACACGCTGGCCGCGTCGGCGATCACCGCGATCGGCTTGGCGCCGATCCGATCCACGATCGGACCCGCGAGGGTCTTGGTGATCACGTACGGCAACATCTCGGCGAACGACACCAGTCCCGTCATTCCGGCGCTGCCGGTGGTGGTGAGCACCAGCCACGGGATCGCGATCATGGACAGCCGGGTGCCCGCCAACGAGAAGGTCTCCGCCAGACCGAAGGCGACGAACGGACGCCGGTTGGCGGCCCCCGCCGTCGGCTCCTGAGTGGCCGCGCGGCTTCGCTCGTTGATCATGGCCGATGGCCGCCGACCACCCGGCCGGGCCGCGGAAAGCCGTGCACCTGGATCAGGAACTGCTCGGCGTCCGCCGGTGCGTCGTCGGCATCGGCCGGAGCACGATGGAGCGTCTCGTCGAGCACCGCGTGGACCTTGGTCAGCAGTTCGTCGGCCTGGTCCGGGGTGAGCCAGATCGCCCAATCACTGGAATCCGACACCTCCGCCCAGGCATCGGGGAGCTCGGCGTGTTCGCGCATGCCGGCACTCAGGGTGTCCAGATGGGCGATCGCCAAGGCCTGCCAGAACGCCTCGATCGCATCCCGGTCCGCCGGCGATTCCGGCCGCTTCGCGGCACCCAGGTGGGTCGACTCGTGACTGGCTCGCCACCAGCGGTCACGCTTGTTGCCGCGCTCGCCGTCTTCCTCGATGTAACCGTGCTGCGCCAGTTGGCGCAGGTGATAGCTGGTGGCGCCGCTGTTCAACCCGAGCCGCTGGGCCAGTTGGGTGGCGGTGGCGGGACCGTCCAGCCGGAGCATGCCCAGCATCCGCATCCGCACCGGGTGTGCGAGCGCCTTCAGCTGGGAGACGTCCGGAGCGACGAAGCTGATCTCGCGTTCGGTCATGGCCGAGAACGTACACCACAAAGAGATCTTTGCAAACAAGCATTTGCGAATTGGCTGGTGGTCGATGTCGGCCGACGTGATCGGGCATCCGGATCCGCTGACTGTCGCCGAGTGTCGCCATGCGGGAGACTGACGGATGACTCGGGTGCTGCCCGGAGTACGCGATCCTGCGGCTCGTGGACGGGCCCGGTGACGATGCTGATGATCAGAGGAGGATGTGGATGTCGATCAAGGTGGCGGTGTTGGGTTCCCGAGGTCGGATGGGCTCGGAGACCTGCAGGGCGGTCGAAGCCGCCGCGGGCCTGGAGTTGATCGCCGGTATCGGTTCCGACGATGATCTTGATCGAGCATCCGGCGCGGACGTGGTCGTCGACTTCACCCGTCCGGACGCAGTGATGGGCAATCTGCAATGGTGCATCGAGCATCGGATCCATGCCGTCGTCGGCACCACCGGTTTCACCACCGAACGCCTGGAATCCCTGCGTGGCGTCCTGGATGGCACGGACGTCGGCGTCCTGATCGCGGCGAACTTCTCCATCGGCGCGGTCCTCACCATGCATTTCGCCGAGCAGGCGGCGGCTTTCTACGAGAGCGCCGAGATCGTCGAGTTGCATCACCCGAACAAGGCCGATGCCCCCTCCGGTACGGCAGTGGCCACCGCGGGCAAGATCGCCGTCGCTCGGGCCGAGGCCGGACTCGGCGACGTACCGGATGCGACCAGCACTCAGCTCGACGGGGCACGCGGTGCGGTGGTGGACGGCATCCATGTCCACGGCGTACGACTCCGCGGACTGGTGGCCCATCAGGAGGTGCTGTTCGGTGCCGAGGGGGAGACCCTGACGATCCGGCACGACTCGCTGGACCGGGCCTCCTTCATGCCGGGTGTGATCGCCGCCGTCCGCGCTGTCGGTGATCGGCCGGGTCTGACGATCGGGATCGAAGAGATCTTGGGAATCGGCTGATGTCCGATCCGTCCGGTCCGGACTGGCTGCGCGGTCAGCAACCGGGAGACGATGCTCCCGATCCGTCGGCCGGCTCGGAGCCGACCGTTCCCGGAATCGGCGGGCAGCAACCGGCCGGCTCGGGACCCGGCCTCGGGCAGCCCGCCGGTCCGAGCTTCGGCCAGCAGGCAGACCCGCAACCCGCGCACCATGTCTCGCCGGATCGACTCTCCCCGGTTCAATTCGCACCGGTTCAATTCGCACCGGATCAATTCACACCGGATCAATTCACACCGGATCAACTCCCGTCGAGTCAGCCGACGGCGCCGATCGCCTGGACGCCGCAGCCGAACTCCGGGAGCGGCACGCCGGTCGAGCCGACGGTGTTGGTGCCACCGCCGACCCGACCGAGACGTAAAGCTCGCCCGGCGCTCGTGATCGGCATCGTCCTGGTCGCCGTGTTGGTGGTGTTGTTCGCGGCGGACCGGATCACTCCGATCGTTGTCGGCCGTGCCGTGGGGAACAATCTGCAGTCCGAGCTCGGTACGCCGGATCCGCCGCAGGTCCGCTTCAGTGGATTCCCGTTCCTCACCCAGCTGGCAACCCAGAACTTCAGCGAGATCGAGGTCACGGCACACGATGTCAGCAGTGCTCAGCTTCCGGGCGCGATCACCGTGCGCACCATCACCGCGCAGCTGCACGGGGTGGACGTGTCCGACGATCGCATCACCATCGACTCCGCCGACGGTTCGGCCCTGCTGGACTACCAGGCGGTGTCCACCCTCGTCGGTCACAACGTGACCTATGCGGGGGACAACCGGGTCAAGATCAGGCTGCTGGCCGAGATCGCGATCACGGCGTCGGTGACGGTCGACCAGCAACACGGTCAGATCACGCTGACCGACGTTCGGATCGACTCCTCGAACGCACCCGGCTTCGCCAACGACCTGGTGGAACGCATCGTCAACACGTTGGTCCCGCCACTCAGCCTGCCGGAGGGCCTCCGGCTCACCGGCGTCCAGGTCGAGGAGTCGGGCGTGTGGGCGCAGGGCACCGGTAGCGACCTGACGATGCCGCGTTAGTCAGAGCGAGTCCGGCCTGCGCCGGATCGCTCGACTCAGTCGGCCGAGATGTCGGTGTGCAGCCGGACCTGCTTGATTCGGTGTGCGCCGTCGTCGGTGCCGATCTCGCGATGGGCGCCGTCGGGGGCCCAGCCGGCGTCCTGCAGGAAGCTGCGGGTGATGTCGTCGGTCGAGGCGAGCCACCACAACGCCCGGGTGAAGCCATCCGCCCGCAGGGTGTCGGCACAGGCGTTCAGCAGCCGGGAGCCATGCCCCTGACGTTGGGCCGGTCGGTCGATGACGAACTCGTCGATCGCACCGTCGGTCTTCGGATGAGCATCGGCATCCGGGCTCGGCGTGGTCGTGGCGAAGCCGATTACCTGCTCGTCCCCGATCGCCACCAGCACCCGGAATCGCGCCTCCGGCGGGCGGGTGATCGCCTGCTCCCAGAGCTCGGCCATCTGATCCAGTCCGGCCTGGGCGAGCATTTGCTCACTGATCGACTCCGGCAGCCGCTCCGGCCAACTCCGACGCTGGATGGCGGCGATGGTCGCCGCCTCGGAGGGCAGCGCCAGCCGTACGGAGTCGGCGATCGGGTGGGCGTCGGAGTGCTCGGTCACGGCAGGCGATGCTACCCGGGAGCGGCCGCTGGCCCGCACGCGCAAGTGCCGGTTGCGAGAAGGTGATCGGAATTGGACGGGCGGTTGACGATATTCAAATGTGACCTATTTCACTCAGAATGAATGGCGGCGACGGGCCCGAATCCGCAATGATGTAGGCGAAGTCCGTGGTTACCTGAACCCCCGAGCAGGCAACCACGGACTTCCCTTATTTTCTGGGGCCGTGCACCGGACCCACGTTTCGGCCGTGTTGAGTTGTGCCGTCGTCCGACTCTTCTGGCGATTTTCGTCGCCGCGGGCGCCTCACATCCCGCTGCGGGGTTCGTCGCGCTTGGTGGTGCTTGGGGTCGGCCGGAGCAGTGGGGAGAGGGTGTCGGGCGGGGCACCGATAGGATCGCCGGGTGGCTGCCTCTCGATTGAAGACTCCTCCGAAATTGCGTGCGGGAACACTGCGGGTGATTCCACTCGGAGGGCTGGGTGACATCGGGCGCAACATGGCGGCGCTGGAGATCAACGGTCAGTTGTTGCTGATCGACTGCGGCGTGCTGTTTCCCGAAGATGATCATCCGGGCGTCGACCTGATCCTGCCGGGCTTCGACACCATCGCGGACCGGCTCGATGACGTGGTCGGCCTGGTGCTCACGCACGGGCACGAGGATCACATCGGCGGAGTTCCGTACCTGCTGCGGCAGCGGCCCGACATCCCCGTGCTCGGCTCCCGGTTGACGCTCGCGCTGCTGGCCGAGAAGGTCAAGGAGCATCGGCTGTCCGGGGTGCAACCGCGACCGGTGGCCGAAGGCGATCGCCTGACGTTGGGTGAATTCGAGCTCGAGTTCGTGGCCGTCAACCACTCCATCCCGGACGGATTGGCGGTGTTCGTCCGGACCGCGGGCGGCACGGTTCTGCACACCGGCGACTTCAAGATGGACCAGCTGCCGCTGGATGGCCGGCTGACCGACCTGCGCGCGCTGGCCCGGCTCGGCGAGGAAGGCGTCGATCTGCTGATGATCGACTCCACCAATGCCGAAGTGCCCGGCTTCACCACGCCGGAGAAGGACATCCTGCCCGCCCTGCAACGGGTCTTCGCGACCAGCAAGCAGCGGCTGATCGTGACCAGCTTCGCGTCCCACGTGCACCGCGTACAGCAGGTGCTGGACACGGCCGTCTCGTACGGCCGGAAGGTCGTGTACGTCGGCCGCTCGATGGTCCGCAACATGAACATCGCCCGCGATCTCGGCTATCTGAAGGTGCCGGAGAACACGGTGATCGAACTGCGCGAGCTGGACAACTACCGGCCGGACCAGGTCGTGCTGGTCTCCACCGGCTCCCAGGGCGAGCCACTGTCGGCGCTGGCCCGGATCGCCAACCGCGAGCATCCGGCGATCCAGCTGGAGCCCGGCGACACCGTACTGCTGGCCAGCTCGCTGGTCCCGGGCAACGAGAACGCGGTGTTCCGGGTGATCAACGGGCTGACCAAGCTGGGTGCGCGGGTGATCCATCGCGGCAATGCGCTGGTGCATGTGTCCGGCCATGCCAGTGCAGGCGAGCTTCTCTACGTCTACAACCTGCTCAAGCCGGCCAACGTGATGCCGGTCCACGGGGAAGCGCGGCACCTGATCGCCAACGCCGACCTGGCCGTCTCCACCGGCGTACCGCGGGATCACACGATCATCGCCGAGGACGGCTCGGTGGTCGACCTCAGGAATCACAAGGCCAAGATCGTCGGACAGATCGAGTGCGACTACATCTTCGTCGACGGCTCCACTGTCGGCGACATCAGTCAGAGCTCGCTGACCGACCGACGGATCCTCGGCGAAGAAGGCTTCATCTCGGTGGTCGTGGTGGTGAACCTGCGGGCCAAGAAGGTTCTCAGCGGTCCGGACATCCACGACCGTGGCTTCCTGGAGGACCCGAGCGTCTACGACGATATCCGGGACCGGGTAGCCAAGGCGCTGAACGATGCGCTCGAAGACGGTGTCGACGACTCGCACCGGCTGCAGCAGGTGATTCGGCGGCAGATCGGCAAGTGGGTCAGCGACACCTACCGGCGCCGGCCGATGATCATCCCCGTCGTCGTTGCCGTGTGACCCTCGACCTGCTCAGGGCACGACGACCTGCTCAGGGCACGACAAAGGGCCCATCCTCGAGGGATGGGCCCTGGCCGGTTGCCCGGCGAAGTCGCTGGTTAGCGGGAGACCTTGCCGGCCTTGAGGCAGGAGGTGCAGACATTCATCCGCTTCGGGGTGCCATTGACCACCGCGCGAACACGCTGGATGTTCGGGTTCCAACGCCGCAAGGTCTTCTTCTTGGACCACGGGTTGTTGTGGCCGAAGCTGGGTCGCTTGGCGCAGATATCACACACGGCAGCCACTGGAGTTACTCCTGGTTGAGGTACGTCGAACAGATTCGGGCGGGTAATCCCGCTCCGAGGCGCCCGGACCGTGCCCGAGCAGCCTCGACAGAATATCCGATCCGCCGCGGGAATCGCTAATCGAGTGGTACGCGATCTGCAGATCGCGAGCATTCGGCGACGGCTCGGTCGACGGCGGTGCCCACATCCGGCCAGCGCTGATCCTGCCAGGCAGCGTCGAAGAACATCCACTCGAACCGGGTGGCCTTCTGATACGCCGAGAGCATGGCGGCGCGTTCACCGGCTCCGGCCGCGTCGGCCAGGCGGTCGGCGTAGGCCTCGGCCGCCCGTACGGACTCGGCGAAGGCGGGGTCGGCATAGGTGTCGATCCAGGTCCGGTACGGATGATCCGGCTGAACCTCTCCGGGGCGATCGGTGGAGGCGTTGGCGACGATCCAGGAGCCGACCTCGGCATACACACGAAAGCAGGGCAGCACGGCGGCCACCCCGACACCGAGCGGTTCCAGCACCGACGCGGCACGCAGACTCTCGACGTAACCGACGCAGGTCGGCGACGGCTCGGCGACGTCCGGGGCATCCGGGTCGATGCCGCGCGGCAGCAGGAACTTCCGATGCATCGATCGTTCGGCCTCGATCGCGGACGCTGCCGATTGCGCCAACATGCTCGTGCCCTCCGGCTCGGTGGACCGAGCCGACAGCGAGGCCAGCGCCGAGGAATAGCCCTTCAGGTAGTGCGCGTCGTCCAGCAGGTAGCGGGCGAACACCGACTGCGGCAACGATCCGTCGGCCAACCGTCTGATGAACGGATGCTCGGTCGTGGCGGTGAACCAGCCGGCCACCGACTGCCACGCGCTGGCAGCGAAACCGTCCAACCGCTGTCCGTCGCCGGTGATGTCGATCTTCGGCGAGCTGGTCATCGGGTGTGCTCCTGCCACAGGTGGTCCACCGGTCCGGAACCCGAGCCGATGTGCTGGTCGGCACCGGCGCGCAATGCGCCGGTCAGATAGGCCTTCGCGGACTCGACTGCCGGCCGCAACTCCGAGCCACCGGCCAGCGCGGAAGCGATCGCCGAGGACAGCGTGCAGCCGGTGCCGTGGGTGTTGGGTGTGTCAACGTACGGCGCGGCGAAGTTGATCACGCCGGCGTCGTCGGCCAGCACGTCGATGGTCACGTCCTGGTCCGGTTCGGTCTGCAGGCGCTGGTCCAGGTGACCGCCCTTGACCAGGACGGCGCCGACACCGAGAGCTCGGAGTTCCTGTGCTGCTTGGGACATCTCGGCTACGGAGGTCGGCGGTCGACGATCGAGCAGGGTGCCGGTCTCGGGCAGGTTGGGAGTGATCACCGTCGAGAGCGGCAGTAGCTGTTCCTTGATCACCGCGGTCACGTCGGAGGTGACCAACCGATCACCGGAGGTCGCGATCATCACCGGATCCAGCACGATCGCCGGGCCCGGATGCCGTCGCAGCACCTCGGCGACCGCAGCGGCGATCTCGGCGGTGGCCAGCATCCCGATCTTGATCGCGCCGACGCCGAGATCGGCCAGCACGGCGCTGATCTGGTCGGCCACGAACTGCGGCGGCACCGGATGGATTCCGCTCACCCCGCGGGTGTTCTGCACCGTCAACGAGGTGATCACCGCGGCGCCGTACACCCCCCGTGCGGTGGCGGTCTTCAGATCCGCCTGGATCCCGGCACCCCCGGAGGGATCCGAACCGGCGATGCTCAACATGATCGGTGGTTCCATGATCAACTCCTGGCTGCGGTGGCCATGGCGACCGCCGACAGCAGGTCGGCGGCTGCCCGGGCCGGGTCCGCAGCCGCGCAGATCGCCGACACAACGGCCACACCGTCGGCACCCGCGTCGATCACCGAGGTGGCGTTGGCGACATTGATGCCGCCGATGCCCACCAGCGGGATCTCGGCCGCCAGCGCCTCCCGCAGGCGGCGTACCCCGTCGATGCCGAAGGGTGCGGTGGTGTCCGTCTTGGTCGGTGTCGGCCAGACCGGGCTGGCGGCGACATAGTCGGCGGCCGCCAGTGCGGCGGAGTCCTGGAGTTGTTGCAGGTGGTGGATCGACCAGCCGATGCAGACATCGTCGCCGAGCCGGCGGCGTACTTCGGCCGGATGTTGATCATCCGGTCCGACATGTACGCCGACACCGGGTACGGCGGCGGCTGCGGCCACATCGTCGTTGGCCAGCAGGATCACCTCCGGGTCGAGCTGATCTTGAAGTCGGCGGAGCAACGCAATGCGATCGGCAGTGGCCGCACTCTTGTCCCGCAGTTGCACAACCCGGATCCCTCCGGACACTGCGGCCATGATCATCTCGATCGTGGACTCGGTCGCCGGTTCGGCCGTCACCAGGTAGACGCCGATCTTGTCCCGGAGGTTCGACGAGTTCATGATCATGAACGCACCGAGACGGCGGCGACCCGATCATCGGTCAGGGTGGACAGTTCGTCCAGCAGCCGCCAGCGCAACGAACCCGGCCCGGCCGCATCGGCACCCGCCCGTTCGATCGCCGCGGTGATCATCGCCAGCGCCGCGGCAGCACCGATCAGCGGATCGTCGGTCACCGAGCAACAGGCCGCGACCAAGGCGGTCGAGGCGCAACCCAGCGCCG